>CAMWXE010000021.1 GCA_947178145.1 uncultured Lachnospiraceae bacterium | reverse complement strand
TAATTAATCAATTTATTATCATAAAAACCTTTTATATTGGAAAGTAAGAGAAAAATAACCTTGTGCTTACGTTCCTTCTCGTTTTCTTCACTTAACATTTCATAAAGATTTTTGCATATTTCAAATCTTTTATCTTCAAATAAATCCTGTATAATTTCGGCAAAAAATTTTTGAGTAATAATTTCACCTGTCTGTGGCAAAAAATCAATTAATCCTTTTTTTACAAGTTCATCAATATTTTGCCTAGTACAAATGTTACAATATTTTCCTAAATGATATTTTGATATTGTTGTATTAGCAATTGAATAATATGATATTAGAATAAGTAATTCCCTTTGGTCATCACTGAGACTTTCACATATTTTATAAATAAACTGGCTTATTTCTGTATAATCGGATATATCGCCAGTTAGTTTTAATTGATTGATTAAGCACGTAATTAGAATTGGCAATCCGCCTGATTTATTCACTATATCTTCACAAGCATCATCTGTAATATTTATATCCCTTTTTAAAGCAATTTCTTTGACCTCTTTTTTTGAAAAATTACTCATTTGGATAGGTTTATACATATCGCTAATACTCTCAGCTGTAATTACAAATATTAGATTGTGATCAAGCGTAGTTAATGTATTAATTTCTTCTGTCAAATCAAGATATGTCTTTAAATGTATATTATAAATTAATATAATAATTGTTTTCGCCTTAGTTAGTTTATGTAAATATTTAACTAGATCTGGATTATTAAACTCCTCTTTTACTCCGACACTTCTCCTTATACTCTGCTTTACATTTTCTCCAGCTTCAAAACTAATATATATAGGATATAATGATGAACTTATTAAAATTTGTTCCTTTTTATGTAACATATCTATTAATTTATATAAAAGAAACCGCTTGCCTATTCCAGCTCGTCCGCTTATATAAATAATCTGTTTGCCAGAATTTATAGCATCTATAATTGCTCGAGATTCAATTGAACGACCTACAAATATCGAAAAATCGCGTTCTTTTACATAATTATTAAAATAAGGATAAACAACTTTATTATATAAAGGTATAATTGTTGCAATTAATGTAAAATCAGCAATCACAGTTGGAATATATAATTCCCAATTCATAGCTTTTCTCCATAAAAGAACTGTAATTACAATAAAAAAAACAAAAAGAATTGTAATGGGAATGAGCCATATTATAAAACTTTTTTTCTTTTTCATTTTATACTTTCTCCCTCAATTCTATTTATAATCTGCGTTGTAGAAATATTCATTGTGCGTTCAAAATAAATACTTTCAACCCCAAGTTTTTGTAATGCATCAAAATATCCATGTTGTATATCCCAATCTTTCCCATCTATTCCATGAAATATGACATCAAAGTGATATTTTTCCCATTCTTCAATCCGATTCGTTGTTGCTTGAAGCACAACCATATCCACATATTTTATTGCATTTAATAACTCCATACGTTCTTTAACAGCAATAACAGGATATTTACCTTTATTCGCATATGCAAGTTGGTCTTCACACACAGCGACAATTAAAAAATCGCAATATGATTTAGCTTTTTTCAAAAAATGTAAATGACCTACATGAAATAAATCAAACACACCGTTGGTGTAACCTATTTTATACTTTTTCACTAAATATTTATCTCCCATATAGAATTAGTTTTGTAAATATACTATTAATCAAGCGTAAAAAATTTTTGCTGCCAGTTATTTGCTTTCGATTTTCACAAATTTCTGGGTGACTTAAATAGAGTCCTTAATACTCAAGACTAAGATTTTAGGCAACAAAAAAATGGGTACATGTACATAAGCAAAAATTAAACACGATATATACCATAAACATATTATATCTAATTACTGTAATTATCAAGCTATACGAATTTGACAATAGTGTAGTTTTACTTGGAAAATTAGTTGACTGACTCGCTACAACTGCTGGCTCAACAGGTATTGACAACTAATGCACGGAAATACGCTTTTATAGATAGCCGGCGACCATCACTCCTCAGCACTTCTATCTATAGCACATCATAGATACGCACGTTCTGCACTATTGATCGTAAAAAATTTCCCAAGTAAAGTTACAACATCAAATTTGACCCAAATTCAAATTTCATTTTAGAAAATATACAAAATATGCGATAAAAATATATATCGCATATTGAATTGATAATCAGCGATTATCAATCACTTTTCCTATTCATCATTTCTAAATGTGAACTTCCAAAATCTGGATAAATATTGGCGTAATTCAAATTCAATAACAATTAGTTAACATATTTCAGGAAAAGGTATGTCTTATTCTACCATATTCATAAGCTTTTCAAGGCAATTTAAGAACATGCGTTTATTAGTTGAATTTGAAACACGTCCAAATATTTCTAGTCTAATCAATACATTTATCACTTTATATAATGTCATTCTATCATTCTATATCAGAATGAACAAGGGACAGAATTGGCCAATATACATTCTTGGTCGAATAATTTGCCGCACATTCGCTGAAAAACTGAAATCATTTTCCGTCGGATAGTTTACAAGGCACTTTTATAAAAGCTAATGGCAGAATCAAGAACTGCCTGCCTCTCCAGTTTTACACACAAATTAATAAGTGGAAAACTAAAGCTTTAATTAATTAGGAACTGTAGAAAAATAAGTGACACATCTTGACTTGTCTATTTCTCCGATTGTGCATGTCAAAAAGCCTCGCCGTAGCCCACTACGCCTACGTTTTTTTGACATACACCCTCGAAGAAATATCCTGTGCAATCTGCATCACTTATTTTCCTACAGTTCCTTAGGTGCATTCATACCATCCCATCTGTAAATCATAGTTATAGTCTTTTTCAGGTGTCAAGGTTTTGTTTTCTATTCCAGTTGTTCTGCAAGTTCTCCCGTTGATCAATAAAGGCATATGGTTTACCATTCCATACGCCCTTATGCTATCATTTCAGTATTCAATTATCCGCAATATCTGAATCAGTCAGTCGCTGTCAAACACGCCCAGGAACTTGAAATAACCAAACATTTCATTCTGTACTTCCCTGACTGATCCGTCATAAATTAACTGATCCAAAATAATGATCGCGTTATAAGATCTGTCCAATCCATCAGGATACCTTCTTTTCAGCGCATCGATTTCAAATACCTCCGCGTCTTTGGCAATCTCTTCAATCTTGTTTGTCAGTTCCTTCTGTAATACCATAACTGCAAAATCTTCATCATAGGTATTGATTCCAAAATCAATGCCATCTCAAATCCAATACAGTCGTCATTGAGAAGTTCGTAATCTTTCTTTCAATATTGTTCAAATAACTCCTGCGATTGACAGATACCCACAAAAACTGAACAGCGCTTCTCATTGTCATCTGTGTAACAGACATCCACTTGTTCAACCGCTCTCATGCCGCTTTCCCCTAAAATCTCATTCAATTGAATTGTTTCCCATTTTCACCCCAAACTACACAATCGCCTTCTTCGGGCACTTCTCCCTGCACGCGCCGCAGCCGGTACACTTGCTCTCGTCAATGTGTGCATGGAAATCCGTCACTGTCACAGCTCCTGAAGGACACACTTTCACGCAGAGACTACAGCCGATACAGCCTGTCTGACAGGCTTTCATCGTGACAGGACCTTTGTCTTTGGAACTGCACGCCACTGCTGCCTTTGCCTCATAAGGTATCAATTCGATCAATTGCTTTGGACAAGCCGCCACGCACTTTCCACATGCCTTGCACTTTTCCTTGTCAACTCTCGCAATGCCATTCACAATATGAATCGCATCAAACGGACACGCCTTCACACAGTTACCATATCCAAGGCAGCCATGGCCGCAGGACTTCGCGCCGCCGTCCGGCACATAGCGGACCATACCACAGTCTTCCACTCCTGTGTACTCATAAATCTGTGTGGTTCTCTCACAGTCGCCCGCGCACTTCACAAAAGCTGTCATTCTGACAGACTCGCCTGCCTCCACGCCCATGATTGCCGCAACCTTTTTGCCGACAGGCTCGCCGCCGACAGGGCAGGCATTTACCGGCGCCTCGCCCTTTGCGATCGCCGCGGCAAGTCCCGAACAGCCGGGATATCCACAGCCACCGCAGTTATTTCCGGGAAGCACGCCCAGGACAGCCTCCTCCTTCTCATCCACCTCTACTTTGAATACAATACTTGCTATACCGAGGAAGATACCCAGAAATAAACCGACTCCGCCCACGACCACAACCGCAGTCACTATTGCTGAAATATTCATAACCTAACCTCCATCCAATTCCACAAGTTTGTGCTCCACAAACCTGCTGTACGAAACATCGATTATCTCAGGATCTGTCATGAATGAAACTTTCATTACAGCTCCTTAGTCGGCGTCTGTTAATGCCTTAGATAATCGTTTCGTTCCAACTATAGCAGTCCTGAGAATCCGCAGAACGCAATCGCCATCAGTCCCGCTGTGATCAGCACGATCGGCATGCCCCTGAAAGATTCCGGTATGTCATTGTACTCCATCTTCTCGCGGATTCCGGCAAGAATCACAATCGCAATCATAAATCCGACAGCCGTAAATAATCCGCTTGCAATGCTAAATCCGATTCCATACTTCTTCTGCACGTTTGTGATTGCGATACCGAGCACTGCACAGTTTGTTGTGATCAGCGGAAGATATACGCCAAGCGCCTGGTAGAGCGACGGCACATACTTTTTCAGGAACATTTCCACAAACTGCACCAAAGCAGCAATCACCAGGATAAATACAATCGTCCGCAAATAGGTGATGTCAAACCGCTCCAATACCACCTTGTATATGACAGCCGCCACACCGGACGCAATGGTTATGACGAAAATAACCGCGCCGCCCATGCCTGCCGCCGTGTCAACCTTCTTGGAAACGCCGAGAAACGGGCACAGCCCCAGAAACTGGCTCAACACGACATTGCTCACAAGTGAGGAGCTGATCATCAATATCAATAAATCCTTTACTACGTCAAGCATCTTTCTTTCCTTTCTGCGCCTTCCTGCGCATAGATTTTTCTATGATTTTTTTGCGTCCGCAACGGAACCCGGCGCTCCATCTACATCGACAAAGCGGCGCGCACATCCGCTGTCAGAGCAGTTTGCACAGTCCGAACTGCAGCCCGACTGAATTTTGTCCGCATTTTGACCCTTTTCCTGCATCTTCCTCTTGACGCGGTTCTGCAGTGCAGTGAGCGCGGCAAGCACGAAAAATGCTCCCGGAGCCAGCACAAAGATACTGATTGGCACATACTCAATCGGCTCTGCCCTTCCCAGCAGGGAAGAAATACCGCCAAGTACATTATTGATTACAGGCACTCCAAATATTTCTCCGGCTCCCAACAGCTCTCTCACCGCACCGATTGCCGTGAGTGCCACCGAAAATCCGAGCCCCATTCCCATACCGTCAAATATGGACGGGATAACAGGATTCTTAGACGCGAAAGACTCCGCACGCCCCAGGATAATACAGTTCACAACAATCAGCGGAATATATAACCCCAGCGCCGAGTAAAGACTGGGGATAAACCCTTCAAGCAGCAATTCCACCATCGTGACAAAGGAAGCCACAATGACGATAAACGCCGGGATCCGGACCCGGTTTGGAATAATGTGCCTTAACAGGGAAATAATAGCGTTGCTGAGCACCAGCACTGCTGTCGTGGTCAGCCCCATGCCAAGTCCGTTGATGGCTGACGTCGTCACCGCGAGCGTCGGACACATTCCGAGTGTCAGCACAAAGGTAGGATTTTCTTTGACAAGTCCATTGAAAAATACCTCCATGGAACTTTGCTTTGTCTCACTGTTCATATCACTCATTGATGACACCTCCTTCGGTTCCCGCAAGCACATTCTGGAAAAACAGCAGACCGCCGTTGACTCCGTTGACTACCGCGTTGGTGGTGATTGTCGCACCACTGATCGCATCGATCTCACTGTCGCTTGTCGAACCTGATTTTGTGTATGTAAAGCGCTCAACCTTCTTGTCTGCAAACTGCGGGACGAGCACATCTCCTGCTTTCATGCCAAGACCGGCTGTCTCTGAGATGCTCAGAAGCGATATGCCGTTCAGCGTCCCGTCAAGCGTCACACCCATGGAAAACTGGATATCGCCGCCGTAACCTTCATGGTCTGTAACCGTGATCACATATCCCAACAGCTGTCCAGAGCTGTCAAGCGCCTGCATCACTTCGTCAATATCCACATTGGAATCCTTCCCTGCCACAAAATAAGCCGTAGGACCATCTTCGCTCATCACAGCCTCAAAAGACTCTGCCTCCGCAAATACATTCTTGCAGGCCTCCGCTTTTGCCTTCGCTTCCTGCTGTGCGATCGGCTCTTTCGTGACATCGTACACAAATCCCAGCAGCAATCCGGCCACAAGTGTTATCGCAAAGAGAATCAGCGCATCTTTTATCATTGATTTCTTCTCGTTATCCATATCAATAACCTTACCTCCTTTTTCGTTTTTTCCCAAAAGCTGTAGGCTTTGTAACCTTTTCGATCAAAGGCACTAACAGATTCCCCAGGATAATCGCATAGGATACCCCTTCTGCAGACGGTCCAAAGATTCGGAAAATACCTGTCATAATGCCTAAAAAGATGCCAAACACATACTGTCCGTTTTTCGTGATCGGTCTGGTGACATAGTCCGTGGCCATGAAAAATGCCCCCAGCATCAATCCGCCGCCCGCAAGCTGCGATAAGATATAGTTGATATCCAGACCGCGTCCGCCAAACAACAGAATAAACACGGCAAAACTGAGGATATAGGAACCCGGCACGCGAAGATCGATCACCTTCATCACCAGCAGAAACACTGCCCCGATCAGCAGTGCGATCATGCTTGTCTCACCGATCGTACCCGCGGTCCGTCCTATGATCATATTCAAAAGCTCCGGCGCACCCTCTCCCGCCTTGATTGCTACAAGCGGTGTTGCTCCTGTATACGCGTCACAGTCAAAATTCGTCATGATAGAAGTAAATGAGATAAGCAGAAAACATCTGGCTCCAAGCGCCGGATTCATAAAATTCTGCCCCAGTCCCCCAAACAGCATCTTGACCACAATAATCGCGAAAACTCCGCCGATTACGCCGACCCATACGGGCGCTTTTGGCGGCAGATTCAACGCCAGAAGCAGTCCTGTGACAACAGCGGAAAAATCCCCGATTGAAATCTTCTTTTTCATACATCTGTCATATATGTACTCTGTCAGCACAGTCGCCGCCACTGTGACCAGCACCAGAAGCAGCGCGTGCAGACCGAAATTGAATACCCCAAATACTGTCGCCGGAAGCAGGGCGATCACCACATACTGCATGATGCGGGATGTCGTGTCCTTCGACCGGATATGTGGGTTCGATGATACCTTAAACATACTCTTTCTCCTTATGATTTAATTTAGAAGAACGCTGCCCCTGCGTTCTTCCGGCATGAAGCTTTAGAATTTCTTAGTCTGTGTCTTTTACAGACTTAGAAATTCTCTTCATGCTCTCTTCATGCTTTTTTCTTTTTGCCCAAAATCGTTTTTCTCATGGATTTGATGGACTGTGTCAGCTGGCGCTTCGCCGGACAGACAAAACTGCAGCAGCCACACTCGCAGCACTCCATCCCGTCATTTGCAACAAACGCCTCCTCGTCGCCGTGCTGTGCAAGAACCGCAAGCTTTCTCGGAACGATTCTTCCCGGACACGCATCCACACACCGCCCGCAATTGATACAGGGACTAGGCTCCATGGCAGATACTTCATCCTTCGTCATACACAGAAGCGCAGATGCCGTCTTTGTTGTAGGTACATTCAGGTCAAACAGGGCAAATCCCATCATCGGTCCGCCTGAGACCACCTTCTCCGGCTCCGTCTTAAAACCGCCCGCTTCCTCGATTAAATCATGATAATTCATGCCGATACGGACATAGAAATTCCGCGGGTCATTGACTGCATCACCTGTGACAGTAACAATCCTGTTCATGAGCGGTTTTCCTTCTGCAACTGCATGGTATACAGCCACAATCGTATCCACGTTGTCCACCACACAGCCTGCGTCTGCCGGAAGCATGGAAGAATTGATCTCCCTTCCTGTTGCCGCATAGATTAGCTGTCTCTCTGCCCCCTGCGGATACTTTGTTTTCAATGCCTTGACTGTTATCTTACTCTCCTGCTCCGTCAGCCGCGTCAACAGTTCGATACAGTCCTGCTTATTGTCCTCCACTGCCAGTATCCCCTGCGCATTGTCAAACAGACGAAGAATAATCTTCACGCCATCGATCAATTTCTGTGGTTCTTCCAACATTCTCCGGTAATCTGAGGTCAGATATGGCTCACACTCCGCACAGTTTGCTATCACATATTCAATCTTGTCCGGCTCTTTGGGCGAGAGCTTCACATGGGTCGGAAAGCCTGCGCCTCCCATGCCGACTACGCCTGCCTCCTTGATCAAATTCAATATTTCGTCCTTATTCAGTTTTTCAGGGTCATGCGGCGTGTACGCAACCTCCTCAAACAATCCGTCATTGTCAATGATAATGGAGTTGACCATATCCCCCGTAACAACACGTCTGGGCTCTATCGCCTTGACCGTGCCGGACACCGTTGCATAGATTGGGGCGGACACAAATCCCCCTGCCTCCGCAATTTTTTGACCGGCAAGCACTTTGTCACCTTTTTTCACCGTTGCCACTGCCGGTGCTCCAATGTGCTGGCTGAGCGGATACACCATCTCACCCTTAGGCACAATGGTCTTCATGGGCTTATCTTTCGACAAATCCTTGCCATCATAGGGATGTACGCCGCCTCGAAATGTAAGTTTTGCCATCTTTCGCTCCTTCTTTCCTTTTTATTTGCAGTGTTCAGCTATGTGCAATTCATTTCCCAAAACCGAATGCTGTGCATAGCGGATTCTGCAAAAGAGATATATGCTGATGCTTGTTCAATATCTTTATAAATATTATACTATTTATTCCGATAAATTTCACTAATTATCATAATTTTTTAAAAAATATATACATTGCCCGTTATTGCTGCCATCACTGTTCGCCTGATTTATCCTCAAAAAAAATATCAATTGAAACCTTTAACACCTGTGACAGCCCCCACAGTTCTATGTCCGTCACCGTTCTTGTCTGGTCCTCAATCCTCGAGATGGAACCGCGGCAGATATAGATAGCCAGAACCTCCAATTTGTCGGATAATTCCTGTTGACTCATCTTTGCAGCCTTCCTGTAATACTTCACTTTTTTGCCCACCATGTTTTTTGCCTCTGTATCAATAATTCTTGCCATTGCTTCTTCTCCTCCCAAAAATGTCTTGTCATAGGACAAAATGAATGATATAATACTTTCTGGAATATTGTGTCCTGTCATAAGACAAAGTAAAAATATGCGGCTCTGTTGGCAAAATCTGTTACTGAATTCCGAAAGCGTTTGCCTATAGTACAGTGCTGCACATACGGCAGCAGATATTCCTAATCTAAATCACAAATGGAGGATAAAAAATGAGACTACGAAATGTAAAAAATGTACTGTGCATTGCCGCCGTATCAGCGGCAGTCGCGCTGTCAGGCGTACCTGTAAGCGGACCGTCCATGGTCGTACAGGCAGAAGAGACACAGATGACCGCCCTCGACGATATTCTGCAGCAGATGTATCTGCTTTATCAGAGCGGAGATTTTGCATCCATGTATGCGTTGGATGCAAACGACATGACCAGAACTTATGCAGAGTTTGTTAAGAACAGCGGAGCGGACAGATATGTCATCAGCCTTGATGACAACACAAAAGCCATGCTGTATGTATCGGCTGACGGCGGATATTGGTGGTATTTTGGCCAAATGGTGAACAATCTGCGTCAGGGAACCGGAACGACGCTTCTGTTGAACAGCAATTATTATGAACTCTTTACAGGAACCTATGACGCTGATTTTCCAGGCGGAAGCGGAACCTA
This sequence comes from uncultured Lachnospiraceae bacterium, assembly GCA_947178145.1. GTDB lineage: Bacteria > Bacillota > Clostridia > Lachnospirales > Lachnospiraceae > COE1. The sequence goes on along the minus strand of CAMWXE010000021.1, from coordinate 56,872 downwards.
CTCAATACACTGGTATAATGATGGCAGCGGATATGATCTGTCAGGAACTTTCCAGGGGATGCAGGTGGACGGAACGTATCAAGTCAATGCCATCTGGCTTGAAGATGGCATTTCGTATTCAAGCAGCCTGCCAATTACCTATACAAACAGTCATTTCGCTTCCATCGGCGGTGGATGGGAACTGGATGAATACTATACATATGAAGATTTTCAGGAATATTATTTTTACAATTCGTCTGCTGGTGATGGGATCTACTTTACCTTAGACCAGGATGTTAATCTGACTGCTGTGGGAATGACGCCTGATGGAATCTCTGGACACTGGTGGGGAAAAAACGACATATCAGAAACATTTAGCAGCGTCTTTCTGGGCAATGCAGCTGCGGTTCCAGCCCCGGAAACAACACCTGCCACTCCCGAGACTCCAACTCCTGATGTTCCGACACCCGAGACCACAACACCCACACCGACAACTCCCGCATTTCCAGAGCAGCCCTCCGCCTCTGACACATACGTTGTGCAGCGCGGCGACAATCTCTCCAGGATTGCGGAGAAAGTCTACGGAGACCGGACACAGTGGAGAAAAATCTATGATGCGAATAAGGATATTATCGGGAAAAATTACACGATCTTTGCCAATCAGACACTTGTGATCCCTGTTTCTTAAGAAACTGTACGACTGTTTAAAAGCAGTATCTCATCTTCCATGGACAACGTTTCAACACATTTTCCGAACATTGTCCATGGAAGAACTATGATGCAAACAGTAAAATCATTAAACAGAAAACCCAGGAAAAATGGCACAAATATTTTGACACAAATCAAACCATATGGTAAGTTATATCTGTACAGGATTTCAAAACAGACAAACAGGAAAGGAATGTGCAAAATACAATTATGAAATGCATTCAGAAAAACCTGGGGATTTTGTCCCCAAAATATCCAATTGAAAATTTCTGTGTACCAAAACATACGTTATTTATTGATATCGAGACAACCGGACTATATGTGCGAAGTTCCACTCTCTATATGATTGGCTGCGCCTTTCTTGACGAGGATACTGGCAAAGCCGCCTGCTGGCACACCATTCAGTGGCTTGCAACCAACTACGAGGATGAAGTCAATGTATTAAACGCTTTTGCCACATTTGCCAAACCATACCGCTATCTGATTCACTTTAACGGGAACCAGTTCGATATCCCCTATCTGCAGAACAAACTGCAGCAATACAATATCCATTTCAATTTTGATGATTTTGAGGGAATTGATATTTACAGACGCCTGTCGCCTTACAAGACCTTCTTAAAGCTTCCGAACTGCAAACAAAAGACAATTGAAAATTTTGTCACTGCCACAGTCCGTGAAGACCAATACACAGGCGGTGAGCTGATCGACATTTACCATGAATATGTCCTGAACCATGATGCGGAAAAAGAGCACTTTCTCCTGCTCCACAACGAGGAAGATGTCAGGGGAATGCTTGAGATCGTCGCAGCCCTTGCAATTCCAGACCTGTTCCACCTGCCGGTCAAGGTTACAAAAGTTCAGGCCAACTACTACAAGGATGTGAACCAAAAACAGTGCTCTGAAATCATCATGAACTTAAAACTTCCCACTGCCCTTCCCATAGATATATCGTATGGAGCAAACAACTGTTATTTTACAGGCTGTGGAGAAGATGGAAAACTACGCATTCCGATTTATGAGGGAGAATTGAAGTATTTCTACTCCAATTACAAGGATTACTACTATCTCCCCAAAGAAGACACAGCAATCCACAAATCTGTGGCATCCTTCGTCGACAAGAATTACCGCAGACAAGCCACTGCAAGAAATTGTTACACTCGAAAAAGTTCCTCCTATCTCCCCCAATGGGAAGTCCTGTTCACTCCATTTTTTAAAAAGGACTATGACGATAAGGATTTATTTTTTGAACTGACAGACGAATTGAAGACACAACGCGACGCTTTTAACCTGTATGCGCACCATGTCTTTGAAATGATGGGTTCCTATCGTAAAAAATCCCAGACTGATTAATCATCTGGGATTTTATCTTGTTAAATCTACTTGTTTTTAATGTAAAAGAACGAATTCTTTCTCTCATAATTGATCTCTTTGTAATTCATAATCTGCTCAGTGCTTCCGATAAACAAAATTCCCTCCGGCTTCAACGAAGTGTTGAACTTGCGGAACACTTCATCCTTTGCCTCCTCTGTAAAATAAATCAGTACATTTCTGCACACAATTAAATCACACTTGTCAGGATATGTGTCTTTCAACAGATTGTGCTGCTTAAACTGCACGCGCGCCTTAATCTCATTCGATATCTGATAAGACGGTCCCACTTTTGTAAAGTATTTCTTCTTCAGATCGTCCGGCACTGCAGCAATACTTTTTTCATTGTACAGACCGATTTTTGCCTTTTCAATAACCTGCTTGTCAATATCGGTCGCTATAATATTAATCTGGTTGAGCGGAATATGTCTCGAAAATGCCATGACAAGTGAATATGGCTCATCTCCTGTGGAACACGCTGCACTCCACACTTTCAGGCTTTTGCCAAATCTGCCAATCAGTTCTGGTATAATCTGTTGATCCATCAGTTTCCACTGCTCAGGATTTCTATAAAACTCCGATACATTAATCGTGAGATAATTCACAAAATCATCGAAAACAGTTTTATCATCTCGAAGCTTTGCCACAAATTTATCATAACCTATTACCTTATGCTTTGCAATCAGAGTATCGATTCGACGCTTCATCTGTTTTTCCTTGTATGCATTCAAATCAATTTTAGTCAGTGCAAAAACTTCTTTTTTGAAATATTCATAATCATAAACCATGAGTATTCCCCTTTCCTTTTCTATATTTCCCTTGCACACTCCCGCTTAGCACCTCAAAAATCGAGTAGAGTATGATTTGCATCAAAGCTGCAGCTTCCTGTAACATGAACAAATATAATATCAGAGCACACTGCTCTGATATTATATTTGTGATACAATTCTAAAATCTATTGAGCATCCTCTGCTTCCTGCTTTGCAATCACAGCGTCGATATCCACCGATACTACATCGGAATCATCTTCCTTCGCTGCCGCTGGAGCTTCCTTTGCCTCTGGAACAAGCAATGCCTTGATGCTAAGGCTAATCTTCTTGCCTTCCTCATTAAAGTCAACCACCTTTGCTGTCACTTCCTGTCCTACAGATAACACATCAGACGGCTTCTCGATATGCTCTTTTGCAATCTGAGAGACATGCAGCAATGCATCAATACCCGGCTCAAGTTCCACAAAAGCGCCGAAATCAGTCATTCTGGCAACCTTACCTGTCACCTCATTTCCAACAGCATACTTTGTGGATGCATTCTTCCAGGGATTGGAATCGTCAAACTTCAATGATAATGCTACCTTACTTCCGTCAATATCCTTGATCAACACTTTCAGTGTCTCACCAACCTTGAATACTTTCTTAGGATTCTCAACGCGTCCCCATGACATTTCTGAGATGTGAAGCAGTCCGTCCACTCCTCCAAGGTCAATAAATGCACCGAAATCTGTAACATTCTTAACAGTACCTTCCACGACATCACCAGCACTGATTCTTGCGAATAATTCTTTCTGCATCTCAGCCTTCTTCGCAACGATCAGCTGCTTGCGGTCACCGATGTATCTTCTTCTCTTAGGATTATATTCACTAATCACAAATTCTATGTCTTGTCCGGCATATTTATTCAGATCTTTCTCATACACATCTGATACAAGGCTTGCCGGGATAAAGATGCGAACCTCATCTACCACTACGCTCAAGCCGCCATCCAATACCTGTGATACTTTTGCTGACAATACTTCCCTGTTGTTAAATGCTTCTTCAATTCTCTTGTTGCCTCTGTCGGCTGCAAGTCTCTTGTAGGTCAGGAGAACCTGTCCCTCGCCATCGTTTACTTTGAGAACCTTAACTTCCATCTTGTCACCAGGATTCAGGAGTGTTGTAAGGTCAACGTTGGGTTCATTGGTGTACTCGTTACGTGTAAGAATACCATCTGACTTGTAACCGATGTTAAGGATTGCTTCATCTGGCTTGACATCGATGATTGTACCTTCAATTACCTCTCCTGTATGAATAGTTTTTAATGATTCTTCTAACATTTGTTCAAAAGTTAATTCTGACATAATTTTGAACCTCCTCAATTATTTTGTTTGGGGTAGAAGCCCCCGCTGTGATGCCCACCAGTTCTACAGAATTAGGTAACTCTAATTGCAGGTCTTCCAGTGTTTGTATATAGTAAGTATTCTCACATTCACTTCGGCATAGTTCGTAAAGCTTCCGTGTGTTGGAACTGTGAGTACCACCTATCACAATCATAACGTCAGCTCTGGCAGCCAATTCAACCGCTTCCCTTTGACGTTCCTCCGTTGCATTACATATAGTATTCGCAACAATTATATCATAACCTTTTTTTCGAAAAATTTCAACTAAATCTTGAAATTTCTTGTAGTTAAATGTCGTTTGTGACACAATACATAGTTTTTCGTTGTTTTTCGCCGTGAAATTCTGTGCCTCTTCCTGCGATTCAATCACGACAGTTGGTGACTTTGACCACCCTTTAATCCCTTCTACCTCTGGATGACCATCATTTCCGATGATGACAATCCGCCTTCCGTTTCCGGACTCTTTTTCAACAATCTTGTGGATTCGCTTGACAAACGGACAGGTTGCATCGATACACGCAAGTCCTTTGTCCTCAATTAATTCACAGATGTCTTTTGACACGCCGTGGGAGCGAATGATAACACTTCCACTCTCAAGAGCTTCCAGCTCTTCTTTGCTGTTCAGCACCTTTACGCCTTTTTTTTCTAAATCCCTGACGACTTCTTCATTGTGAATAATCGGGCCATACGTATAAATAGCATCCGTTTTGTCTGCCTGCTCATATACTGTGTCAACCGCACGCCTGACGCCAAAGCAAAAACCTGACGACTTTGCCAATACCACTTCCATTACCTGGCTCCTTTATCACACAGATTGATGATAGCCTCTGCCACCTGCTCAATTGTCATGTCTGACGAGTCAACAAGCACTGCGTCCTCGGCCTGCTTTAGCGGCGAAAGTTCTCTGTGCATATCCTGGTAATCGCGGTCTATAATGTCTTTCTCTATTACATCAAGGTCACATTCCTGTCCTTTTGCCTTTAGCTCCTCATAGCGCCTCACCGCTCTCACATGGCTGTCCGCGGTCAGATATACTTTTACACTGGCATCTGGCAGTACACAGGTTCCAATATCCCTGCCGTCCATGACAACACTTTCCTTCCGGGCAAGTGCCTGTTGCAATTCCACAAGCTTTTTCCTTACTTCTTTATTCACACTGCCAGAAGACGCCATTTTTCCCACCTCTTCTGTGCGGATAAGACCATTCACATTTCTGCCATTGAGCCACACGACCTGTTCACCATTCTCATAAGTGATCGTCACATCCACATCTGACGCCGCCTCGCTGATCCGATCCTGCTCGTCAGCACCGATTCCCTGTTCAATGAAATACAACGCCATGGCACGGTACATTGCCCCTGTATCCACATAAATATATCCTTTTCTCTTTGCGATCAACCTCGCGATCGTGCTTTTACCTGCTCCGGCAGGTCCATCAATTGCAATAGCAATATTATGACTCATCTAATATTTTCTCCTATCATTTCTAAAATTATGTAACGATTCCGCATCCCATCGTTATGTTGTGCCAGACGCCGCACTTATTCCTGCCAAATATCCCGTAGACCATGCGATCTGGAGGTTAAATCCGCCTGTAAGCGCGTCCAGGTCAAGCACTTCCCCTGCAAAATACAGCCCTTTCACAAGTTTCGACTCCATCGTTGAGGGCGAAACCTCGCTTGTCGATACGCCGCCTTTTGTGATTACCGCCTCATCGTAATCCCGCACACCTGTTATTGTAAGCTCCATCCGTTTCATTGCCTGCACGAAACGTTCCCGCTCCTCCTTTGTGATCTCATTGACACGCTTATCGGGGTCAATACCAGAAAGCATTGGCATGACTGGCATGAGCTTTGCGGGAAAGAGACTGTTTATCACATTTTTGAACTGTTTGTTTTTGTTGTCGTCAAACTCCCTCAGAATACGCTTATCCAGCTGTTCCTTTGTAAGTGCTGGTTTCAAATCAATAAAAAGTTTTGCCTGCTTCTTATCTTTTCTTCCGTCTTTGCATGCTTTGTGGACATAATGACTGCTTGCACTCAAAATCAAAGGGCCACTGACCCCATAATGTGCAAAGAGCATTTCTCCGAAATCGGAATATATCTGCCTGCCATCCACCTCCACGCTTGCCTGTACATTTTTCAGTGAGAGTCCCTGCAGCTTACTGCACCAATCCTCCTCTATCGAAAACGGCACAAGCGCCGGCATCGTAGGTGTGATACTGTGTCCGCATCCCTCGGCAAATCGATATCCATCACCTGTCGAACCAGTCAAAATATAGGAACATCCTCCTGTCGCAATAATCAGCTGATCCACATTTTTCTCTGACTTCTTTTTGCTCCTTTTGTCAAATAACTCAATCTTAGCAATCGCAGCACAGCACTTTTGCTTTTTCTTGCTGCTCTGCTTTTTCTTACTATATTGATTCTTCCCGGTTTCCATATTGATAACATGATTCTTTGCTTCGGCCTCGTGCGGGATTGTTGTTATCCTTCTCACCTCGGTGTTCAGCAGCACCTGCACATTAAGCCTTTTCAGCTCGTGTTCCAATGCTTTTATAATATCCGAGCTATGGTCGGATTTTGGAAACACTCTCTGCCCTCTCTCGATTTTCAACGGACAGCCCGCACTCTCAAAAAAATCCATAACAGCCTGATTGTCAAAACCATACACTGCACTGTACAGGAACTTTGCGTGCTCCATCACATTTGGAAAAAAATCCTCAACCGCACAGGCATTTGTCACATTGCATCTGCCCTTTCCTGTGATAAACAATTTTTTTCCCAGTTTTTCATTTTTTTCAATCAAAAAAACGCTGTTTCTGCCGCTATTCTCTGCGCCTGCCGCAGCAATTGCCGCCATCATCCCCGCTGCGCCGCCGCCTACGATTACGATATCTGCCATATTTTTTCTTATCTCTTTCTCCGCTGCACCATCTGAACATGCAATGGCGTATTCAGCATTTCTTCATCAATAAAATTTATCTCATCCTTCAAATATACCTGATAATTATCCCACGCATACTCAAGAGATTCCAAACTCTTCTTCACGTCGTCAGGTCTTCGCAGGCACAGCGCCACCACCAGCGCATTGATCAGGCTCAACGGCGCGACAAGTGAATCCACAATTGACACCATATCGCTTCTCGCCAACAGATTACAGGACGAATAGAGACACATTGGTGAATGAATCGTATCTGTTAACGTGATCACCTTTGCATTTTTATCATTTGCCATCTCCATAGCCTTGAGTGTCCTCATCGAATATCTCGGAAAACTGATTCCAATCACAACATCCTTCTCATTAATTCTTAACATCTGCTCAAAGGTTTCTGAGGTGCTGGTCGAATCAAGCAGATAAACATCTCCCCGAATCATATTGAGATAGAAATGGAGAAACTGTGCAAGCGGCTTACAGCTTCGCAGTCCGATAATATATATGTGCTTTGCGGCCAAAATAATGTCAACTGCCGTCTCAAACGCCTGCGCATCAATGTGTTCCATAGTGTCTTCAATTTTCACAATATCAGAACTCAAAACCGAAGTCAATATCTCTGCCTGTGTACTTGCCCCATATTTCGCGCCAATTGACTGTACCGTGTTCAGCCTCTTCTTGACCCATTCAGCCAACGCTTCCTGAAATTCAGGATAGCCTTCATATTCCAGTGCATACGCAAACCGCACAACAGTAGCCTCACTGATACCTACTGCTTTTCCAAGCTTTGCGGCCGTCATAAAAGCAGCCTGCTCATAATGGTCAATGACAAAAGTAGCCAACTTTTTGTGGCTCTTGCTCATCTTATGAAACTTCTCATTTATTCTTGATATAGTATCCCGTTTTACATCCATCAAAAATCCTCATCCTCAGCATCTCTATTCAGGAACAGTTCGTATAAATATCCTGCAGTAATTCAATCGTTTCTTTCTCTGTGAGATCATAATCCCCGGTGAGAACCATACAGGCGCATCCATGTATGAAAATCCACATTTTCATAAACAATTCGCTTGGATTTTTACAGCCTGCTTCAGCAGCTTTGTTAATTTCCCTGCTTACCACTCCTGATTTGCCGTTTAAGAGTTCAAAGAGTCCTCTGTTCCCGCGGTACTCCGACTGAAAAAGGAGCTGAAACAGTTTTCTCTCTTCCTTTGCATAATTTATGTAAGCAAGTCCAAGGTGTATGAATGGAGTATGCACCTCCGACTTGTAATTTCCATAGTAATCTCCGAAAGCGTCGATCGCTTTCTGATATATCTCCAAATAGAGTTCACCCATATTTTCATAAACTCTGAATATTGGCTGTGTCGAACATCCGATCTGTGCTGCCAGTTTCCTGGCCGTAACATTTTCTATGCCTTCTGCCCTTGCCAGCGCAAAAGCTGTCTCTGCGATTTTATCTTTTGTAATCAATTCTTTCCTTGCCATTTCATCATCCATGCCTTTCTCTCAGGTATCAGGAACCACGAAAGTAACGGTACCGGATTAAATATCTTTAACCCGATACCGATCAACATCATAGTGTATAGCACAATTATACAGGATATGCACCGTTCTTTGTGTCAGCCTGCGTCATATCAACCTTTTCCTGCTGAGCCTGACGATACTTAAAGAAATCAATAGCAACCTGAGGAAACAGTGCATAAGACAATACATCCTCATCCTGCTGTTTCCATTCTTTCATTTCCTCTTCGATCTTCTTTAACTCATTCGGAAGCTTATCAGCCGGACGACAGGTAATGATTGTCTCCTTCTCCTCTGCTGAAAGCACCTTATCCTGAACTTCCTTATTGAATGGCTTGACAGTCTGGCCATACTCACCGTGGAGAACAGCTTTTGTCTCCTTCGTAGCCATCTTATACCGCTCACCCATCAGCACATTAAATACAGCCTGTGTACCGACAATCTGTGAAGATGGCGTAACAAGAGGCGGCTCACCCAAGTCTTTACGCACCCTTGGAATCTCCTGAAGCACGTCATAATATTTATCCTCTGCATTCTGCTCCTTCAGCTGGCTAACCATGTTGGATAACATACCTCCTGGAACCTGATACATCAACGTCTTGATGTCAACGCCGAGAACCTTCGGATTGAGCAATCCGCTCTTGAGGCACTCCTCTCTGTATGGTCTGAAGTAATCTGCAATCTTTGCCAGCAGATTCTGGTCAAATCCGGTGTCGTAAGGTGTCCCCTTGAAAGTCTCTACCATAACTTCTGTAGCCGGCTGCGATGTGCCAAGTGCAAACGGAGAAATCGCACAGTCAATCACATCAACTCCAGCCTCGACAGCCTTCAAGTATGTCATAGAAGCGACACCTGATGTATAATGTGTATGCAGCTGAATCGGAAGCTTTGTCGCAGACTTCATAGCCTTGATCAGCTCCTCAGCCTTATAAGGTACCAGGAGTCCGGCCATATCCTTGATACAGATGGAATCAGCCCCCATCTCCTCAATATCCTTAGCCATCTTCATCCAGTACTCAAGTGTATATGCGTCACCTAATGTGTAAGAGAGTGCAATCTGTGCCTCGCCGCGCCCCTCTCTCTTCTTGACAGCATTGGCCGCATTTACGGCACACTGCAGATTTCTCAGGTCATTGAAGCAGTCGAAGATACGAATGATATCAATACCGTTTGCAATGGACTTCTCAACAAACTCTGTAACAACATCGTCTGCATAATGACGGTATCCCAGAATATTCTGACCTCTGAAAAGCATCTGAAGCTTTGTATTCTTAACACCGTCTCTTATCTTCCTGAGTCTCTCCCATGGATCCTCTTTCAGAAAACGAAGGGATGCATCAAATGTAGCACCGCCCCAGCACTCTAAGGAATGATATCCGACCTGGTCCATTGTCTCAAGAATAGGGAGCATAAACTCCGTCGGCATTCTTGTAGCGATCAAAGACTGATGCGAATCACGAAGGACTGTCTCAGTAATCTTGATCGGTTTCTTTTCTATTTCTGACATTTCTATTCCTCCTTGTTTTTCGAAGAAAATGTGAGCTACTCTTAGCGAGCAGAGGGATTTTCCTCCTATTTATATCTTATCATTTAACATAAGCTGTGCAGCTTAAAATACACCGAAAATCGCCATGAAGGTTCCGGCCGCCACTGCTGTACCGATAACACCGGCAACATTCGGTCCCATCGCATGCATGAGCAGGAAGTTTGTCGGATCTGCCTCTGCGCCGACTTTCTGCGAGACACGCGCAGCCATAGGAACAGCGGAAACACCTGCCGATCCGATCAGCGGATTTACCTTGCCGTTTGTCAGCTTGCACATCAGCTTGCCAAAGAGAACCCCCGCTGCTGTACCAAACATAAACGCTACCAGACCTAATACAACGATCTTAATTGTATCCCAGTTCAAAAATGCCTCTGCACTTGTCGTAGCACCTACGGAAGTACCAAGTAAGATAACAACAATGTACATCAACGCATTAGACGCTGTCTCCTGGAGCTGTCTTACCACGCCTGACTCCCTGAACAGATTACCCAGCATCAGCATACCAACAAGTGGTGCAGTGGTAGGAAGAATCAGACATACAACGATTGTAACAATGATTGGGAAAAGAATCTTCTCAAGTTTGGAAACCGGACGCAGCTGCGCCATCTTGATCTTTCTTTCCTCCTCTGTTGTCAGCAGCTTCATAATTGGCGGCTGAATAATAGGCACCAGTGACATGTAGGAATACGCTGCCACTGCAATCGGTCCAAGAAGGGCTGTCTGCCCCAACTTGCCTGCGAGGAAAATGGATGTAGGGCCGTCAGCACCACCAATGATGGATACTGCCGCCGCTGCCTTATCGTTAAATCCAAGCCAAATCGCACCAAAGTAAGCGGCAAAAATACCAAACTGGGCAGCCGCACCAAGCAGAAAACTCTTGGGGTTCGCAATCAGCGGTCCAAAGTCCGTCATCGCGCCCACGCCAAGGAATATCAGAGATGGAAGGATTGCCCACTCATCCAGTAAATAGAAATAATAAAGTAAACCGCCGGGTGTGCCATCCGCGCCAATCGGCGCGATAATGTCGGGATAAATATTAACCAGCAGCATACCAAATGCTATCGGTGTTAACAGAAGCGGTTCGTACTGCTTCGCGATAGCAAGATATAGAAATCCGCAAGCAATAACAATCATGATAACATTTTTGTAATCGATATTTAAAAATGCAGTTTGATGTATCAGATTGTTCAATGTATCTGCTATATATGACATTTTGTTGACCTCCTATTTTATTTTCAGGGCATATCATCACCCTGTTCCACCGACATCGCGGTGGTAAAGGACTGCCTTGCGGCAGCAAACTGTCTCAGACAGTTGTTTAATTTAAAGTAGCAAGTAACGCACCTGCTTCTACAGAATCGCCAACTGCCACGTCAACGCTTGCCACTGTACCATCCTGAGGTGCTACTACAGGAATTTCCATCTTCATAGCCTCGAGAATCACGACTGCGTCACCCTTCTTTACAGCCTGTCCAACACTCTTCTCAAGCTTGAACACCTTACCTGCCGCGCCAGCCTCAATCCTGATGCTGCCTGCTGCACCTGCGCTTGCCTTCGGTGCCGCTGCTGCCTTGGGAGCTGCCTTCGGTGCCGCCTTGGGAGCTGCTGCAGCAGCCGGAGCTGCGCCAGAACCTGCGCCTTCTTCTACTACGACATCATATACGTTGCCGTTGACGGTAATTGTATAATTTTTCATTTTGAAATCCTCCTAAATATTCTATACATGGTTCGATTTAGTTCATTTTATGCATTTTTCCAATTTTTTCTGCCTGCTCTCTTAATGCTTCTTACCTGGAATCCTTCCACGCTCGTTCCCTCATATGATGCAATTGCTGCCGCTATGACTGCCACAAGTTCCATATCATCCGAGAGGTCTTCTTCTTCCTCCACAACAGGCGCTGCCGGCTCTGGCGCTTCCACAGGTTCAATCTCCGCTTTCTTCGGCGCAAGAGAAGCCTGAATCTTCGGAATCAAATTAAACGCTGAAATGATAAGGCTGATCAGAATCAGCACCACAAACACAGTTCCCATACCAAGCAATGTGTTGAGAGCAGCTCTTGTCATCAGCTGTCCTTTCGTCTGATCAAGATTCAGTGTGCAGGATGTCATCTGCAGATAGATATCATTCGTAAAAATTAATTCTACCGAACCGTTTCCATTCTCACCTGTAGCCGGAATCGTAACAATGATCGTATCCCCATCAATAACGGATGTCGGAGTGCCATACTCTGTGATACTTCCCATGCTCTCGATACCTGTCTTGAAGGATGTAAGCGCACTGTTCACTGCCTTGCCTTCACACAGGAAAGAACTATCGTTATAATACTGTGCAAAGTTGGATGCGAATATATCACCCAATTCCACATTATTATAACTCTCAAGCATCTCATCCACATTGTCTGATGAAACAAATACTTCTGTGAGCCTGACAACCTGTTCCGCCTTGCTCCTCGCCAGAGTTTCTTTCATCTCCTGAATACGGTTTGGAGTCTCGTCCGAACCGCACGCTGTTAAAACGAAAACGCAGGTAAGCATTAATAATAATCTCACAAATTTTTTCATATTAACGTTCACCCTTTCTTAGACCGTACCATGCTTCTTTGACGGACGATCCTCTCTCTTTGTATATAGCATTTCAAAGGCGCCGATCACATATTTTCTAGTATCAGCCGCATCGATAATCTGGTCTACATATCCCCTTCTGGCCGCCCCTGTAGCGCTCGTCTGAAGCGCTGCATACTCTGCTGCCTTCTCCTCGATGACATCTGCCCCCTGGCCTTCATACATAATCTTGGCTGCAAGCTTTGCATCCATAGAACCGATCTCTGCATCGGGCCATGCAATCGTAAGATCTGCACCAATTGATTTGGAATTCATTGCAACATATGCGCTTCCAAGTGCCTTTCCAATAACTACATTTACCTTGGGCACTGTGGCATTTGCGAAAGCATATGTAAGCTTCGCCACTGCCTTTGCGATCCGTTTCTCACTGCACATTGTCGCCTCATAGCCCTTGACATTCGTAAGGGACAGCACAGGGATATCAAAAGCATCACAGAAATTGATAAAGTCCGCCGCCTTCTCGCATCCTTTTGCCGATAACACAGCATCATACTTGTCAGTGACTTCACCCTCTGGGCTGTATACCTCTGTGCGGTTTGCAACACATCCGACTGTCGTGCCGTTTAACCGGATAAAGCCTGTCACCATATCCTTTGCATAATTTTCCTTTACCTCAAAGAACACATTGTTGTCCGCAATTGCAGAGAGCGCGATAGATGTATCACCCACACAGTTGGCAAGGTCTGCACAAACCCTGTTCAGGTCGTCCGTACACTCCTCGTAAGAGGCATCATCCTCATTGTTAGCAGGAAGAATTGACACCAGATCCCGAATCTTTGCATAGATTGTGTCCTCATCGGCAACGACATCCACGATACCGCTCTCGCTGCTCTGGAAATCTGCCGAAGCAGAATCACACTTTGATACATTGTTCCCGTCAAGTGCATTAGGGGCATTTACAAAGAGCTTTGCTTTTGATTTCTCCATGAAAGTAAAGTCTGTCAGTGTCGGAATCAGCGCAAGACCGCCTCCACAGCTTCCAAATACGGCTGTAATCTGTGGAATGACCCCTGATGCAAGTGTCTGCTTTAAGTAAATCTCACCAAAAGCATTGAGTGCATCTGTCGCCTCCTGAAGCCTGAGACCTGCGGAGTCAATCAGACCGATGACAGGTGCGCCTGTCTTCATCGCAAGGTCGTAGAGGTTTGTGATTTTTTTGGCATGCATCTCACCGACGGAACCGTTCAGTACGGATGCATCCTGGCTGTACACATACACCAGATTGCCATTGATCACTCCATATCCGGTGACAACACCGTCTGAGGGAGTCTCAGTCTGTTTCAGATTGAAATCTGTCGCTCTTGCTGTGACAAGGGCACCAATTTCAACGAAACTGTTTTCATCAAGTAAAGATTCAATTCTTTTACTTGCCAAACTTGAAGTAGTACTCATTTTGTGACCTCCATTTTTATATTTTTAATTTCATAAAATAACATTTTATGCGCATTTTCTAATTTGTTAGTAGATATTACAAAATAAACCAACATAAAAATTGCGTCCATTTTAGTATAACATATATTATTCTATTCGCCTAGTAAATTTTTCACTTTTTGCTATCTTTTTTTCTCACCATGTTGCTGTTCACACCCATCCGATTCTGTCACAATTCTGTTCATCGAAGGCGCAAACAGCAACAAGATCCAAACAGCAGCCTCACCACAAACGATTGTCCGAAATCAGCCACCTTTCAAACACTCTGCGAACGCACCACTTGAGATCAATTGCCTTTATTTCTCCTGTCGCTACCAATCTCATGCGCTTCCACTCCTGATTTCCAACCTCATAGCTGATATAGCCGATTACCTGCCCTTCCCTGACTGGCGCAGACAGCTCTTTCACTTTCTGCAGCGTGATCGTCACCTTCTCATCCTCATGCATCAAAAGCCCCTGCACTCCCATCTCGGTCTCATCTGCGGCAATCTCCACGGGCAGATACACCCGCCCGCCAATACTATCGCTTTGACCTTTACTCACAACAATACCCTCTGTCGCTTCCTTCGGAATCTCCACCTCGTCAAAGCTGCGATAATTATAGTGCGCAAGCCCGTATTCCATAAGCGCTCTCGTATCGCTCCATTTGTATGTCTTGTGATTGGGCCAGCCGCACGCCAGGAGTGCCACGACAAAAGTCTTTCCATCACGCTGGAGCGCCCCCACATAACAATACCCTGCTTTGTTGGTAAAACCTGTTTTTCCTGACAATGCCCCTGTCATCATGCTTAGAAATGCATTGTGATTGACGCAGGAAAAGCTTCGCCCACCGGATATATCTGTAAAGGTATGGCTGGGTGTCCTTGTAATCTCCAAAAAAGTCTCCTTCTGAGGCGATTTCGTTATGCAATAGGACATGACAAGCGCCAAATCTCTTGCTGTTGTCGAGTGAAATTTATCTCCTTGGACGGCATCCAATCCATTTGGCGTGATGTAATAAGTATTCTCGCAGCCGATCGCAGCCGCCTTCTGATTCATAAGCGCCGCGAACTGTTCCACACTGCCGCCTACATGCTCGGCAATCGCCACCGCCGAGTCATTGTGGGATTCCAGCATCAGGGAAAGTGTCAGATCGCGCAGTCTGTACTGCTCGCCGCTGCGCATCCCTAGGTGTACCGGCGGCATAGACGCTGCGTAAGCGGACACTTCCACGGTATCATCCAAATCTGCATTTTCCAGAGTGACAATCAACGTCATTATCTTCGTCGTGCTCGCCATGGCAAGCTGTTCATCACCACAGTGATCGTACAGCACCCTTCCCGAATCCGCATCCATCAGCACTGCTGCCTTTGCATATAACCGAATATTTGTCTCATCCGCCTGAACATACATTGGCTGTTGCACCAAAACCGCAATTATTATGATTACAGTTATCAGCACAATTCTTTTATTTTTTACATACTTTTTCATATATTTTCATTTCCTTTTTACAAAGGTTCCATAAAAATATATGTGCTGATCTCTGCAAATTATCCCTTTTCAGATTACTCTTATGATACTTTTGCCTAATTTCATCAAATTTCTTCTCAGCCTTTGTACATTTATAAATTGATGTCACTTATTTACAACTTAGCAGATACAAAAAAATGCTGTACGCACAGCATTTTTTGATTTTCTTTGTCAAGTGTTATTCCCATATTTCTCCCGATACGCATATAACTCAATAATATTCTGCACACGCCGCTTGATGATTTTGGGCTCGAACGGTTTGATCACAAGATCTGCCACCTTGTATTCAAACGCCCTGTCGCTTGTCTCCTCCGAGTCATCATCCGTAACGATCACCACTGGTAATTTGTCCAGCAATTTCTTATCCTTCATGTATTCGAGCACGCCAAAACCATTGATCATAGGCATGATAATATCCAGCATCACAACCGCAAAATTTCTGGCATCCACTTCCATAATGTCAATCGCCATCTGCCCGCCTGATGCCTCGACAATCTCGTATTCCTCCCGGAATATATTCCCTAACATATACCGGTTGATTCCCTTGTCATCTACTACAAGTATTTTGTTTTTCGTCTCCACCTTTTGATAACCCCATTCCCTTTTTACACAGAAACGCCAAAACGCCTCTCCACTGTCCGTGGAAGAAAAACTATAGCAATACCGTGACCAACTCACACGCGTTCATCACATCGTCGTATGCTGTCGATGCACCGTCAAGTTTTCCAGGACGCAGGATTTCCACGAGCACACCGAGCTTACTGCGCACCTCATCAAGTCCAAGGTTCGCCGCCATACCTTTTAACCCATGTGCGTACTCAAAGGCATTCTGGGCATTTCCTGTCTTAATCGCAGTCTCCAGAGCCTCAAAATCAGGATCCCCAAAGAACTCAATCAGAAAATTTTTATAGGTGTCTTTATTTCCCTTCATACGCGCAAGCGCCTTGTCTACATCAACTCCCCTGCCTCTGAGCATGTCCCACAGAGAATCGCCATCCCTCCGCGAACTGATGATTCCTCTGTATATGATACAATTTTGTACCTCCAAAAGTTTTTTTGCCTTTTTTAAGTCATTATTCTTGTTTGCACGTATCATCTGCACAAATCCCAAAAAAGCCGATGACAACAAAAAGGCAGTTTCTCTTGTATTTACAATATTTGTTTCCCCATGCGCCACCGCATTTTTGAGATAACCCTCTATCCGCAGAATCAATGGATTAGAATCCATTTCCAGCCGTCCCTGGTAGATCATCTGCATGTAGATCGCCTCCAACTCAAAAGAATAAATTTTTTCCAACAGTTTTTTGGTAATTCGGTTCATGTTCGTAAACAAATCCACATCTTTTGAGTAATTTTCCTCCATTATGACAAGAAACGGTTTCGCCTGCAATGCCGCAATCGCTTCCGCCAGAGCATTCTTATCCCCAAACCGCTGATAAATCGCCGAGTTGGAGCAACCGCTTTCCTTTGCCACTCTGCGGATTGTGAGACTCTCATATCCTTCCCGATTGATGATATCAATCGCAGTATCAAGAATCTTCCTTCCAACATTATCGTCAATGAGCATCTCCCTGTTTTGTGTTTCATCTTCCCCGTACACTATAACATTCCCCCATCTATATCTCTACCGTTAATTCCGCTTTTTGTTCGATTTCCTCCTCGGCCTCCCTTCTAAAATCCTCCATCTGATCTGGATTCAGCATCGGAAGATCCCCCAATGACTTCACTCCGAAAGTCCTCAGAAATTCCTCCGTCGTGCCAAACAGCAATGGACGCCCTGGCGCATCAAGCCGGCCAAGCTCCTGAATCAGATGATATTCAAGCAATTTGTTCACCGCATGATCACAGCTTACTCCCCGTATCTTCTCAACCTCAAGCCTCGTCACTGGCTGCTTGTATGCGATAATTGAAAGCGTCTCCAGCAATGTATCTGTCAAGACATATTTCCGCGGCGCCTTCGCCACCTTGATCAGATACTCATACAGCTCCGGTTTCGTACACAACTGCACTGCATCCTCAAGCTCCGCAATGTAGATTCCTCTGTCTGCCTTCTTGTATTTATCATTCATTTTGGCAATCACTTCGCGTATTCTGTCCTCTGGTATCTCCAGCACATGATTTAACTTGGAAAGCTCAACGGAATCCCCCATCGCAAAGAGCACAGCCTCAATCACTGCCATTATCTTCTTTTCTTCCATTATAAATACATCCTCAACACATTGTATTACGCTGCAAGGCTTGACGTAATAATGATATCCGCAAAAGTATCCTCCTGCTCAATCGAGATAATCCCCTGCTTCATCATTTCCAGCACCGCCATAAAAGTGACGATCACTTCCATCTTGCTCCCTTGCTTCTCCAAAAGACTCCGAAAACAAAATCTTCTGTGATTCTTCACGTATGATTCTATGTAACTTTGTTTCTCCTCCAGGTTGATCTCATCCTTCTCAATCTTGCCAAACTGGCTTCTAATCGGATCGATCTTGTCCTCCTGACGCCGCATGATCGATTTGAAAATCTCATGAAGCTTCGTCAGCGTAACATCCCCCGCAAGCGCCTCATAGTCTATAGGATACTGATAATCTGCAACTTCCTTGGGCAGCATGGGCTTTTTGTACCAGGTTTTCGCCGCATCCACCTGCTTGTCCCGCAGCTCGAAAGCCATATACTTGTACATCTTGTACTCAAGCAGTTTCTGTACAAGCTCCGCTCTCGGATCCTCCTCCTCGCCCTCCTCATTGATTTCTTTGGGCAGGAGCATTCTGCACTTGATGTCAAGAAGCGTCGCCGCCATCACAAGAAATTCGCTCATAATATTCATGTCCTCTGTCTGCATATTTCGGATATAGTCAAGATATTGTTCTGTTATGACCACGATTGGTATATCATAGATGTCAATCTTATTTTTTTCGATTAGATAGAGCAGCAAATCCAACGGTCCTTCAAACACCGTAAGCGTCACAGACAATCCCATACAAAAACCCCCAAATTCTTTGTATACATTCCGTCATGTATATTTTACAAAGAATTCAGGGAAAATGCAATGCGAACTGTTGTTTGTAATTTTTACGGTCTTAGAACCACCTCATAAAGTTCTGCCGGATTAAAAAATCGAAATGGCAGTGTGTGGGAACCCATTCCTCTTCCCAAAAGCATAACTGCTCTCCCGTGCCGGAATACACCGCCGTCATACTTTGGAAAAATCGTGTAGGATGGAGCAATCACGCCGCCCAAAAGCGGCAGGCGCATGATACCGCCATGCACATGGCCTGACAATACCAGCTGCGCCCCCCATCTGGCATAATCTTCAAAATAATCCGGATTGTGCGCAATCAAAATATTACATTTGCTGCTGTCATATCCTGGCAATGTCTCCTGCAGATAGTTATCTTTCATTTTCCTTATCTTGAAATGAGCAAAATAATCCAAATCGAGATCAAGTCCAGTCATTCTGATATTATATTCCGGCAAATTCACAGCGTCATTCTGCAGGATACGCACATTCTCATTGGAAATTGCTTTCATTAGTCGTTCGAATTGGTCGCCAAAGCGATCTGTCTCTTGCTGAATCTTGGACTCATGATTTCCCAGAGCATAATAAATCTTATACTTTCGGCTGAGTGCATTCACCAGTTCGATTGCTGGTGTCATGTCCTCGCTGACCTGCGATGTGACGAGGTCTCCTGCCAGTATGATAAAATCTGGATTTATTTTTCGAATGGCATTGAACACCTTATCATTCTTATTGCCATATACCTTATTGTGCAAATCGGATATCATCACAAATCTGCACTCCTTTGACAATGCAGGAAGCACAAACTCCTCCCGGACTGTCACAAACCGATTCCCGTCAATGATTCCCACCGCCAAAAGCGCCACGGCCAATATCATCGCAATCAGAAAAATCGTTCCAAACACACTCTGCATATTTCTTGTTTTCTCCCGCTCTGGCGAACCAAAAGTTCCCTGTTGCTATATTAAATATTTGATCAGTATCCTTTTTAGATAGTCAACGAAAAATGCCTTTTCCACCGGCTCTGCGGCAATGATAGGCATTCTGCCAAGCTCCCTGCCATCGAGGCTGTAACTGATATAGCCGACCTCTGTCCCTCTCTCCACAGGCGCCACTACAATATCTACATACTGATACTGCTTCTCAATTCTATTGAAATCCGCACCTGTGACATCAAGATAGCGAAATGCTCCCTTAGGCTCCACTGCAAGCCGCTCCGCTTTCCCTCCAGCCACTGGTATATCTCCCAATGCCTGTTTGTTCTCATCCACATACAGTCTGGTCACTGCAAAACCATATTCCAACAGCGTCTGCGCCTCCGAAAAACGCACCTTAGGGTCTGGCGCACCCATGATGACAGCAACCAGATCAATCCCATTCTTATTGGCCGTGGCACTGAAGCAGTATTTTGCCACACTTGTCGAACCCGTTTTCAATCCTGTCGTCCACTGGTACTGCTTAAGCAGCTTGTTAGTGCTCGACAGCGTGAAAGGCTGGCTGCCCCGGCTGGTCACATGGGTGATGTCTTCCATCCAGATTCTTGTGTAATTATAAATCTGCGGATATCTTGTGATCAGCTCCCTCGACATAATCGCCACATCTCTTGCAGTTGTATGGTGCGCGCTGTCTGAACTTAGTCCACAGCAGTCAAGGAAATGTGTATTTGCCATACCAAGCTCAGCTGCCTTCTCATTCATCATATTGACAAACTCTGACTCACTCCCCGCAATATACTCTGCGATTGCCACAGATGCATCATTGCCACTTGCCACTGTGATGCACTTGATCAGCGTTTCAACAGTCTGTACCTCTCCCTCGTCCAGATACACCTGCGAACCTCCCATCGACTTGGCATAGGCGCTTGTGATTACCTCGTCCTCCAATCGAATCCGGCCTTTTTCCAGCGCTTCAAATACCAGAAGCAATGTCATAATCTTCGTAATACTCGCCGGACTTCGAATCTCATCCGGATTTTTCTCAAACAGTATGGTACCCGTCGACGCCTCCATCAGTATCGCGGAAGGCGACGTCAGGCTCACTGCCGTGGAATTAACCGTGCTGTTCTGCGCCGCCTCCTCAGCAAACACTGTGTTTTGTCCCAAAAGGACAATCAGCATCACCACTGCCACAATTCTATCTATTCTTCCTCTGAAAAATTTCATAAAGCAGACCTCATACCTTACTTATATGAAATCTATGCCCATCTGCCTTATTATATGACTTTTTCGTTCATTTCTTCAATGAAACGAGACTCCCATTTGCTTTTTATGCACGGCCGATGCATCACTCCAATGGTAATATCCTTTGCATCAGCGTGTGAATCAGCATATGCATAAAGAAAGAATATCGCATAACGATATTCTTTCTCACCTCTCACCAAATTATCTTCCGATTAGCCGATGGCAGAAATCAACGAATTCTCCCTTCTTTTCGCTCAAGTCTTTCCTGATCTCCTCGTCAATAGACCTGGCAAAGTGATAACTAAAATCAATAATCCCCATCGCAAAAACCAACGCAATTGTCCTGATTCCCCACATCATGGGATATCGGTCCACAAAACTGATAACCTTATCAAACAGGAACGTGATAATAATCACTGCATACAGGCCCCACGCCAGCGTGCTCTCCAGACAGATCACACCCTTGTAATTGCAGAACTTGTTATTGTAATCCCACCATACTTCGCCAAAAAGCTTCATCATAAGCTGCGCCACCAGATACTCAAACGCTGTCGCAAGCAGTGCTCCGACTATGTACAATACAACGATATTATGGGCAAAGGGATGCAAAATAATGTATCCCAGTGTCGCTCCGACCCCATAGATCGGACAAAACGGCCCTGTCATAAATCCTCTGTTCGTAAGTTTTTTGTTACAAAGTGAAATATAAATCGACTCAACCATCCAGCCAATAACACTAAACAGGAAAAAGCAGGCTACCAGATGATATAAATCATATCCAGCAAAGTGATATCTGCTCATCCACAAAGATATTTTCTCCAACTCCCTCACTCCTTATTCCAGAACATATTGGTAAAATATGCTCTGACAGACGCAAAAATCCTTGGCGTAAACAGCCAAGGATCTTGATTCAATTAATTACAAATTAATTATATTTACGCTTTCTAGCTGCTTCAGACTTTTTCTTACGTTTTACGCTTGGCTTTTCATAATGCTCTCTTTTACGGATTTCCTGCTGAATTCCGGCTTTAGCGCAACTTCTCTTAAATCTGCGTAAAGCGCTATCCAAAGTCTCGTTTTCTTTAACGATTACATTTGACATGCTATCACACCTAACCTCCCTCCAGCCCCTATTATTGTGTGCCAGACTGTTCGGGTATACTTAATTGCACATTTCGATTATAACACAAATCAGCCACACGTCAATAGTTTTTTCAAATATTATTCCTATATTTTTTATTTTCAAGGTCATAATAAAAGATGTATTGCTGCAAAATCCCACTGTTCTCCCCATATCTTTCGAAGGGAAATCCGTTTGGGTACTGTGCTTTCATCACTTTGTTGATATGCGTATCACGCGGGAATGCATCTGTCTTATGCAAGGCAAACAGACAAATACAATCAGCGACCTTCCCACCGACGCCATACAATTGCAGCAGATCCCTCTTCGCCGCATCGTACTCCTTCGCGCCAAGCTTTTCCAGATCAAATTCACCGTGATAGATACTGTTTGCAGTCTGATAGATGTACTTGCTCCGATAGCCCATACCGCAGGCATACAGATCATCCACTGAAGCGTTTGCCAGTGCCTTTGGTGTCGGAAAAGCAAAATACGCCACACCTTTGTCAGATATTTTTTTCTCACCGTATCTTTCGCATAACTGTTCAATACATTTACGGATTCTCTTGATGTTATTCTGCTGCGAGATAATAAAGGATATGATCATTTCCCACAAATCCTGATGTAATATCCGAATCCCTTTTCCATGCGCGGCAGCTGCCATCAGATAAGAATCCTCGCGATCAATACTGGCAATGATTCTGGCGTAGTCTGTTTCCATGTCAAAGTATACATTCCATAGATTATCGTATTCCTCCTGTGTACAGTCAAAAGAGATCTTGTCCTCCTGCTGCGTTATTTCAAGATACTTTCCGGCTGCAACAAGGCGATACTTATTTTCACCACACCTATCCATTCGAAAACACTGCCCTGACATACAAATCTGCAGCGCAGAAAAGTTTTCGTTCTGTACTGTAACCATAATTCTTCTCCATATGTATCTATAGAATCCTGTTTGACACCATTTTTATCCACTTTGATGCCGAATAAAAAGCAATCTTCATAAACAATTGTTTGCAAATATTTTTATGCAAAGGGGCTTGACTTTCTCCGCTTTGTTATATAAAATTTTTTATGTATTATTCTATTTTATAATAATACGAAGAAACAAATGAGTCAAGGGGGATTTCAAATGAAAATCAAACAGAAACCAATCATAACTGTACTCGCGTCAGTCTGTCTGACCTTTCTCGTGTCAGGCTGTGACCTGATGATGGAGGATGACGCCAAGGTGCAGTCAATTGTAGACGCCTACAAGTCAGCAGACTCCAAGACATTTTTCAAGAAAATGGAAAGCGATGCTGTAGCTGCCACAGGTCTCGAATGCTATTTTGAGTCCATCAGTTCCAACAATACAGAAGGCATGAACGCAGTGTATCAGAAGGTGCATGAGCTTACGCAGAATGTCGAGATCAGCTGCACGGAAACAGATACCTATGATATGCCTGTCACCATCAAGACCAAAGATGCCTCAGAGGCAATTGAGGCAGCAATGATGGAAGCGGCTGCAGAAGGTCCGGAAGCCTTCGCCGATATGCCCAGCTGGTTATTAAAGGGACTCGACAACGCGGTGGACAAAGAAATAACAGTCACTTTCAGCACACGCAATCCCGATATGAAAGGATTCAGCATGCTTTCCAATCACGAGTTTCTGGAAGCTTTGACCGCCGGCGCTTATCCGTATCTGGGCTGTACCATGACAACTTGCATTGATGCTGCGAACGAATCTGAGTACTATATGGTTGCCAACGGTGATACTGTCCACTATTCTACTGATTATTATTACCTGTCTCTGGAAGGTTATGATTTGACAGAGGAGGAGTATCGGGACCTGGAAGCTGATCTCAGCAATGAACTGGTAAATGATGATGGTATCGCATCCGGCATCTTGCACGGTGACAATTACATCGGCGAATATATGTACATCAATTATGACGATGCCAGCAATTTTACCCTGAACAGAATTGGTATCGTCGACAGCACAGACCGCTCTGCTACCATCAGCCTTAAAGCTACCGTATCCGGATTTGAATCGGAAGGCATGACCTGCGAAACAACTGATTTTGGTTCCGGTGTCATTGAAAAGCGCAGTCAGAATTAAAGAACTATTCAGAAAAAGCCTGTCCTTTCGGACAGACTTTTTTCTTTTCAGTATGATTATTCATCCCAATTGTGATATACCGCCTGCACATCATCATCCTCGTCGAGCATATCAAGTGTTCTGTTCAAATTCTTAACTGCATTCTCGTCTGTGAGCGTAACATAATTCTGTGGTATCATTGTGACCTCAGCGCTCGCCATCTCGATCTTATTTTCCTGCATTGTCTTGTAAACTGCATCAAAATCTTCCGGTGCAGTCAGAATCTCGAAGCTGTCTTCCTCCTCTGAAAAATCCTCGGCACCTGCGTCAAGCGCAATCATCATAAGGTCGTCCGCGCTCATCTCACATGCTTCCTTGTCAATGATAATCTGTCCCTTCTCGTCAAACATAAAAGAGACACAGCCTTGTGTTCCAATGCTGCCATTGCCCTTCGTAAATGCACTTCTGACGTTTGCCGCTGTTCTGTTCTTGTTATCTGTCAACGCCTCGACAATAATTGCAATACCGCTGGGACCATAGCCTTCATATGTAACATGTTCATAATTTACTGCATTCCCATCTCCCGCTGCCTTCTTAATCCCGCGGTCAATCGTATCGTTTGGCATATTGTTTGCCTTTGCCTTTGCAATCACCTGTGCGAGCTTGAAGTTGTTGGCCGGATCTGGTCCGCCCTCCTTTACTGCAACTGCAATCTCGCGTCCGATAATCGTAAAGATTTTTCCCTTCGCCGCATCATTCTTTTCCTTTTTGTGTTTAATGTTTGCAAATTTTGAATGTCCTGACATATTTTATTTCTCCTTTATCCTTATTGCTTTATGATTCTTCAGAGGCACCTTCCTCGCGCTTCAATTCCAGCTAATCTTCCTGTTCCGCCTTGCCGGGAAGCTCATGCGTCTGTTATCCTGGCACAATTCCTTACCAACACTGATTGTATCACATTTTTTTCTACCTTTACAATCTGAAATGTATAACCATCAATCTCCACCTCCGAGTTTTCGTCCTCGTCTGGTATCCGGTCAAGTTTCGATATGAGATATCCGTTCAGCGTCTCAAACTCTGTCTCGCCAAAGGAAATGTCAAAGCGCTCCTCCAGATCTTCGAGCTTTGTCATTCCCTCTATCATATACTCATTCTCGCCTTTTTCTTCAATATGATTCTCTTCCGGATCGTACTCGTCCATGATATTTCCGACGATCTCCTCCAGAATGTCCTCCATGGTCACAAGTCCTGCTGTCTGTCCGTACTCATCCATGACAATCACCATCTGATTTTTTTCAGACTGCATGCTTCGGAACAGGTCGTCAATGTTCTTGGTCTCAGGCACAAATACCGCCTCCCTGACAAGCCCTTCCACCGTTCCGACAGGCTGGTTGAGACTCTCATCAGAAGTATGTATCCTCATGGCATCCTTCAAGTACAGCACACCAATCACATGGTCGAGATTCTCCTCATAGACAGGATATCTGCTGTTGCTCTCCTTCAGCATAAAACCGAGCGCGTCCTTAAACGGTGTCGTACTGTCAATCGCCATAATATTGTTTCTATGGGTCATGATGTCACTTGCTTCCTTGTCGCCAAACTCAAAAATGTTCGTGATCATCTCCACCTCACCGGCCTCGAGAACACCGAGTTCATGCCCCTCATTTACCATCGAAATGATCTCCTCCTCCGTGACATCTGCCTGCTCATCCGTATTTCTAAGACCAAAAATCTGCAGCAGACCATTTGCGGAGACTGCGACAATTTTCGTCAGTGGATAGAGCGCTGTCCTGAGAAACTGTATCTGACGTATAAAGCAGTACGCCCACGCATCCGGATATTTCTGAGCAATCTTTTTCGGCAGCAGGATTCCAAATGTGAGCAGCACATACATGAGCAGAAACGCCGCAAGAAGCAAGGCAATCCAGCCCAGCACCAGATCATTCACCTCATTGAAAAAAGGGAATCGGACAAGCACCCTCCTTATAGAAACGGTCCATCGCGGCAGGAAAAAGTACCCCATCACCAACTCAATCAGCGTCGTTATCATCTGAATGGAATTGACATACACCGTGGAGCGCTCAATGATTCGACTCAGCAAAATCGATTTTTTGTCCTGATCCTCCTCCGCCCTGCGCTCAATCTCCTTCTCATTCATCAGGTTTATGGCTCTGTTAAATCCGACAATCACAGCCTCTACAAAGAGCATTACCAAAAACAATATCATACTACAGGCCGAAGACCCTCCATCGTCCATCTCTTATTTCTCTCCTTTATTTTTGATATCTTAATGAGGTGTAACCCACATTTTGCGGGCTACACCTCTCTAATATAACATTACTATTGAAAAACGTCAATATCCAACCTTACAAGCCTTATGTATCAAGCTCAAGACTGATTTGCAAGGCTCTGTTGACTCTCTGCATAATCGGAGAATCCAGATGGCACACCTTATCCTTCAGACGCTTTTTATCAATCGTTCTCAGCTGCTCGAGCAATATCACCGAGTCCT
This sequence comes from uncultured Lachnospiraceae bacterium, assembly GCA_947178145.1. Lineage (GTDB taxonomy): Bacteria > Bacillota > Clostridia > Lachnospirales > Lachnospiraceae > COE1. Next base: position 30,194 of record CAMWXE010000021.1, on the reverse strand, counting down.
TCACCATGTCGTAATTTCCTGCATTCAACGCGATGTGCGTCGGCAGATTCGCCTTGTTCATCTTGGAGGTAATCGCCGCACAAATCACCGTTGGACTGTGCTTATTGCCCACATCATTCTGTATGATCAGCACTGGTCTGACGCCTCCTTGTTCCGATCCCACAACGGGTCTTAGATCCGCATAATAAATATCTCCTCTTCTCATTATCATACACCTCTGTCAATTAAATAAAACAAATTCTATCTCTGTATGATACTATTTTTTCCAGTGGAGAAATTTTTATACAGCTGTCATGCAATTAAAAATGAATTATTTATAAAGCAGTGTGTCATCCAGTTTATAGATTCTTGGAATCCGCTTTCCGATATCACAGGCCAGTTCATAGTTAAACCTGCCTGACAGCGCTCCCAGCTCCTCCATTGTAATGCATGCGCTGCCATCCCTTCCAATGAGCGTTACCGTATCGCCCACGCGCACTGGAGAACTGATATCTGTGACATCGATCATAAACTGATCCATACATACACGCCCAAGTATCGATGCTCTCTGACCTTTTATGAGTACATGCCCGATGTTGGAGAGGCTTCTTGGATATCCATCGCCATAACCAATACAGATCGTCGCAACGCGCGTTTCCCTTGTTGTCGTATAGGTGCCGCCATAGCTGATCTCCTGTCCTTGTGGGACTGTCTTGACATACACAACTCTTGATTTTAGCGTCAGCATTGGTTTTAACTGTATCCTTCCATCTGCCTGCACCTCATCCGACGGCCACAGGCCATACAAGATAATTCCCGCCCGCACTGCATCCATATTCGCCTCCGGCATCTCGACAATGCCGGCACTGTTTGAACAGTGCTTCATCGGAATCTTTATCGCCAATGCATGCTCAACCTGATGGACATACTCCTTGAAGCATCTCATCTGATGATAGGTCTTTGTCTTGTCGGCCTCGTCCGCTGTCGCAAAATGGGTAAAAATCCCCTCCATCTCCAACCCGGGCAGCGCTGCAATCTGCCTGATCAGTGCCACTCCATCATCGTCAGGATGGATCCCGATTCGAGTCATTCCAGTATCAATTTTAATATGAATCTTACTTGTCTGGTTCCTCGCTGTGGCAATATCTGACAGCTCTTTGGCCGTCTCATAGGTAAATATTGTTGCTCGTACATTTTGTGCAATCATCTGCTCATAGCTGTATGGAAATGTATATCCCAGTATCAGGATTGGTTTTTGTATGTTATCCTCCCGCAGAGAAAACGCTTCCTCCGCCGTGGCAACCGCAAATCCCCACACCTGTTCCTCCGCTTCAAGAATCCGCGCAATGTGGCTGGCGCCATGGCCATAGCCGTCCGTCTTGATGACTGCGATGATCCTGGTCTCTTTCGCAATGCTTTTCTTAATACTTTCTATATTATACTGCAGAGCATCGAGATCAATCTCTGCCCATGCCCTGTCATAATGCTTCATAATGAATCCTCCTCCAGCATCCCCAGAGACTTGATAATATCCTGTGCCATGATATAGTACGCAGACGTTTTCTTTCTCGCGATATCACCTGCCAGGCCATGCGCATAGGTTCCCATCACGGCAGCCTCGAACCCACTGTAACCCTGTGCCAGCAACCCCGCTATGATTCCTGTGAGCACATCACCTGATCCGGCTGTCGCCATCCCGTCATTTCCACTGGCATTCAGATAGGTCAGTTTTCCCCTTTTTGACACAAGCGTTCTGGCATCCTTGCACACCAGGGATACATCATATTTTTTTGTAAAGGCTTTGCAGCTGGCTATCATGTCCTTCTTGATCTCTGCGACAGGACATTTCGTCAATCTGGAAAATTCGCCAAGATGCGGCGTAAATATGATATCACTGTCACTTTTCCGGCACCCATACTCAAAAGACTGCAAAAGAGCTTCGTTCTGTGACAATATATTCAGTGCATCCGCGTCAATCACCATCGGTTTATCACACTGCGCGAGGGTCATTTTCAGGATTTCCTCAGCCTTTTCTGACATGGAAATTCCAGGGCCAACAGCCACAATATCCGCCCACTCCAGCCCGGACGACAGTGCTTCGGACTCTTGTTGTGTGACTGTTGACACTCCATGATCTGCATTTTCATCATGATACGTATCGACAATCGCCTCCGGAAGCTTCTTTAACAGACTTTCCCGATTTTGCGATGCGGTAAATATCCGCACCATACCAGCGCCCACTCGATAGGCACTCAGGGCAGACAGCAAACAGGCGCCACCCATATTTCTGCTCCCGGCAATCAAAAGAATTTTCCCAAATGTTCCTTTATTTCCTGACGGACTTCTCTCAGGAAAATGCAGGTCTTTTTTCCTGTCCGTGAAGGTGACAACCCCCGTTCTTTTCTTCGCTGTCACCGCCTTCGGAATCCCGATGGGCACACAGACTACCTCCCCGGCACACGAAGCGCCTGGATACAACATCAACCCTAATTTTCTGTATGCAAACGTGACCGTGATGTCTGCTTTGACCGCACAGCCCATAATACTTCCATCGTCTGTATTGACGCCTGACGGGATATCTACCGCCACAATTTTTGCCTTCGACGCATTCATCGCCTCAATTGCTTTCCTGTATTTTCCCTCGACATTGCGAGTGATACCGATACCAAATACGGCATCGACAATCACATCATACAGTGTCTGTTCCACACCGTAATGAATGGGAATGTTGAGCTTTTTTGCAGTTTCAAGCTGGACAGCAGCCTCGGTTGACAACTTTGACGATTCCCCAATCATATTGATTTCCACGCGAATTCCCTCCTCCTGAAGAATCCGCGCTATGGCAATCCCATCACCACCATTATTGCCACTTCCTGCCATAATGCCCACATAGATATCTGAGCCAAATTTATCCAAAATCACCTTGGCGGTCTGCAGCGCAGCGCGCTCCATCAAGACGAGCGATTCGATGCCATACTCCTCAATCGCTGCCTTGTCACCAGCCTTCATCTCTGCTGCCGTCAGCACATATTCCATACGCATTACCAACCTTTCCCCTGTTATTGGTTCCAGTACACTCGTTCCTGAAAAAAACTCCGAAACAGTTATTCCTGTCAGGGAGTTTTTTTGCCGATCAAATCTTTTTCCTTGTTCAATACATTTTGAGGGTTGTATTTCATGTCAAACATATCAATCACATCAGGACCGAAAATGGAATGCATATAATTATACATCTCATCGTTCCAGATCTCTTTCTGCTGCTTTAAGATAATCTTTCTCTTGAGCTGCACTTTGAAGTCAGATACCCACTTGTTGATCTCGTTGATTTCCTGGACATTCTGCTGAATCCTGCCGTAACAAATCCGCATACTTGCAAGCATCAACTCCAGATTCGCCTCGTCGATCTGCCTTGGCATCTCCATCAGCTCGTCGTTGTAATCCTCAATCTTCTGGTTGGACTCCTCAATCATGCGCTTGTTGTCAGACATCCTCTTTTCCTTTGCCGGGCTGTCAGGAAGTTCCATAATTGACACGATCTCCTGCATGAGCTTCTTTTTAAAAGAGACAAGACTCTTCAATTCTGTGTTCAGTTTTCCCTGCCTTTTCAAAATCTCATTGAGATTGTCCTCGAGCCTCTGTATTTCCTCATTTGCCCCTGCCTGTGTGAAGAGCTTATGCCACTGATTATCCAATGTCAAAATCGGTATCTTTTTCCCTATTAATGCCTCTCGAAAGGCCTCTTCCTCCGGTTCCATATCTTCAACCCCCATTTTCCCCCACAAACTTCTCTTATTTATTGATTTACAATTCCGTATGATAATCTCATGAGACTATCGGAAAGATGTACATTTTCAACGACAACACTTTCCGGCACATTCAGGTCCACATGTGCAAAATTCCAAATAGCCTTAATATTGCACCGAACAAGCAGCTCTGCAGTCTTTACTGCGCCATCCTTTGGCATTGTGAGCACCGCAATATCAATATCATTTTCCCGGATAAACCGTTCAATTTTCTCCACAGGCTGCACTGCTATCCCTCTCAGCTCTTTTCCGTATAACACAGGATTCTTGTCGAAAATGCCTCTCACAATAAATCCCCTGCGCTCAAAGTTCATATAGTTGGCAAGCGCCTGCCCAAGATTCCCGGCTCCTATGATAACAAGATTGTGTGTTTTGTTTAATCCAAGTATCTTTGCTATCTCATCGTACAAATACTCCACATTGTACCCGTATCCTTGCTGCCCAAAGCCCCCGAAATTATTAAAATCCTGCCGAATCTGCGATGCAGTGACCTTCATCAGTTTGCTTAAATCCTGAGATGATATCCTCTCGATACCGCTATCCTTCAAATCTCCCAGATATCTGTAATATCTGGGAAGTCTCGCGACAACCGCCTGTGATATATTCTTATCATCCACGATTCTTAACCTCCACATGACAATGACTTTTTCAGCCCCGCACCATTCGTATGCAATATGCCAAAAAAATAATAAAAATATGTATTATATATTATACAATCCTGTTAAATGATTGTCAATTCTTTTTGTAATGCGGTATCGATTCCGATTGCTTTTATTTTCATTCTCTTTTATAATAGGTAAATAGATTTTATACGCGAGGAGGAAATTCCCATGATTCTATCATGCAGTAACATAGACAAGACTTTTGTTGACAATCACGTCATCAAAAATGCCTCTTTTCATATAGAGGATTACGAAAAGGCTGCCATTGTCGGCATCAATGGTGCAGGTAAGTCCACCCTGCTCAAAATCATTACAGGCAGGCTTCCCGCCGACGCTGGTCTCGTAACCTTTGCAAAGGATAAGAGCTTCGGCTATCTCGCCCAGCACCAGGCTGTGGACAGTGAAAACACAATCTTTGACGAGCTGCTCACGGTCAAACAGGAAGTTCTCGACCTGGAGGCCTCCATTCGCCAGACCGAGGCCGATATGAAGAACGCTGCCGGCGGGGAACTGGATCTTCTTCTCAAAAAATACGCAAACCTGACACACCGTTTTGAGGAGATCAACGGCTACGCCTGCAAGAGTGAGATCACTGGTATCTTAAAAGGACTAGGCTTTCAGGAGGACGAGTTTGACAAGAAAGTGGCCACACTCTCCGGCGGTCAAAAGACGCGTGTGGCTCTTGGCAAGATGCTGCTGCAAAAGCCGGATCTCATCATGCTCGACGAGCCGACCAACCATCTTGACCTCAACTCCATCGCATGGCTTGAAACGTATCTGCTGAATTACAAAGGCGCTGTTATAATCGTCTCACATGACCGATATTTTCTGGATAAAATCGCCACGAAAATTATTGAGATTGACAATGGCGTAGTATCCTCCTTTAACGGAAACTATTCGGACTATGCCATTCAGAAAGAACACCTTCGCGCCGAGCAGATGAACGCATACCTGAACCAGCAGCGTGAAATCAAGCACCATGAAGAAGTAATCGACAAGCTTAAACAGTTTAACCGCGAAAAGTCCATAAAACGCGCCGAGAGCCGCGAGAAAATGCTGGACAAGATCGAGCGCCTTGAAAAGCCTGTCGAGGTCAGGGCTGATATGAAGCTGACGCTCACGCCATACCGGACGAGCGGCAATGATGTCATGCAGATTGAAGGGCTCTCCAAGAAATTCGACAGCAACCAGCTGTTTGAGAATGTCTCTTTTGAGATGAAGCGCGGTGAGCATGTCGCCATCATCGGAGACAATGGAACAGGAAAAACCACGCTCTTAAAAATTATCAATGAGCTTGTTCCCATGGACAGTGGTACGATTAAGCTGGGGGCAAATGTGGAAATAGGATACTATGATCAGGAACACCATGTACTTCATATGGATAAGACACTGTTTGAAGAAATCAGCGACGATTATCCTTACCTGACCAACACAGAGATTCGAAACACCCTTGCTGCCTTCCTGTTCACAGGCGAAGATGTCTTTAAAAAGATCAGTGCGCTGAGCGGCGGTGAGCGCGGACGAGTTTGCCTCGCAAAGCTTATGCTGTCCGAGGCAAACTTTCTCATCCTCGACGAGCCGACAAACCACCTTGACATCACTTCCAAGGAAATCCTTGAGACAGCGCTGAACGCTTATGAAGGAACGGTCCTTTATGTCTCACATGACCGGTATTTCATCAACAAGACAGCAAGCCGCATCCTTGAGCTCACGCACCAGACGTTTGTCAACTATATCGGAAACTACGACTATTATCTTGAAAAGAAAGAAATTCTGACGCCTGTGCCAGAGACAGTCTCCTCCGCATCTGCCGAAGAACCTTCCGCGCAGAAGCTTGACTGGAAGCAGCAGAAGGAAAATCAGGCACTGATTCGCAAGAGAGAGAATGACCTGAAAAAGTGCGAAGAGAAAATCGAGGCGCTTGAAACAAAAAGCGCTGCACTCGACGAGGAGATGACCAGACCAGAAATTGCCACAAACTCAGCAAAGCTACAGGAAATTGCGACCGTAAAAGCGGCCATTGAGGCGGAGCTTGAGACGCTCTACGCCAAATGGGAAGAACTATCTGAGACAGTGTAGCAAGTGAAGTTTTCCTCTAAAATATATTGTATAGGAGAGATAAATCATGAAAAAATTCTTAATAATTGACGGTTCCTCAATGCTAAGCACCTCGTATTACGGCAATCTTCCAAAGTCTGTCCTCTATGCCAAGACAGACGAGGAAAAAGAAAAGCACTACTCCGAAATCCTGCAGACCTCCAGGGGCGCGTATACAAATGCGCTCTTCACAATGCTTCGAACGCTGATTTCTCTCTACAAGAAGACGAAACCAGATTATGTGGCTGTCGCTTTTGACGTGTCGCGCGACACCTTCCGGCGCACTGTGTTGGGCGCAGATTCCTACAAGGCAAACAGAAAAGAGGCCCCAGAGCCCTTAAAGGAACAATTTATTGCCATGGAAAACCTGTTACAGAAGATAGGCTGCCAGGTGCTTATGGACAAGGACTATGAGGCTGATGATTTTGCAGCCTCTCTTGTCAGAAAATTTGAATCACCAGAACTCGAAACCTATCTTCTCACAAAAGATCACGACTATTTCCAGCTGGTAAGCGATTACACCAGACTGTGGCGCGTCACCGACAAGGAAAAGGTAAAGGATCTGCAGCAGCGGTATGGACTCTACGCTGACAGGAAAGGTTACACCTCCCTTCCAGCCGGAATCTTTGAATATACTTCCGATCTCGTCTATTCCGAGGAGGGCGTGTACCCTGAAAATATTGTGACACTGCTCTCCATCACCGGCGACCCCGGAGATGGCATCCCCGGTTGTAAGGGTGTCTCTTCGGCAGCGGCCCCGCTTGTGAACGAATACGGCTCCCTCGATGCCATCTATGCAGCGATTGAGGACTGTGAGGGCAACAAGAAAAAGGAAAAAGCGCTGTCCGATTTCTGGAAAAGCAGCCTTGGTATCGGCCGGAGTCCCTTAAATGCCTTAAAGGAAAATAAAGAAACCGTATACCTGAGCTACCAGCTTGCCAAGATGAAAGATGATATTCCCATCACGCTGTCCTTGGAAGACTTTCAGCTGAAGATTGACAAGGCTGTCCTAAAGGAAGAACTCAGGCAATATGAAATGCTTAGTCTGATCGCAGAATTGAAATTGTAACTCTAAATTGCAGCGGCGCATAGAATAATGCTTTCCACCTATCCTATGCGCCGCTGCAATGAATCTGTTTATTCTTTTATCATATCTAATTCTGTAATGTTAATCCCTGAAGCTGTTAAAATAACTTTCAACTCAATGTATCGCCTTTTCATTTTTTTATATACTCCTGAATCCTTATCACATTCCAGCATATAATCCTGCAATCTCGAAAATTCTTCAACTGATGTTTTGAGCATTTCCTTTTCAGACATATCATCACCATCCTTTTCGAATCTATTCTGATCATTACATTATTATCATAACAAACGAATTCAATCTTGTAAAGTCTCAAAGGTCTTCCTGATCGCCCTGATAAAGTCCAGACTGTTCAAAATCACCGGATTCTCACAGGTTGATATCATGGAAAGGCTTTTTGTCATTTTTCCGTCCTCAACAGTCTTGATGCAGGCCCTGTCCAGCTTGTCAGCAAAATCCTGAAGTTCCTGGATTCCATCCAATTCACCGCGTTTGCGCAGCGCACCTGTCCATGCAAAAATCGTCGCAATGGAGTTGGTGGAAGTCTCCTCTCCTTTCAAGTGCTTATAGTAATGACGCTGCACGGTACCATGTGCTGCCTCGTATTCATAGACGCCGCTCGGTGAGACCAGGACAGAAGTCATCATAGACAAATCTCCATATGCTGTCGCCACCATATCAGACATCACATCACCGTCATAGTTTTTGCACGCCCATATAAAGCCGCCTTCAGAGCGAATCACACGTGCAACCGCATCGTCAATCAGCGTATAAAAATACTCAATTCCCGCCTTTTCGAATTTCTCTTTGTACTCTGTATCATAAATTTCCTGAAAAATATCCTTAAACGTATGGTCATATTTCTTAGAGATGGTATCCTTGGTGGCAAACCACAAATCCTGCTTTGTATCAATCGCATAGCCAAAGCACGCTCTTGCAAAGCTGGAAATCGACTCTTTGGTATTATGAATCCCCTGGATAATCCCAGCCCCCTCAAAATTGTGAATCAGCTCTCTTGTCTCCGTCCCATCCTCTGCGGTAAAGACCAGCTCCGCTTTTCCTTTTCCCGGAACTTTGATCTCCGTGTTCTTGTATACATCACCGTATGCATGACGGGCAATTGTGATTGGCTTCGTCCAATTCTTCACATACGGAACAATGCCCTTGATCAAAATGGGTGCCCGAAATACCGTACCATCAAGCATGGCCCTGATTGTTCCGTTCGGACTCTTCCACATTTCCTTGAGATTGTACTCTGTCATTCGCGCAGCGTTCGGCGTGATGGTCGCACACTTGACTGCTACACCATACTTTTTTGTTGCCTCTGCGGAATCTGCCGTCACCTGATCGTTCGTCTCATTGCGATGCTCCAAACCAAGATCGTAATACTCTGTCTTTAAGTCTATGTATGGAAGAATCAGCTCGTCCTTGATCATCTTCCAAAGGATTCGAGTCATCTCATCCCCATCCATCTCCACCAACGGTGTTGTCATCTGAATCTTTGTCATCATTTCTCCTCCTGTTTCTCTTATTTTAATCATAACCACGCGAAGAACGCCGCCCTCTGGCGTTCTTCCAAACACTAAGCAAATCTTAGGCTGTGTCCTTTACAGCCTTAGAGTCGCTTAGTGTTTTATGCCCAAACCACATTTTACCATATTTTTGTACGCATTACAAATATGTTCGTCGGCAAGTTTTTCTGCGAGGGGGGCATTCCCGTCGCGTATCGCTTCCATAATACTCTTGTGCTCCGCCACAGCCGCTGCGCTCCTCTCATGATTTGAGAGCGTCTGCTGCCGCTGTTTCTGCACATACTGATGAAAATCCTTCAAGAGATGAATCAACATCTTGCTCTCACACGCCTCATACAAATTCATATGGAAACGGTTGTCCAACTCGATCAGCTGATCATAGTGCGCCTTTTTCAAGTGAAATTCACTCAGAAGAATAATTTCCTCAAGCTCCTCAACCTTCTCCCTGGTGATCTTATTCGTCGCCCATCTCGCACACAGACCTTCCAAAAGAGAACGAATCTCATAGATATCCGCCACATCCGATGCAGAAATTCCCGTAACATACGCTCCTTTATTTGGCACAATCCGAATCAATCCCTCCAGTTCAAGCTGTCGAAAAGCCTCTCGAACAGGCGTTCTACTAACACCAAGTTCCTCCGCGATTGCCGCCTCCTTGAGTTCATCGTTTTCCTGATATTTTCCATTCAGTATATCCTCTCTAAGCTTTCGAAAAACTCTGCCCCGCAACGAATACTTGTCCGATGCCTCATGATTTACATCATACTCGCTCATCTCCTGTCATCAATCCTTTCCAATACGCACTCCGAGCGTCTGACAGCCCTCTGCGATGACCGCAAGCAATTCGTCATCCGTAAGGACCGTAACTCTGCCACTCTCATACTCTGCATCCACCCAGGCTTTCACATATGCCACAAGCTCCGAAGACTTGCTAATCTTCTCATCGTCCTTAAGCCTGTAGTAAGTATTCATCCAGTGTGCAATTCCCGCAAGTCCTGATGTGTTGGACACGGCGCACAGAACGGGTCTGTTTAGAAATTTCTCAGTGTCAAAAATATTGTAAATCTCTTCATTTTTAAGCAGACCATCCGCATGAATTCCTGCCCTTGTGACATTGAAATTCCTGCCGACAAAAGGCGTCCTCTCTGGAATGTGATAGCCTATCTCTTTCTCATAATATTCTGCAAGCTCTGTGATCACAGTCGTGTCCATGCCATTTAGCGTGCCTTTTAACTGCGCATACTCAAAGATCATTGCCTCAAGTGGTGTATTGCCAGTGCGCTCCCCAATACCAAAAAGGGAGGTATTGACACCAGAACAGCCGTACAGCCAGGCCGTCGTCGAGTTCGTGACCGCTTTGTAGAAATCGTTGTGTCCATGCCACTCAATCCACTCGTGGGGCACCCCAGCATGCGTGTAAAGCGCGTATATAATCCCCTGTACGCTTCTCGGAATAACAGCGCCCGCATAATTCACACCATATCCCATCGTATCGCAAGCGCGCACCACTATCGGAAGTTGATACTGTTCGGACAACTTCATGAGCTCCTGGCAAAATGGTACAACATAGCCGTAAATATCAGCTCTCGTGATATCCTCCAGATGGCACCGCACACTGATGCCCTCCTCGAGGCAGTCTCTCACGACAGACAGATAGTGCTCCATCGCCTGACGCCTTGTCATCTTGAGCTTCATAAAAATATGATAATCCGAGCAGCTGACGAGAATCCCTGTCTGCTTCATGCCGATTTCCTTCACCAGCTTAAAGTCTTCCCTGCTCGCGCGAATCCACGAAGTCACCTCCGGAAACTGATAACCGCGCTCCATACATTGGTAGACTGCATCTCTGTCTTTCTGACTGTACAGGAAGAACTCGCTCTGCCGGATCATGCCGTTTGGTCCGCCGAGTCTGTGCAGATAGTCAAAGATTGTGACAATCTGCTCTGTGCTGTAAGGCGCTCTTGACTGCTGACCATCTCTGAATGTCGTGTCTGTAATCCAGATCTCCCTGGGCATATTATGGGGTACAACCCTGTCATTAAACGGAATCTTTGGTATCTCATCGTACGGGAACATGTTGCGGAATGCGTTGGGTTTCTCCACATCCTGCAGCTGATACATATGTTCTTCAATCTGCAAAAGATTATTCTTATCGTTCATGGTAACCGGCCGGTTTTCAAAATACGCACTGTTGTTTGCCATTCTTTTCTCCTCCGTTCTCATCTTCTCTGTTCAGAGCGCTACACTGCTCCATCATGATATGAAACACATCCTTTGTCAGCGCTGAACAGAGTATGATTTTGTATTCGTGTATCATTGTATACAAATATACAGTTCTTGTCAATATGAAATGTCATGAAAATTAATTCAATCTCCAAATAAATATCGGTACTTAATACAACAGCTCCGCCTGTGCGAAAAGTCGGTCAATCTGGAGCATTCCAGCGCCCTGCACACTCCAACTCTGCCCCAAATCTGCTGCGGAACCCAGCAAAAGCCGCCGAAGCTCTTTGTTCGTAAGCTGTGGGTACTTCTGCAGACACAGCGCACAGGCACCGCTCACAATCGGCGCTGACATTGAGGTCCCGCTCTTGGCAATATACAGTTTTGTCCCATAGTGATAGTTGCAGGATACAATATCAGTCCCTGGCGCCACAATGTCCGGCTTTTTCAAGGGATTCAGCAGGTTCGAAATTGTCAGGTCCCTTCCAGGGCCTCTGCTCGAATATTCATTGCAAAGCCTCCCGCCATTTCCCTTATAATTGCCATCGTGACAGCCGACGCAGACACATCCCCCACACTCCCCAATCGGTGATAATGTCATGGGATTTGGTCCCTTATTTCCCGCAGCTGCCACGATCATAATATTTCTGTCCCACAGATATCGTATATATTTTCGAAACTGCTCCCAGTCCCTGGGGTCAATCCCATCCTCCGATTCCATCTCAATTGATATGTTAAGAATCCTTATGGGGTATTTCTGAATTAGTTCTGAAATCCATATCAGGCCATTGGTGAGATTTTTCAAACTTCCTCCACCTTTTTTGTCCAATACTTTGCCACAAATCAGCGTACACTCCGGCGCGATTCCCCGATACCTGCCCCTTGACATAAATCCACTCCCGCCCAGAATTCCAGACACATGTGTTCCATGTCCGTTATCATCATAATACATCTTCTTATTTGATATAAAATCCTGAAATGCTACGACTCTCCCCCTCAAATCCGGATGTGCTGCCACTCCGCTGTCCAGAACCGCCACATAGACACCCCTGCCTGTGTAAGGCGCTACTTCTCTATGATCACAGCCGATCATTCCGCGTACTCTATTCATTTTCATTCCCTCTGTAAAGATCCCGATATCGGAATCATTACGTTGTATCTTCACATTAATATATGATGGAAATGCTTCAAAGTACACAAAAAGGCTCCTCGTTTTGAGAAGCCTTTCGAAGTATCTGTGATCGCTTTCTTTCGTCTGTCCCTATTCATTTCGAATCGCCGCGAGCGGACTCAGCCGCATCGCCCGGAGCGATGGAATAAAGCCGGCAATCATACCAATTACAATCGCAAACACAATCGCGAGCGGACTCAGCCATATCGGAATCCGGCAGATTGCACCTGTGATGCCCATATTCGCACCTGCCTCGCTTCCCGCCACCAGTCCATTGATCGCCAAACTCATCGCATAGCTGAATCCAACTCCGACCACGCCGCCGATAAATCCGATAAATCCAGCCTCCATCAGAAAAAGTCCCTGTATATTGCGAATGTCACAGCCAAGTACCTTCATGACACCGATTTCCTTCGTCCTTTCATAGATGGACATCATCATCGTGTTGGTAATACTGATTGCCGCAACCAACATGGCAACTGCGCCGATTGCACCAAGCACTGCCTGGATTGTATTCATGGTATCAATCTGCTGCTGAATCCACTCTGCAGAACTCCATGCATCATATCCCATATCCCTGAGCGCATTCGTCAGGGGTGTCACGTTTTCCATGTCATCGACTTGCACAATAATCTGTGAATAAAACAGCTCATTGTAGGGCTTGCCATTTTTTCGGGTAGGCTGCCCGGGAATTGGATTCTTTCGAAAGATACGCTTTAGTTCTGTCTTCAGTGCATCGATATCGCAGAGAACGTACTGATTATTATTGTTACTCCAATCGCCAAGTTCACCCGCCATCAAGCCGCACGCCTCTATAATATATTTTTTTGGCTGCTTGACAGGTGCTCCTCCCTCGGAAGAATTTCCGTACATTGCTTCATAATACGCATCTGTGTCAAAAATCGTAAAAATCGGATCATTCATCAAGTCAATATCCGGCGCCTCGTTGTTATCCCAAAAGGGGTATGTATGCGTTTTTTCCACATAAAAGTTCATCAGAACATTATTTCCATAGAAAAACTTAAGCTCTGTGTCTGAATCCGGCAGAGTGCCTTGTGCGATGGGAATGTTCATCGTCTCAAACTCACCCTTTGTAATGCCGTATATGTTAAGATAACCTGCATATTTTCCAACCTTTGCAATCGCAGAAACATTCAGCCTTGGATAAACATCACTGACATGTTCCATCGCCCTGAGCTGTTCTACAAACGTCTCGTCCAGCTGTTTTTCCTCCTGCTGTCCGCTGCTGCCATCACTTGATACGTAAAAGTACCCCCCTGAACTAATCTCAATCTGCGTCATGGAAGCATAGTCAGAATAGCTGTCCAGCATAGACTGCCTGAGTCCATTTCCAAGCGCTACCATAACGACAATCGAGGTCACACCGATCACCACACCTAACACCGTAAGCACCGTACGGAGTTTGCGCTTCCATAGATTGGAGATACTCATGCGCAATAAGTCAAAGAATTTCATTATTCATCATCCCCATCCAGCAAATCCATATCTTCCTGATGTTTCTTTGCCTTTCTCTTCTTTGATATAATCACTACGATGATCACAATCACTGCAATCACTGCCGCTGCGATACCGATAATCGCGATGAGCGGAATACCGCTTTGGGTCGGTTCCTCCTCTATTGGCTCCATGGGAAAAGGATCCATCATGTCATCCTCAAACGTCATCTCATATACATAGAGGTTCAGATCTTTCTCATAGCGCGTCTCATTTCCTGCCTCGTCCTCATAGGTGACAACAGCCTTGACGATACCTTCCCCTGTATCTGGTGCAATGCCCGTCAACATGGAATCCACATTCCCTGTGTTTCCCGGCGAGATATTTCCAAGATACGTGATTCCGCTGTCTACGGTACCACCTTCATAAGTGACTTTTACATTATACAATGTTGTCTTTCCCGTGTTAAAGATACTAAACATGACATTGGACTGATCCCCTACCGCAATCGATTCCGGCATAATCTCCGCGGAACCCGTATCAAGCTTTGCCTCCTGCTTGATTGGTACGGAAACCTTTGCAGCATCGGACAGATTTACCTGATCCTCTGTATCATACTTCATGTTTACTGTAAGTACGTAAGGCTTCTGCGAAAGATCCGACTTGGCCTCCATCTCGATACTCATATCGTATGTCTCTCCCGGCGCAATTCTGTCTTTGTAGACAGAGCTTGAACCAGATGTCGGCAAAAAGGCCGCATAGGTGGCATCTGCATCTTTGCCCTCTACTGTCGCTTCCATATTGAAGAGCACATTCTCAACCGCAGTCTCTCTGGATGTATTCTTGACACTCACTGTCAAATTAAAAGTGGAGCCGGCATAAACCTCCTCAGGATCGGTCCGATAGCCTGTTACAATAATACGCGGATTTGCTGTTCGCTTATCCTCCTCTTCCTCGTCGTCAGGATACTTGATCAGTGTCTTCTCAGGATTGGCACCCTTGATATTGATATAGGTCGTAATATCCGTCTCCACCAATGTGCCATTTTCATAATAAGTCACATGAAAAGGCAGCGGATAACAACCTGTAAGCACATCGCTTCTGACAATGAAATTCCAGCCAATATCCATTCGCTTGGTATATGCATCTGCCAAATCACTTGCTGCCTGTATCATTTGTATTATCTGTGCATCGTATGGCTGTCCGATATCAAACGGCCACTTTGTCTTATCATTTGATATCGTGGGGGTCACGACGACATCCTTGACGTCCGACTTTCCCAGATTAATCAGCGACAATACGACAAAGGTCTGCTCTCCATAGTTCGCGCTCGTAATCGGAACCTCGTTGGAAAGCATCAGAAACTTCTCTGTCCCTGACGGCGGAGTCTCATTGGCAATCTCATCCAGATATCCCTGCACCTCAGCCTTATAGCTCGTGAGCTCTGACATTGTGAGCCCTGCATTCTTCATGTAAGACATGGCGCTGTTGTAAATTTTGTCCATGCGCCTGATCTGGTCTTCCGTCAATTTGAAGCGCATCTTCAGATCACTGTAATGCCGGTTCAGCTCTCCCCTGATCTGATCCTTCCACGCATCCGATGCATACTGATCACTAGGTTCATCATAGGAACTGTCTGTATCCTGATCATCCTCATCTGCAAATACAGTCAACGTATTTCCACATAAGAACACGGTCATCAGCATCAGTATCAATATCTTTTTCAATTTTTTCATATTCTTCCTCCATTCCCGAGTACTTTACTCCCCTTTTTCCTGGCTGCTCTTGTCACTGCTTCCACTGACCGCTTCTGCAGTTACGGCATTCACATTCCCCGTATTGTCAACCATATCCACAATCTTGCCATCCACAATACGAATAATCTTGTCCGCAAAACTTGCCAACGTGTTGTCATGCGTTACCATGATCAGCGTTCGCTTCTGTTCCCGCACGACTTTCTGCATCAGATTCATAATCTCTCTCGATGTGTTGGAGTCGAGATTTCCAGTTGGCTCATCTGCAAAGATAATCTCTGGATTGACTACCAGCGCCCTTGCCACGCCGACACGCTGCTGCTGTCCTCCTGACATCTGGTTTGGCCGGTGATCCCAATATTTGTCAAGTCCTACCAAATGCACCATCTTCCTGGCCCGCTTCGTGCGCTCTCTCTTAGATACACCCTGAAAAGTCAATGGAAGTGCGACATTTTCCACCGCGTTCATTGTACCCATGAGATTAAAGGACTGGAAAATAAAGCCAATGTGTTCCCGCCGAAAACGGACAAGTTGATTCTCACTCTTCGCCTCCATATGTTCGCCGATGATTACAATCTCACCCTTTGTCGGTTTTTCCAAACCTGCAAGCATATTTAAAAGTGTTGATTTCCCCGAACCAGAAGTACCTACTATGGCGCAGAACTCACCGCGGTTGATACTGAAACTCACCCCGTTCAGTGCGCGCACCCTGTTCTCACCGATGCGGTACACTTTATATAAATCCTTCACGATAATGACTGGTTTGGATTTTCCCTTTTTCGATTGCTCAATCACTGTATCTGACATTTCGACCTCCCTATTTCAATTTCCCGTTACAGTTCCGCCTTGACAAACTATAACAATTCCTCCTTTCATTCTCAACTGTATCGTTTGGATTAATACAGTTCACACACTTTCCATTGAAATCATAGCACACATGGTACAAAGTTGCAACCTGTATATGTAAAAAGAGAGGATAAGATTGCTTAATCTTATCCTTTCTTTTTGCTTAAATTAAGTTTCTAATATTCATAATCCACATACTCTGTGTCCTTGCGGAGTTTGCCGTGGACAACTTCATTTCTGTACTCGCTGGTGTCGTCACTCTTATATTTGATGCCTTTTCTGAGATCTGCCATGATCTTCCTTTGATTATCTGTCAGAGAGTTGGGAATCTCTGTCTCCACAATCATAATATCCGCAACCTGTGTAATCGGGGCATAAGCAAACTCACTAAACTCTGTGTAGTATGTATTCATCAACACAAAATTGCCTGTATCCACGTCAGAAGGATAAATGTCAACCGCTTTATCGTACCCTGACTTAAACTGGAAAATTGCAAGCTGTCCGTTTAATTCAACATTGCTGTCAAATAAATACTGCAATGTTCTGGCACCTGAATCATCGACGAATTCATTCTTGGTCACCTTGAGATCAATGTCACTTTTTACTTTATCCTCATAAAGCATCTTAAAGGATACGCCAAGTTCATCGTTGATCTTGGCATAGAGAATCACCTTTTGCCCTACATAACTATTGTAGATATCTTTCTTGATTATCTTCTCCTTATTCAATGACAGATACACAAATTCATATCCCAGCTCTGCTGCGGTTCTTTGCGCGTCTGCAATCTGTCTGTCTTCATTGTTCTTAATACCGATTGCCCCCGCGGAAGTGACAGAATCCATCTTGACATAACAGATCACACCGATATCAATTCGATACCACCCGTTCGAGTATGCGCCGATTACCCTCACTGGAATATTGGCGCTAAGTGTCGTAAGAACAGTCGATGTATAAGTCGGTTCCGCATATACCACACAGTTATCCTTCGTGTAATATACATCCTGCATTGCCGTATAGGCAGGCCCCTTCGCGTATGACACCATATCCGCACTCACAGGAGTAACACAAACTGCAGCAGCCATCAATATTGCGGCGACTATATTCTTTAACTTTTTTCGCATCTCATATCCTCCTGTCATCAATAATTCTCAATCTCCGTACTTCCAGGAAACGAGTCTTTCTGATAAGAACACCTCGCATTAATCGTTACAGATGTAATCGCACTGCCCGCAAATGCAGAGGAACCAACACTGAGCGTATTCTTTGGTATCGATACATTCTCCAGCGCTGTACATCCAGAAAAAGCGCTGTCGCCAATACTGATCACAGATTTTGGAAATGACACGTCTGTAATCCCTGTACAGTCTGCAAACGCCGACTCTGGTATCGCCTCAATCCCCGATTTGATCTCAAGTGTCTCAATGCCAGAACAGCCCTGAAAAGCATTGGTTGTCAGTCTCTGCATGGTACTAGGAAGCTTTACACTTGTAATTGCCGTACAGCCCTCAAAGGCACTCTCACCGATAAACTCCAGTTCGCCCGGCCACTTCGTCAGCGCCATCGCTGCACAGTCTGCAAACGCTTCCTTCTCCACGCTCTTCAATGAGGAGGGAAGCTTTGTCATCTCCATCTTGCCACAATTGTAAAATGCCTGTTCCCCGATTGTCTCAATATTATCTGTCAGTTTGACAGTTCGAAGGTCTGTACATTCATTAAAGGCCTTTTTGCCAATATTGGTCACACCATCTGGTATCGTAATCCGCGTAAGTCTCGAGCAACTGTCAAATACACCCTCTCCTATCTCTGTCAGACTGTCTGACAAAGTGATATCGACCAGAAGCTCACTGCTCTTAAATACATTTTTCCCGAGCTTCGTAACTGTATTTGGAAGCGATATGCGCACAAGCGTCTTGGAACTAGCAAACGCGGAATCCGATATCTCTGTTACCGGCTGACCATCTATCGTCTCCGGGATATCGAGTGATGCTGCACTTCCAACATATTTTTTGAGGACTACATGATCTGTGTACAGTGTATACTCATACTCGCTGTTCTTCTTTTCCTCCGGTTTTTCCGACTCTGTACTACTTGACTCCTCTATCTCTGATTCCTCCTCTGAGGGACTTTCGAGGAAATAGTCGTGGTTATCGTTCCTGTTTCCATCGACCGATCCATTTGTCTTCGTGCCACTGCCCGATGTACCTGTCGATGTTGTCGCGCCTGATGTCGTTTGCCTTGCCTCCTCCGCCTCTCTCGAAGCCACAGCCAATGACTCGTCTTCAAACACTTGCATCGCCTGTGAGTAATTTCTCTGTGAATCCTCGATCATGGATTGTATGTCAGAAGGGAACTCGCCGTCTTCTGCCAGCAATTCCTCTTCTGTCTCTGTAGTTGTCTCGATCTCCGAGACAATCTCTGTCGAGGTCTCTGGCTCCGCGCCAATCACACCTGTCTTATTCAGATACATCCCCAGCAGAATGGCAAATGCAGCAGTGCACCCACCTACCATTCCCCAAAAAAGTTTTTCCATTCTGTCATCTCCGGTTTAAAACTTATTTCTAAAAATCTTCCTCTGATATCTGCGTGCCATAGAACGCACCGCGAACCACTGTCTTCAAGCCTTCGCAGCCTGTCAGGCCCGTCAATGAACTGCAATTGCGAAATGCCTCAGCGCAAATCTTCTCCACAGAGGCTGGAACTGCCACATCTAATATCTCGGTATGTCCCTTAAAAGCCTCCGCTCCAATCTGCTTCACGCCGTCAGGTATCTCCACATGCTCCGCATTTCCCTTGTAAGCCAGCAGAATACCATCTCCTACAATCAGAAAATCGCTGTCGTCAGCGTTGTCATTTTTCCAGTTATTCAGCCACGCTGTCCCCTCAAACGCTTTCGTGCCAATGTCAGAAACGGTATCCGGTATCGTTACATCTGCAAGATTTGTGCAGGACATAAATGCCCCATATGCAATCTCGGTGACATGATCTGGAATCACAATCGACCGCAGACCGCTCTCTGCAAATGCCAGCCGTCCTATCTGCTCAATATTCTCACCAATATCAAAACTTGTCAAATCTTTCTGTTTATAATACTTCCTCTGCGCAATGCTGTCTTCCTCTGCTGTGTTATTCTGCTCAACATTGACAGTGATCGAAGTATGTTCTTCCTCCTGGGAACCTGACAGCGTCACATCGGAAGAATCCTCTGTGACGACATCCGCCTCCACACTGTTCGGAATTCCATACACCTGTCCCCTATGATTATCCATCAATACCACTGCCCTGCCTGCCACAATCACAGTCTTTCCAATCACATTGTCTTTCTCGGGAACATCGAGCGGATGAATATATCCCTCTGTACTCTCGAATTCGGAGGGATTCTGTGTCGTCTGCTGCGCACCCCCTGTATTGCCTTGATCTGTGTCGCTTTCATTGCTATCTGTCGTTGTCTGATTCTGGTCGCCTGTCGTTGTCGTGGTAGTCGTCGTTGTTGTACTCTCATCAGGACTATCGCCAACATTTGGTTTTTCCTCAAGTCCTGCATTGCTATCCATAAAATCAGTCGGATACTCGGCCTCATAGATTACCGGAATATTGTTGCTGTTTCCAAATGTATCTGCGGTGCTGGACCTGCTTGTGTAAATCTTCATATCCGGGCTGCCCGAAAATGCTCTTCTGTCAATATTCACTACCGATGAAGGGATCACGACCTGCTTTAGATTTGCATTGTTCGCCATTGCCCTCTCGCCGATACTGGCTGTCGGATTCTGGATCACAACATCCTCCACACTCCCCATGCTCGACATCGCCTGCCTGGGAATCGCCGCGACATTGCTGGAAACCATCACATTTTTTGTGTTCTGCAAATTCCAGAATGCATAGGTGTCAATCGTCTCCACTGTTTCCGGCATCACGTAATTGTCGCCCTCACGTGCCGGAAGCACCTGATACAGCATTGTCATGTTGCCATTGTATATCGCGCCATTATAATATGTAAGATATTCGTTATCCTGGTCAATCGTTACTGTCGCAAGGCTATTGCAATTCGCGAACACGCCGGAACCCCACGAACTTACATTCTCTCCAATCTCGACAGAGGTGAGTTCTGTGCAGCCCTCAAATGCCCCAGGGCCTACCTTCACTACACTGTCTGGAAGGATCACTTGCGTGAGCGCCGTACAATTTTTAAATGCATTATAAGAGATCTGGGTGACAGAATCAGGAATCGTGAGACTTGTCAATGTCTCGTTTCCTGAAAAAGCCTCATCACCGATTGTCGTTATCGTATCCGGGAGACTAACATACGTGTCCGTTCCCAGATACTTGGTCAATGTCGTTCCATTGATACGGAATCTGTCATCCTCTGCGGCTGTCACACCGCCGCCGATTCCCCTGGCAACAATCACAAGCGCAAGGATTCCCAGTACTGCCAAGCTCGCAATCGCGATGGTAAATCTTACCATGTGTATTCTTTTCATATTGGTCTCCTTTGACCGGGAACTGCCTTGCGACAGTTCCCTTCCTTGTATTATGTTTATGCTGCCCTGAATTTTTTGCGTTTCCGTCCGTCACTTGTGACAAACAGCAGAATCGATACACATGCCATGCCGATTGCCGCAAACCACTTCGGGTGAATTGGGTCGCCTGTCGCCGGTGTGGAGTCAAGCATCTGACCCGCTATCAAATTGTTCGTATCCACATAGATCACATACGGTGAAAAATGGGGCGGTACGAAAGAAATACATGCAATGCCATCAATTGTCGTGAACCGCGGCGTAAGCTGTACAAGATTTCCGTTATCTGCCGCTGCAACACGCGCATTTCCGCCATACTGAATCAGTACATCCGGTATTGGCATTGTCACTGTGATATTCAATCCTGTGGTATCTGTAATCTTATTTTGACCTGTCGAGTCATAAAGTGAGATATCCATTGGCAGGTATGCCAATCCACTCAGCGAACCATAGGTGTTCGTAAGTGCCTGTTCTACTGCCGCTGTCGCCTCCGCTGACTCTGTGATTCTGACAATAAAATTGTCTGTAGAACCGCTTACTGCCAAAGATGCCACATCCGTGTTGGAAATACCGTTCTTCGTGATATATATTCGATTGCCATTCGTATTGTTTGTTCCTGCCGTGCTGCCTGATTCGTTCGATGGATTGTTGACTGTACCTGTTGTCCCTGTTGTATTTGTCGAGCTTCCGGGAGTGTTGGTCACTGTATTGGTGCTTGTATTTGTGCCCGGTCTTCTTGATGAACTGCTGTCGTCATCATCGTCGTCATCGTCATCACTTGTTCTTGTCTTGTAATTCGCCGTGACTGTAACATCTGTCGCCGGCATCACAAACGAGGTCGATACAGCGTTTGCATTGGCAAATCCAAGACCGGAATTGCTGGTCGTCCATCTGGAGAATACTCTGTTTGATGACTCTGGTGCATTCGCTGTGATATTGACAGTCTCACCTGCCGCATACTCGCCGCTTCCGGAACCGTAGTTTACGGTTACTTTGTACTTTGTTGTGTTGTCACCACCAGGGGTATTGCCACCGGGCTGTCCGCCTGTACCATCACTGAAGTTTGCTGTTACAGATACATTGGAAGATGGCATCACGAATGTCGTGGAGGCGGATGTTGCATTTGCAAATGTCACTCCTGAGGTTGTTGTTGTCCAGTTCACAAAGGACGCTCCGGTATTGGGTGTGTTTGCTGTGATGGTGACTGTCGCGCCCGGACGATAGTTTCCGCCGCCTGTACCGTTGTTGACGGTTACCGTGTAGGTTCCGTCGGGGTTCGCACCGCTGCCATCAATTGCCGAATTTGCTGTGACTGTTATGTTCGCATTTGGCATGGTGAATGTAGTCACAGGATTGTTTGCACCCAATAATAAAGATGTATAGTTATTTGGTGTAACTGTCCATACTCTAAAGTTTGCGGAGTCCGTTGCTATTATCGTTATCGTATCACCACCGTGAACTGTCGCTGGAATTGTTACTGGATTATTATTGACTAATGCAGTTCCATTTTGAACAGTCAAGGTATAATTGTTTCCGTCTGGAACTACGGAACTCGGATCATCTACATAGATCGCCTCTACTCTTCTGTTCTCAGTTACATTCTTATAGGCCTCTTCACCTCTCAATATCTCACCATTGTCAAGCAGGCATAACCAGGTATCGAATCTGCGTCCAGTCTTTGCTGCTGCTCTTGCTGCCTCTATAGGAGGATTCAAAACATCCTCTCCCCTTGCAATCTCATAGTTAGATCCAAGCTGGTTGCGATCCTCGTCATAAAATCGAACCGTATAGGTAGTTCCTATCTCATTAAATTCGACCTGACCTGGATATTTTTTCAGCAGCTCCAGATAGGCATTATAGCAGGTACTTGTTTCTTCTGTCTTTTCATCTACATACTGAATACCACTTATATACAAAGTCTCTGTTCTGCCTGGTCCAAGATCAAATGCTTCGGGATTGATATAACAATTCGGATTAGGTACTTCAAGCCTGAAATTTCTATCTGTTACACCAACAAATGCATCCCTTTGAACCATATTCACCGTTGCGGGCAATGTCACCGATTCCAGCTTACTACATCCATTAAATGCTCCTTCCGAAATCGTTCTTACCGATGTATCAGACAAATCCACTGTGTAGATTTCCTCACAATTTGCAAATGCATAATCGGCGATACTTGATACCTGTGAAAGCCATGGATTGGTTTTGGAACTAATCTCTGTTGAACCATAATTTCCATCTGCAGCATCTCTCCTGCCACGTCCTTCCAGACACTGTATAATCTTGTAACTTGGCTGGGTACTATCGCCTTCATTTTCATAGAACAGCATATTGCCGTCATAAGCATACTTTGTACTGTCTCCTGTATTAATCTCAAACAGGCTCTTGCAATCCCTAAACGGCTGTATGCCAACTTTATCCAACGCACTGCCTATGGTGAGAGACTTTAAGTTCTCAGCACTATCAAACGCATAGTCTGGAAACTCCTCAACAGTTGGCATCTGAACACTTGTCAGATAGTCATTTCCTCTCTCATTGTTCTCCGTGTAAGAATGGCCATCATATGCATTCCACATCAGATTACCATTATTAGTATCTGGTTTGTCAAGATCCGATTCATCAAAGAATCCGCTGAATAATCCAGGTACCGTCTCTACATAATCATCTGGTGCATCATTAGGTGTATACTGATAGCTTGAATATAGGCTATTGACGCTTTCATTTCCGGCTTTCCCAAAAGTATTAACATACCTCGGTTGTGTATCCTCTTCATATGGTGGATTAGTAGTGCTATATGGCGGATCATTCTTTTTATATATCCTATTAAAATACACAAAGTCGGCAGAATTCTTACTATCCTTAAAATATTTTGCAGAGTCAATGTTTTCTATCCCTTTGGGCAGGTTCATGTTGAGCGTCTGCAATACGATATCTCTTGCCCAGGTTGGTACTGCTTTATTGTCATCATTTGTATTATTGCCTATCTCGTTTACTAACTCAAATCTGTCTTTAATGCTAAAATCAGGGTCATTTGTTTCTGTTTTGTATTCATCTATGAGGCCTTCATTTATATAATCGACTTCCTCATAATGAGGGTAATCTATCAATGTCGCCTTTCCGTCCGCATCCCTAATCACTGTCAGGTTAAGCGGGGCATCTGTCTTGTAGCATATCTGACACTCCGATCTTGTACTTGTCATATTCTTGCTGTCAGCTGACATCGCAAGTGCAAACGGTGCATAATCAGGATGAATTGCACCATGGAAAGTAAGATACGTGGAACCTGTTTTGAATGCATCCGTTCCTAACACATGCTGATCCTTCCAGTAAGCATCCTGTCCATAAAATCCTGCCGTCTGTGTCTGGCTAAATACTACATTTTCAAGCTTAGGGCAATCTGCAAACGCTTCTCTTCCAATAGATGCCACTGCATCTCCGATCTCAACCCACTGCAGATTTTCTGAACCTTTAAAAGCTTCCGCAGCAATCTGCCTGACGGATCCATCCTTAATGATCAACTCATAAATTTTGTTTTTGATATCATCGTCAAAACAGTTTGGTCCGATTGCCACAACTGTATATTCACCCACCTTGTCAGGTATCACAATTGAGAACCTGTCGTTCGCGTTGGGAGTCGTATAAGCAGTATATTTCGATAATGTAGCCTCTTTTGCAGCTTCATTTGTAACATCGATTGTTGCAATATATTTTGGCTCCGTATCCGCAGGATTCTCTTTTACACCAATCTCAAAATGTGTGCCGGTGCTGTCCGTAAATTTGTATGGTATGATTCCATTACCATTATCATACCCGGCCTTTGCTGTCCATGTAGTTTTTCTCGGCGTCGCTACAGTCTGCGCATTTATATTCGCCGGACCCTCAACATAGAAATCTGTATTTTGTACGCCTTGGAACAGGGCATCAGCAGTATAGTCCGCGCGGGCAGCACCATCAGGAAAACGTGTATATGAAAGTTCTTCACATCCCCACAATGTATTGTCAGGTATTTTATTCTGTAATAAACCTGGCCATGTCACTGTCTGCAGTCTGCTTCTGTTTGCCAGGATGTAATCATAATCCGCCTCACTGCCATAATTTACACTATTATTAGCTGCCGGAAACGTAAAATCACTAAGGCTTCCGCCATTTGTACCTGTATCAAGCGCAAATCCAAATTTCATTATCTGGAATTGCCTGTTGTTCGTCCCACTGGGAAATACAACGCTGGAAAGATTTGTAGCATTAAAAAATGCATATGGCTGCATCGTCATTGCAGTGTTGGTACCGCCACTGGCAAATTCCACTCTTGAAAGTTGTGCATTATTGGCAAACCCACCTGCGCCGATCGTTCCAACGCTATTAGGTATTGTAATAGCTGAAAGAGCTGTATCTGCAAACGCCTCTTTTCCGATTTCCTGCAGCTTTGATGCTGTACCTGTATATGTACCTGTAAATGATACATTCGTCAGATTTGTACAGCCCTTAAAAGCCCTGTCGCCAATGATTTCACAGTTCGTCATATCAATCGTTACTGTCCGCAAAGGAGAGCCTGCAAATGCTTCTGCTCCTATAAACCTGATATTAGATGCAATATTCAGCGTGTTTATTCCTGCACCCACGAATGCATTACTTTTGATTCCATCAATCCTGGCTCTTCCTGAAACAAGATATTTGTTTGTATCAACAGACTGCCCAGTAAGCGCTGCATTACTGCCTGTCAATCTAGGAACATAAACACTGGATTGTCCCTTTGAAATTTCGATTAGTTCATATCTGTCTAAAGTAAGGCTATTGTTTGACGAATTGTAAAAGCATTTACAGATAAGGTCTTTTTCAAAATTGGTGAGAGAAGCTGTTCCAGTCCCGCCAAGATTACTAAAGCTTACATTTAACGTACGTGCAGCACTATAATCAGAAGCTCCCTGACCGCTTGCATACTTAGCTTGGAGGTTAGCCCAATTATTTCTATCAGTATCTGTTAATTTTCCACTTCCATTGCCACTGGATGATACTTTATTTTGTATTGCCTGAAGGGTTGCAATATCTTGTTGTGCCATTGTATTATAAGTTCTTATCAAATTCTCTTGTGCAGTTCTGATATTGGAAGTGTAACTAGATGTATACACAGTATCCGCTGTGAGATTTGATAAATTATAACTTGTATAACCTCCATCATCCGTAGTGGCAGTAATTGAACCTGTACCGGCATTATTTGAGTTTCCTGTAGGTGAAGCAGTACTCAATATATTGATTGTAATTGAACCACTTACATTATTTCCAGTACTGTCTGTACCACCATTAAATGTTTGAGGAGTTGCTTGATAGGTATACGTATATGCAAGGCTTCCAACAGCAGCTCTAAAAGGGCTGACAAATGTATTATCAAACTGAATGTATTGATAGTATTCCTCATTTCTTATATCCAGAGAATTTGTTCCAGAGGCCAATAAACTTCCAGTTATCATTGCAGTATCAGCATTCGTCCCTGACTTCTGTACCGTAAACAGTTCGGTAATCATGCTGCCTTCTATACGCTGTATACGCAGTTGGTCACCACCATACGAGTTTTCATATGAATTGGCAGTATATAAATCACTATTATTATTCGCACCAGCAACGTCACTAGCATAGTTAATAGTTAATGTATTGGCATAATCAGCCCGTACGATATCCAAATTCTCCACCGGTATCGCAGCCACGACAATCGCCATAATCATAGTGAGTGCCGCGACCGTCCGCATGACCCTCCTTCTTAGCTTATTGTTCTTTTTCTTCCTACTCTTTGCCATCTTGTTTCTCCCCACTTTGTTATTGATATTCCCTTTTATTGCCTGTATTACCTGTTGCCACATATATAATGAAATCATATTCCAGCTCTCATATACTGGAAATGATGTTGCACAACTCCTTAGTCCCAATTGATTTCATCATGAAAAACGATTTCCTGCTATATCCTCACACTGCAAACCTCACGGCCGCACTTCCTGTTTCGGTCTGTGTTCCTAAGAAAGCCCTTCATGTCTGCACCAGTCCTATTGTCTTCTTGAAATCCTCTATGGATTCCGCTCTTGCTGCTGCCTTAAGCCATCTTTTCAGCACTTCCATATCTGTCTGATTCATAATATGCTTTTTAAGCGTACCGGAAGGTTCCCCGATATCCTCAAGAAGCTCTATAATATCCTCTGCCTTTCCTTCTGCCTTTCCTTCTGCCTTTTCTTTTTTCATGATCCTTTCGAATGAACTGCACACGATTATATCATCCCCTTCCCTAAGCTGCTGTATGAATTCCTTTTTCTCTTCCCCCTCCAGTTCTCTGATCACATTTGAGAACCATGTAATCCACTCGTTCAGGTCGTTTCTATCCATTGCCCTGATGCGGCGCACAAGTTCCATGTTTCTCTCACTGTCCCATGCTTTCCTCGTGTTTTTCTTATCCGCAAGAAGAATATTGTCTACAAGGGTGTTGGAATTCTTGATCTTCGAAGCCGCAAGACTGTTAACGGAAACCAGGACATACTCGAAGTCCACAACGTATTTTCCAAACAGACTTTCCTGTCCGATCATTTCCCGAAACCTGCGTGATGCAGTCCAGCCACGTTCCCCATTGTGCAGGACGATCGGCATGATTGCCGGCAGCCTGTATCCTTTTTGTCTGCGCCTGTTCCTGTCACTGTTCTTGAAATAGTCTAACCAGATCGCAGTCATATACACCAACAGACGAAACGGCATCGTAAAATCATTGTAGCTCTGAAGTTCAAACAGAAAAAACAGGTATATACTTCCCGCCTCTGTATTCACCCTGTAGACCAGATCTGATTCATACGTGTCAAACTGGTCCGTGACATATTCCTTGTCAATCAGTTCCAGATTATCCTCCGTCAACTCCATCATCCAGTCAAAACTGATGTACTTTTTAATGAAATCAAGAAAATTCCTTTTTATGGAAAAGATTCTCTTATAACCCTTGTCATGCGGATTGTCTGCATTTTGCTCCTGTTCTTTCGCATTCTCCTGTGTCTCCATAAATCAACTCCCGTCAAGCTCTTACTTCCATGACACGCTGTCCGTCATTGCTTGCATCGCTGAATGGTCATTTATATTATCGTCATATTCTGCCTATCTGATTAGCTTTTGCCTCCATCCTGCCCCTGGAAGATTCCGCTAAGTTTTTACAAGCTCCATTGCATAAACATTCCGTTGAAACGGTTTACATATATTATTATTGTACTATATTTTCTGTCAATTTCAAGTATTTTTCAGAATTTTTATTTATTTTTTCAAAAAATCCCTTCTTCAGGCATAATTTAAGCTGCAATAAAAACAAAAAGAACCACTGTTTCCAATGGTTCCCTTCCATGCAGCAGCCTTTGCGACTCCCAGCTCATTACAGCCCTCTATCATCGCCCCTATGCCTTCTTCCCTTCCTTCTTCCCTTGCAACCTCTCTCGCTTCAATTTCGTCCCATTCTGCTGTCATCATACCTATCTCCTTTTTACCCTTTCTTTGTATATACTCTGCTATAAATGAGCATATTCGAAAAGTTTACCAAATACTTATCCGTAGCACAGAGAAATGCACAAATAATATGCACGAAAGATGCATAATGCACACAAAGATATTCTTATGAACGTTTTTATACTGTCTTCACAGCAAGATAATTTATTTTTTCTTGTGATTTTTTCTAGTTTTGCTCAATTATAGTATCTAATTTTGTCATAAAACAGAGGAAAAAGCTGCTAATAAACTATAAATTTTCTCTTTATAACAATTTATTTTTAAAGTTTAACCTGCCTAATGGATCTGCTTATGTCTGCACCAGCCCT
This sequence comes from uncultured Lachnospiraceae bacterium, assembly GCA_947178145.1. Lineage (GTDB taxonomy): Bacteria > Bacillota > Clostridia > Lachnospirales > Lachnospiraceae > COE1. The sequence goes on along the minus strand of CAMWXE010000021.1, from coordinate 1,254 downwards.
ATTGCCTGCTCGAACTCTTCGATCGTTTTCGCCCTTGCGGCTGCCCTGTGCCACACTCGCAGCTTTTCAATATCTGTCTGACTTATAATCATCTTTCTAAGTGTCTCCGACGGCTCCCCTATATACTCGAGCAGCTCTATGACGCATTTTGCTGTTCCTTTTACCTCGCCTTCCACTCTTTCCTTTTTAATAATCCTTTCAAATGAACTGCACACGTTTTTCTCATCTCCTTCCCTAAGCTGCTGTATGAACTCCTTTCGTTCCTCTTCGCCTAGTTCTCTGACCACTTTCGAGAACCATGTAATCCACTCATTCAGGTCATTTTTCTCCATCGCCCTGATGCGGCGCACCAATTCTATACTGTTTGTACTGTTCCATGCCTTTCTTGTATTTTTCTTATCCGCAAGAAGAATGTTATCTACAAGAGTGTTGGAACTCTTGATCTGAGAAGCTGTAAGACGCTTCACTGATACCAGTACATATTCAAAGTCCACAACGTACTTACCAAACAGATCCTCCTGTCTGATCATTTCCCGGAACCTGTGTGATGCTGTCCAGCTCCGCTCTCCATTGTGCAGGACGATCGGCATGATCGCTGGCAGCCTGTATCCTTTTTGTTTTCGCTTGTTCTTATCGCTGTTCTTAAAATAGTCTAACCAGATCGCTGTCATATACACCAACAAACGAAATGGCATCGTAAAATCATTGTAACTCTGGAATTCGAACAGGAAGAACAAGTATATCGCCTCTTTCTGGCATAATTCCAGCTACAATATAAACAAAAGGAACCACTGTTTCCAGTGATTCTCCTTGAAATCAGTGTTTTGGCATTCATCACCCTGTTGGCGGCGTAAAAGGCTCTTGCGACAACAGAGCTGGGGCGACTTGCCTTTGATCCATCTACTCACACAGAAGTTCCAAGGCTTCCCCTTTGACAGCAAATTAATTGCCCACACTAAATATGTCTCCTAATGGATCTGCTTATGTCTGCACCAGCCCTATTGCCTGCTCGAACTCTTCGATCGTTTTCGCCCTTGCGGCTGCCCTGTGCCACACTCGCAGCTTTTCAATATCTGTCTGACTTATAATCATCTTTCTAAGTGTCTCCGACGGCTCCCCTATATACTCGAGCAGCTCTATGACGCATTTTGCTGTTCCTTTTACCTCGCCTTTAGTCTCGCCTTTAGCCTCACCTTCCGCTCTTTCCTTTTTAATAATCCTTTCAAATGAACTGCACACGTTTTTCTCATCTCC
>CAMWXE010000020.1 GCA_947178145.1 uncultured Lachnospiraceae bacterium | reverse complement strand
TAATCACAAGGATTATTGGTATTTTATGGAATATTAAAGTGTCAAACTCAGGATTTTTAAACCTATGCAGCACAAAATGAAGCACAAAATAAAAAGAACGCTTATTTTAAGCGCTCTTTCTCTGCGGATAACAGGACTTGAACCTGCACGGTCTCCCACCAGAACCTAAATCTGGCGCGTCTGCCAATTCCGCCATATCCGCACTTCCTTAAACATTCTTTCACATTTTATCAAATATCTATGCAAAAGTCAACTACTTAACGACGGATTTTATTTGACAAATCAATTTCAATTACATCTGTCTGCATTTCAATACTCCCAAGGCCGCATTCCAGTACTGCTGTACCCAGCGCGGTTTCACTTTTGTAACGCTTCCTGGACGCAAAACTTCTTATTTTATTGTTATTGATCGTGACACTGCCCATTGCGCAGGAGACATCGTAATTAAAATCACCCTCTTTATTCTCCAGCTGAAAACTACAGCTTCCAACACCACAGCCTACCCTGATGTCCCCGCCAATTCTTCCTTTATAGACACTTGATCCCACACCGCACTCAATGTTGACGCTGCCTGCTGTGACCCTTTTCATTTTAGCTTTTCCGGCTCCTATCTTTACATTGAATTCGCCTGAAACGGAAAGATTCGCCGCCTTCCATTTTCCTGCCCCTATCTCCACGTCCATGTCGCTGCATGAAATCGAACCCGCATCCATGCGCACTTCCCCTGCTCCAATCTCCAACACAATACTATCCAATCTCATCCCTTCTGGAAGGTAGAGCACAATCTGTGTCTCATCATTCCATCTGTGAAAATTTCCTATTCCCTCAATTTCATGCGCAACAACAAGCTTTCCTCCATTTTGTTCGCAGGTATATCTGCCATCCCGCAGATTCTTTGCCTCCACGCGAATTTCCTCACCTGCCGCTTCTTTTGTTCTTACATCTGCAGCCGCTATTCTGATTTCCAGATCCTTTACATCGCTCACCGCAAATGTGTTTACGCTCACTTCTGTTCCCATATTTGACCTCCTTTTGTGATTTCCTATACATAATAAATCTCGATATTTCCAAAGTTTGTGTCACCCTTCAGGCGCAGTACTGCACTGTTTGTTCCCATGGCCTTCCCATGTTCATTGATACTGCCAAAACAGTGATCCAGCTCGTTCTGCACCTTCCACTCTTTCGGAATATAGAGAATGGTCTCCCCGAAGTTGTTGTCGACCTTCACAGACGCGGTATCGCCCTGAATCATGGCATTGTCAAAATAGACTGTCATGCTTCCGAAATTATTCTCCAGGGACGCCTTGCAGAAATTGTCTGAATTGATATACCGGATGGCTGCGCCAAAATTATTTTCACAGCGAATATGCTCACCGCTGCACTGCTCACTGAAACTTCCAATCCCTCCGCTGCCATCACTTTCCCACTCAAACTCGATGCTGCGCTTTCGCTTCCTCTTCCCGCCAAACAGCAGAGAAAGCCCGATGCTCAGCAGCAGCGCCGCAGCCAGGACTGTCCATGGAGTCAGCGCCTCTATTCCCAGCGGTTTATCATATATGATACATAAAAACGCCACGGCAAACAGCATCTCATAAAAGTTCCTGTGCCGGATACCATCCGATGCCATCCAGATCAAAAACGCAGTCGCCAGAAGGGAAAACACGCCCACATCCGGCAGCATGCCAAGCTTGCTGACAACGACAATCATCGCCATCACAATAAAAAAGATACCCCAAAATAATTTCTGTTTTTTCATCGATGCAACCTCTTCTCCTCCAATTTACTGATCAATGGTTTATAGTAATACCGCGATACATAGACCTGCTTGTGGGTGTCCATAAAGGCCACTACACTCGACGCCGTCAGGTTCCGGTTGATGGAATAAATATGGTTCGTATTCAAAATCGTTGACTTTGATACCCTCATAAAAAATCCCGGAAGAATATCCTCCAACTCATAGAGCTTATACTTAATCTGATACGCATCCTTCCTTGTGTGGGCGCTGATGCCGCTCCCGTCCGTCTCAAAGAACAAAATCTCATCCAGCATCAGATAATATTCTGTGTTTCCTTTATAAAAGACAAACTTCTGTGTCGCCCCGGCGGCTTCGCTCACCGCCCTCTGGACTGCGGAAATTTCCTCCGTCAGCCTCCGGCAGCGAATCAGCACCTCATCCTCCTCCAAGGCTTCCTCAATCTCAATTTTTATTTTCATATAAATCCCCCACACTGCCTATGACCCACAAATTTACATTCCGCCCAGAAAACTCTTATCACTTCACTGAACTTTCCTCTATCATAATAAAACGAACCGCCGATGTAAATAGTTTTACACCAAGTGGTTCGTTTTGGGCACTGACAGGAAAAATTTCAGGCATTATCAGGAATATTTCTGATCACTTTTTTGTTAATCAGGATCATAAAAAGTGATGATACGCAAATTGACACGGTTTCCGCAACAGGGAATGCCCACCATACTGCATGAAGCCCTCCGATTCTTGCAAGGATAAATGCGACGGGCAACAGTACCACAAGCTGTCTGGCGACAGAGATGACAAGACTGTATACCCCGCTTCCAAGTGCCTGAAATACAGCGATTGCTATCACACTGAACCATGCAAACAGAAAATGTACACCGATAATACGCAGTGCCGGCACACCGATGGCAATCATTTCCTCCGATGCCTCAAACAGGCCAAGAAGCACTTCAGGAATCATCTGGAATACGGCAAAACCGATTAGAAGCAGCGCAAACGCATACACAAGACTGCATTTGACCGCCTTGATGAGTCTGCTCCGTTTCCCCGCACCGTAATTGTATGCCACAATCGGTATCAGTCCATTATTTAGTCCGAAAACGGGCATAAAGAAAAAGCTCTGCAATTTGAAATAGACACCAAACACAGCCGTCGCTGTGGACGAAAACGTAATCAGTATCATGTTCATTCCATAGGTCATGACAGATCCAATCGCCTGCATCATGATGGATGGCACACCGACCTTATAGATATTTCCAATTGTGTTGATGTCCGGCTTAAATCCTTTGATCGACAGCGCGATCTCCTTATTTACCCTGATGTTAAAAATCAGGCCGAGTGTCCCTCCCACAATCTGCCCTATGACAGTCGCGATCGCTGCACCGGCAACACCCAGTTTCGGCATTCCAAGCAGTCCAAAAATCAATATTGGGTCGAGAATAATATTGGTCACTGCACCAGCAGCCTGTGATATCATTGTATACAAAGTCTTTCCTGTGGACTGCAGAAGTTTTTCAAAAATGAACTGCGCATACAATCCAAACGAGCAAACGCACACAATCGTCAGGTACTGTACTCCCAGTGTAAGAATTTCGGGATCTGCATCTTTGATCTGACTTGCATAAAATGGTCTCACGCCGACAATTCCAATAATCAAAAACAAAACATAGTTCATAACTGCCAGAAAAATACCGTTCATGGCAGTCCTGCTCACCTGCTTCATATTTTTCTCACCAAGCTGTTTGGAAAGCAGCGAATTGACGCCGACACCTGTACCTGTACCAAACGCAATCAGAAGCGTCTGCAGTGGAAATGCAAGCGATACTGCCGTCAGCGCATTCTCGCTCAGCTTTGCCACAAAGATACTGTCCACAATATTATAAAGTGCCTGAACAAGCATGGAAACCATCATCGGCAGCGACATATTTAAAAGTAATCTGTTGACAGGCATGACGCCCATTTTATTTTCCTGAGTCCCTACACCTACTTTATTACTCATTTGTTCTCCTCCGTTTTTATAGACTGTATTCCCATAATCTCGCAAAACCATACATCGGGAATCCATTGTTATCTGTACTGTAACCTGTCCATATTATCATATGTGCACCCAAAAAACAAGTCCATATCTGCCCAGATATAGACTTGCTTTCCCTCCTTAAATCCTTGTATCCACAAAAATTGCATAGACTGCCTTGATCGCTGTCTCAAAGTCCTCGTTTGCAACACCGATGATAACATTCTGCTCACTGGAGCCCTGATCAATCATCCTGACGTTTATATTCGCGTGAGCCAGCGCAGCAAAGATTCTTCCCACTGTGCCTCTCTGTGACTTCATGCAGCGTCCCACAACGGCAATCAGCGCAAGGTCTGACTGAATCTCAATATGATCGGGATTGACCGCCTTGTTGATGCCTGACAGGATATTCTGCTCCTTGTCGACAAACTCTGACTGATGAACCATCACATTCAATGTGTCAATTCCAGAGGGCATATGCTCAAAGGAAATGTCATACTCCTCAAACACCTGGAGTACCTTTCTGCCAAAGCCAATCTCTGAGTTCATCATATCCTTCTCAATATTGATGGAAGCAAAGCCCTTCTTGCCCGCGATACCCGTTATCGTATATTTCGCTTTCTTACAGGTATTTCCGACAATCCACGTTCCCTCATCCTCGGGCTGGTTCGTATTTCTGATATTGATTGGAATCCCTTCCTTTCTCACTGGGAATATGGCATCCTCGTGGAGAACGTTAAATCCCATATAAGAAAGTTCCCTCAGCTCACCGTAGGTAATGATGTCAATCCCCTCAGGATTCTCAATAATGCGCGGGTCCGCAATCAGGATACCTGACACATCAGTCCAGTTCTCATACACATCGGCCTGGATCGCTTTCGCCACAATAGAACCTGTAATGTCGGAACCACCTCTTGAAAACGTCACAACTGTTCCGTCTTCCATCGCGCCATAGAAGCCGGGAATAACCGCCTTTTCCACGCCTTCCAGTCTCTTTGACAATAATTTCTGCGTCAGCTCCGCATCAAAGACACCCGCCTCATTAAAGCGAATTGCCTCTGCGGGATCGACAAATTCATAGCCAAGATAGTTTGCCATGATGATACCATTCAAATACTCACCGCGGCTGGCTGCATAGTTCGCCCCTACTTTTCTCTTGAAATTGTCAATCATCCTGTCAAATTCCGGCGTGAGGTCAAGTTCAAGCTTTAATCCGTCGATAATCTCCTGATACCGCTTCTCAATCTGGGCAATCTCCGCATTAAAGTTGTGATCCCGCTCTGCCAGCGCATAGCACGCATAGAGCATATCTGTAACCTTTGTATCCTTGTCATACCGCTTACCAGGCGCAGATGGAACGACAAACTTTCTGCCCTCATCCGCATGAATAATGTTTCCAACCTTCACAAACTGCTCTGCACTCGCCAGTGAACTTCCTCCAAATTTAACTACCTTTTTCATCCTACACAATTCCTTTCCCGTAACCAAAGCATATCACATTGTATATCTTAATATATTCATATTACCGCGTGTCGTTAATCTACTCTTATCATGGACAGCACACTGCCGAACTTTGCAGCCTTATCCCTGTATTCTGCCTCTGTCATCTCCTCTGTGACGAATCCGCACTCACCGTCAGCCACGCCTGCAAACATCTCAACCGCGCCAAAGACATCCTGAATCTGCGCCTCATCCGTCGAGGACACGCGCACAAAGAACTTTCGAACCGCACCGTCAATCGGAGAGATCGCAAGCTTCTCATCCTCCCATCTGATATCCAGGTGTTTGCCGATATGCCTTGCGCAGTCAAGGACGTCTGCCACAACTGCACTTGCCGTTGCAAGCTTTCCAGCGCCCTTGCCGTAATACATCGTCTCTCCGCCCATATTACAATTCACCAGAATCGCATTAAACACGCCTTTGACTGCATAAAGGGGATTTTCTGGTTTCACGATAAACGGAGCTACAAGCGCGTAGTACTTGTCACCTTTCTTGACACTTTTTGCAAAAAGCTTAATCGTTGCACCCATTTTCTTTGCATACGCAAAATCGACATCCGTGATCGCCGTGATCCCCTCCGTTGAAATATCTTCAAAATCAACTTTCTTACCGTATGCCAGTGAAGTGAGAATGGCAATCTTCCTGCAGGCGTCAAATCCCAGGATATCCGCGTCCGGATTCTTCTCCGCATAACCTTTTTCCTGCGCCCTCGCCAGCACAGACTCAAAGGCAAGCCCCTCGGTCTCCATCTTGGTCAGTATATAGTTGGTCGTGCCATTCAAAATACCTGTAATCGAAAGAACTTCCTCCTGTGCAAGCGATGTGCGGAGCGGCCGGATAATCGGTATTCCCCCGCCCACACTCGCCTCGAACAAGTAACTGCACTTGTGCTCCTTCGCAATCTGTATCAGCTCTGGACCATGCTTCTCCACAAGCTCCTTGTTGGAGGTGCATACACTCTTGCCACACTCCAGCGCGCGTCTGGTAAACTCATAGGCCGGATGTTCTCCCCCCATCGTCTCACATACAATCGCCACCTCCGGATCATTCATAATGATATCAACATCATGAACCAGCACCTCCTGTACAGGATCTCCCTCAAACGGTCTTAAATCAAGTACATACTTAACCTGCAGTGCATCGCCAAGCCTGCCGGTGATGATATCTTTATTCTTTTTTATGACCTCATACACACCGCTTCCTACTGTACCATATCCCAATATTGCTGCCTTTATCATTTTTCTTTACCCTCCTGTGCGATTCATCTTATTCCCTGCCAAGTACCTTTACCTTGTGCACTCCGCTTCTCTTTTCAATCTCTTCCACCATTCTAAACACATCGCTGTCTGCATCCAGAATCTGAATACTCAGCGACAACGACGCTGTGCCATTAATTGGTATGGTCTGATGTATCGTCAGAATATTAGCGTGAAAATCCGCCACCACTTTCAACACATCCGACAAAAGCCCTGGCTCGTCATCCATACTGCAGGCCAGGTTGATCGTCTTGCCCTGTGTAGAATCATGAAATGGAAAGATATCCTCTTTGTACTTATAATAAGAACTTCTGCTGAGTCCCACACGCTCAACTGCCTCCTGTACCGATGACACCTTCTGCGTCTCCAAAAGCCTGTTTACCTCGACTACTTTTAACAGTACTTCCGGCAAAGCTCTCTTTTTCACAACGTAATAAGCTGTTGCCTCTTCCATCTGCTCATCATTCCCTCTGTTTTTCTAACAAAGACATTTGTACGTCACTGCAATACATATTATCATAGCGCACAAAAAAGTGCAACCCGTTTGTTGCACTTTTTCTAAAACACTTTTTCATAACGCAACAAAATATCAAGAAAAAAAGCGAAAAATTTTTCTTGACTTTTTTCGAAATGCGTTGTTATAATAATCAAGCTTTAGAAATTTCATAAAAACTTGAACGACACATGTAGTGCTCTGCACGTAAATCTGATTACGGAACAAAGTAATGCGTGTGTTTTTTGTTGGCACATGCACAGAACACATGTGTCATTTTTGTTTGCAAAGAAGGAGGAAATTATGGAATCAAGTAACTATTTAGGAACAGAACGGATTGGAAAGCTTCTTATGAAGTTTTGCATTCCCTGTATCGCAAGTCTTATTATATCCTGCCTGTACAATATTGTCGATCAGATCTTCGTCGGCAATGGTATCGGGTATCTTGGAAATGCAGCGACAGGCGTTATCTTCCCCATCACTGTAATCGGCTGGGGAATGTCACTCTTTTTTGGTGACGGCGCGGCAGCTTTTCTGAGTGTTGCCCTTGGAAAAAATGACACCGAAACCATTCACCGCGGTGTCGGAAACAGCATTTTGTTCTCATTCCTTTCAGGCGTCGTGATCATCCTGGTCAGCTACTTATGGGGAGACGGGCTGCTTCGCATGATTGGTGCTACAGATGCAACCATCACCCTTGCTCATGATTACGGTTACATCATCTATATCATGATGCCGCTGGCCATGACACAAAATACACTGGCGTCCATTATCCGCGCTGACGGAAGCCCGCAGTACGCAATGGGTGCAATGATTGTCGGTGCACTGCTCAATATTGTGGGCGACCCTATCGCTATCTTTGTTCTTGACTTAGGAATCAAGGGCGCTGCTTACGCGACGATTCTCGGACAGTTTGTCAGCTTTCTCATCTGCGCGTTTTATCTGACCAGAAGCAAAACATTCCGACTGAAGGTACAAAGTTTCCATATTGAATTCAAACTGCTCAGACAAATTATGGCACTTGGCACCTCAAGTCTTCTGACACAGTTGTCAATCGTGGTAATCACCGTTGTCAACAATATCCTGCTTGTAAAATATGGTGCTGTCTCATCGTACGGCGCAGATATTCCACTGGCAGCGTTTGTTGTCATTATGAAACTGTTTCAGATCGTTCTGAACATTGCAATTGGTATCGCTGCCGGAGCACAGCCAATCGTGGGCTACAACTACGGTGCCGGCAATTACAGCCGCGTCCGCGAACTCTTAAAAGCCGTGATCAAATGGACTGCTATTGTAGGTATCGTCTGCATGTTCTTATTTGAGGTATTTCCAGCGGCCTTTATCAGACTTTTCGGCTCGGATGGAGAACTGTACATGGAGTTTGCCGTGCGCTGTCTCAGAATTTATCTATTGCTGATTCTGTTTACCTGCGTACAGAAAGTATGTGCCATTTTCTTACAGTCGATTGGCCATGCGCAGGCAGCAGCGCCGCTTGCCATTATCCGTGATCTGCTGTTGATTGTATTCTCTATTGTTGTGCCTGTATTCGCCGGTGTGACAGGAATTTTCTGGGCAGCGCCAATCGCTGATGTGATTGCAATGCTGATTACTTCATTCGTCATGATCCGGCTCTGGAAAGAGCTTCAGGTTGAAAATGCAGTTATTGCTCCCGACGCGTATGGAACAATCAAGCCCTCCGTTCCCGGTGTCATCGTCACAATCTCCCGCGAACATGGCTCCGCCGGCAAGAAGGTTGGCCAGATACTCGCAGAGCTGATGCAGATACCCTGCTATTATAAGGAAATGACCGCGTTAGCGGCACAGGAAAGCGGACTGGCTGCAGAGTTTATCTCTGACATCAACAAACATGCTCCCGACCGCTTGAAGGAGTTATATCTCAGCACCACGATTGTCCAGCAGGCCGTTGCCGCACAGGACAAAATTATCAGGAAGATTGCAGACAATGGAACCTGTGTTATCATTGGGCGCGCAGCCGATTACGTGCTTCGTGACTATACCCAGGTAATCCGCGTTTTTATCCACGCTCCAAAAAACTACCGCATCAAAAAAGTGATGGAAATGTACGGTGACACCGTTGCGGAAGCGGAACAGAACATAGAGCATTCCGATGCTGCGCGCTCGGCTTACTACAAATCCATAACCGGTACGCATTGGGGACATTCCGAAAATTACGAATTGTGTATTGACAGTTCGATCGGCGAACAGGCATGCGCCGAAGTAATCCGTCAATATATCTTGCAAAAGGCATCTAATATATAATAAAGATTCCCCCGCCGGGAGCAGCCACGTGCTCCCGGCGGGGGAATCCTGTGTTATAGTTCCTTTGCCAGTCCGGCAATCAGCGAGACACACCGCTCCTCCCCCAGTGCGCCGCTGTCCAGCGACACATGGTAGTTCTCTGCCATGCCCCATGTCCTGTCCGTGTAATATTTGTAATTCATCGCCCTTGTCTTATTCTTTTCCATCAGGCGCTTCTCCGGCGCCGCGCCCATCTCCCCGTACAGATTCACAATCCGTTCCTTTTTCTTCTCCATGTCCGCATGAATGAACACATGCAGGCAGTCTGTCCTTTTTCGGAGAATATAATCCGCACAGCGCCCGACAATCACACAGTTTCCTTTCTCGGCGAGCTTCTCAATAATATCCCGCTGTGCCCTCCACAGATAGTCGCCCACCGAATTGCCGGCTGCGTCTCTGCCGACAAAGGCATATGCAAAGAAATTCCTGCTCGGTGCGCTCTCCCCGTGCGCTTCGATGTATTCTTTCGAAAGCCCGGATTCCTCCGCTATCTTTTCAATCAATTCCTTGTCATAAAAAGCATATCCCAGCTTCCCGGCGACTTCCTTGCCGATAGTTCTTCCTCCGCTGCCGAACTCACGGCTGATTGTGATTACTTTCTTCATTGTGATTCCCTCCCTTTCATTGGTTTAATGATTTTATTATTTGCCCGCAGCATCAATAAGACTGCTGCGATAACTGCCACGAGCTCCGCAATCGGAAATGCCCACCATATCATCCAAACAGCGTTTTCCAACCTTGCAAACAGCCATGCCAGCGGCAGCACAATGATGCACAGCCGAAGCAGTGATACAATCAGGGAGTCCAGACCACAGCCCAGCGCCTGGAAAACCCCCTGTATCGCAATATTTCCACCGGCAAACAGAAAACCTGTCGCGATGATCTTTGCCGCCATGACACACAGACCTTCTGTCTCCTCAGACATGGCAAAAAGCCCAATCAGTGGTTTTGCAAAGAGTTCCAGTCCGACCAGTCCGGCCAGCATGATCACTTCGGTGTAGAGAAGTCCATAGAATATCCCCTGTTTGACGCGCTTCTGGTCTCCCATTCCATAATTAAATGAGACGATCGGCGTAATGGCATCCCTGAGCCCGAATCCTGCGAAAAATATAAACTGCTGGATTTTGTAAAAAATACCATATGCTGTTACCGCTGCCTGCGATACTGTGCCGAAAATAATGTTCACGCCGTAGGTCATAAAGGACATCAGCGCCTGCATGATAATCGCCGGAAGACCAATCGCATATATCTCCTTCACGATACCGCGCTCCGGTTTCAGGTATTTCACACCCGACTTTACCTCTGTATTTTTCCGGTAATGAAAATACATGGCTATCAGCATGGAGACAATCTGTCCGATCACTGTGGCATACGCAGCACCGCGAATCCCTGTCGCAGGAAGACCAAAATAACCAAAAATCATAATCGGGTCCAGAACAATATTGACAACGGCGCCAGACACCTGCGCGATCGTGGAATAAACCGTCTTCCCTGTCGACTGCAGCAGTTTTTCATAAATGGAAAACAGGATAATGCCAAATGATATGACGGAACAAATAGTGAGATACGCGTTGCCCATCGCAAGAATCACGGTATCCTTTGTCTGGCTTCCGATATAGGCCTTCACACCAAACAGGCCAAACAGCAAAAACACCGCGTAGATGATGAGCGCCAGCGATATCCCGTTTCCTGCCGCTTTTGCCACCTTTTCCTCATCGCGCTGTCCCAGGCTCTTTGCAAGCAGGGCATTCACGCCCACACCTGTACCGATTCCAAATGCCACAATCAGCATCTGCACAGGAAATGCCAGCGTCAGGGCATTCACCGCACACTCGCCGGCCTTTGTGATGCCATCCGTGTCTGGTATCCTTGCCACAAACATACTGTCCACAATGTTATAGCACGCCTGCAGTACCATTGACAGGATAATCGGTATTCCCATGCCCAGCATGACTTTTGGGACAGACCCCGTCCCCATCTTGTTTGTTGTTCCTTCTTTATTCAATTTTCCTCCGTTTCTATTGAGTGTATTCGTAACATGCACTCTCAGGAGACTTTTTCGGAAAGCTGCCACAACCTTATTGAAATGCATAAAAAAAGCGTATACCCATCATCTGGATTTACGCTTTTCGCTACACGACTTTATTATTATAAGTTATTTTTTGGGTTTTGTCAAAGCCAAAAATTTTGCCCGCAATCCGCATCATCTTTACTATTTCTTTCAGACAACCGCCTCCACGATGGTCTTGTCCCCGAGCGTGATCGTCTTCACGCCAATCTCTTTCTTCTGATTAAAATTGAAGCTCAGCATATATCCCTTCTTCTGATGAAAGTACTCCAGATATCCTGTTAACTGCTTCTCGCCGCGCTCGATGTATTCGTTTCCTCTCCAGATCTTCATTTCTATGATAAACTGCTCGCCCGCATAATCCACGATGACATCGGTCCGTCCCGCATCCCTGGTCTGCGCTTCCAGATAATAATTCCCCGTGCCGTTTATGATCGGTTTCAGGTACAGCAGGAAAGACTTGCGTCCATACGCCTCAACAAACTGTATGTCACGCTCACCGTAAATATCATGAAAATACTTCACAAACTTTTCAAGCACACAGTCCATGTTGAGCCTGCCGCCGGACAGAAACTGGTTCCTGTCGCGCTCCCCCTGATTAAATACCGTGTTGTCAAGGGATTCTTCTGTGATAAACAGGTTCATCAGATACATTTCAAAAATTCGGTTTGCCAGGACAACCTGCCCATTTTTTTCCCTCAGAAAGCCGAACATAATTCCTAAATTGATAGATTTTTCAGCAGGACTAAACGGCACTCTCTTCCCCTGATAGATAATCTCCTCAAACGTTTTCCGCAAATCGTTATACGTGTCAAGCTGCTTTACCAGACTGTCAAACAGCGGTGCGGTTGATTTCATCATCAACTTTACCGCCTCTGATACTCCCTCCAATGTCCAGATACGCTTTCTGTCCCCGAACACTTCCTGCGCAGGCAGCTTTTCGTCCATGAGCTTGCAGATCGCAGATACCAGATAAGGATATCCCGACGTATACTGATAGATCTCATTCGCAACCGCCTTCCTGTCCATTCCGGTATGATGGTCGGATTCATATTCTGTCAGCATCGCCTCAATCTGGTCAACAGAAAAACTCATATCGATATCAAAGTCTGCGGCAATGTTCCATGGACTGTTGTACTGGTGCTCTGAATCAGGTCGTATTTTCAATTTCAGATTTTTGATATCATAGACCCCTGCAAGGATCACCGAATAAAAAATCGGACGCCTCTCCCTTGCCAGGTAATACCCCCGAAGCTGTGCAAGAAAATCGATAAATACCTGATTATTTGATGCGCTGTCCACCTCGTCAATCATCAGTACGACTGGCTTCTTTGCCGTCCTGCACACCTTGCTGAGACAGCGAAACATTTTATCCAGCGTTATATTTTCCTTGTCTTTCAGGGCGGTCAGATTCTCAAACGCATCCGCGTCAATCGCATTCTCTAACTCCGCATCGATAGAATATAAGTCCTCCATATATTCTACAAACGCGGTAATAAATTCTGGCTCATCCGCAAAATTTGCAGTGCTCATCATTTGAAAATCCATGGCTATAACAGTATAGCTGTCCTCATTGCTTCAATCCATACTTGCACTTCACCTCCCAAAACAGGCTGGTCATATTCCAATGGTTCCTCCATTGCTAAGGAACGGAATAAATTTTGTGGCAGGGAGTAGTTTTTTCATAATCAATCAGTTCACACAGTCTATTCATATTGTGTTATAATGTGTTATGTGATTGTACACCTGAAATTGATGGAGGGCAAAGGACATGCAGAATAATTATATTGAAACGAAACGCTTGATATTAAGACCATTAATCCTGGATGACGCAAACGCAGTATTTGAATGGGCGGGAGACCCAGTTGTAAACAGATATATGCCTTACCCTTTACACCAAAGTGTCCATCAGGCCGAAGAATGGATCCGTTCCCTAGGCGACAAAAATGAATTTTGCTTTTGCCTGAAAGATTCTGGAAAGGTAATCGGTTCCGGCTCCATAACATACGATGAAAAATATGGCGCCTATGAATTGGGCTATAACCTGAATAGACAGTATTGGAGAATGGGTTATGCAACCGAAGTTTCGAAAGCATTGATTCAATGGGCTTATCAGAATATTGGCGCACGAGATTTTTTTGCCCGTCACGCAAATACAAATGAGGCGTCCGGAAATGTACTTAAAAAATGTGGATTTCAATTCGCACATTATGGACAGTATTCAAAATATGATAACAGTGAGATCTTTGAAGCATCCTATTACACATTGCATCTTGATTAACAAGTTCCAATACAAACAGGCAGCAATCCCTATGAGAAAACTGCCTGTTTCAATATGACATCAGAGAATTTGGAAGCGCATCCTCGGACATCACAAAGATATAAATGTACAATCAGTACGTCAGCCGGATACTGCCCATATTGGTATCGATTTCAAGCTCTCCATCGCTGCCCGACTGATGATACTTTGTGCCCTCGTCGCGGTTGTTGACATGCACGGACCCCAAATCAGCCTCCAGCTCCATATCATATCCGTCCAGAGCCTGCGCCGCGTCCACTTTCACGCCGCCCATCGACGCCGTAATGCTCAGATCGCCAAAAGTACAGGCATCCAGATTGATCTCGCCCATATCATTGTCCACCTCCGCCTTGCCAAGACCCGTATCGCGGACGGAAATCTCGCCGAGATTGGTCTTCAGATCGGACTTGTCAAAGCTGCACTTCCTTAAGGTACAATTTCCCATATTGCTCAAAAGCTCACATTCTGATGCAGATATCCCTTCCAGTTCAATATTTCCCAGAGCCGTATGCACATTGATTGAATCCAGCACTTTCTGCGCCGGCACTGTCAGTGACAGACTGCATTCCGCATTGTTTACACCCACCCTGCTATATACTCTCTGCTTTATGGTGAGCGTTCCACTCTTCACTTCATACACAGGCTCCAGTTCATCTGAGTAAACGCAGCTCAGATAAAATTGGTTCCCCGCTGTAATCGTCACATTCATCAAATTTGCATCCACATTGATCGCATCAAACGCCTCCAGCTCTAAACTTGTGTTCTCCGTCGCACCATGTCCAAAAAAGCCGGCTCCATATCTGAAAATGTGGTAAAATGTGCCGCCGATCACACAACATACTGTAATAATCGTAATTACCGTAATCCATACACTTCTCTTCATTCTAATGACTCCTCCCTATAACGCTCTGATCATCTGCTGCACCAGCGCCGCGATCACCCATATGATCCATGTGATGTGCCAGTCAAAGCTCAGAAAGCTCCAGCACAGATAGATGCAGGTCACTGTCGGCCAATAAACTGACATGATCTGTGCTATCGTCTCGTTCTTGTAAGCCACCTGCTTCTGTGACGGCACAAAACTGCCCCCTATGGTATCCCTCTTGTTCAGTGAGAGAATCACCGTATAGCCTGCGTTCACATTCCCCGCCACCACAAACAGAAATACTCCGATTCCGACACTCACAAACATCCCCGCCACACCAGAACCACGGCTCCAGCCAAACATACCGTCTATAATGACGACTGGCAGCACGCTCAGTATGCACAGAATGACACCGATCGTGATCATCATCGCGTGTGTCACACGAAAGCTTTCTCTCTGATTATGCACGTAATCCGCTGTCGCAAAATCGATATTGCACGCCTGCTCCTTGAGAAACTTCCATTTTCCCATGACAAAACCCGAAAACAGAAACAGGCCGACTGCAACCGCAACTGATAAGAACATAAAACTGGTGGCGAACATCCCCCTGATGCGCCAGCTCCCGCCAAAATTCACAAGATATCCGCAGCAGCTGACAATGCACAGAAACACACCGAGTGCAATGGTATAAGCTGTGCGCGTTTTGTCGTGGAGATACTCCTTGACCTCCGCAAGCACAACGGTTCTGATACGGTTGTCTGCGCCCTTACTCTCCTGTACCACAATATTTCTGATACCGAGCTCCTCCGCGAGCTCATCGAGATTTCCAAACTCGGAGATTACGATACCGACCGCTTCATTCTCGCTCTTTCCATCACCGATTAGTTCTGTATATTTGTCCTCCATCATCTGCCACAGCTCATCTTTTGCCTTCTGCACCTCCAATGTGTTAGGCAGTCTGGCAAACATTGTCTCCAGATAATTTCTGATTGCCTCCATCCTCTCACTCACCTTCCTTAATAAACTTTTCCACAACTTCCTTCGTCAGCGTCCACTCCGCACACTTCTCACGGTAATACTGCCTGCCCTGCTCCGTGATCCTGTAATATGTCCTCCGCTTTCCGCTGATGGTAACATTCTCGGAAAAAGACTCGACAAAGCCGTTTTTTTCCAGCCGCGTAAAAGCGGAATAAAGTGTTGTCTCTTTGATTACATACTTTTCTTCCGACAGATTCTTAATCTGCTTCGAAATCTCATATCCATACGACGGCGAATCCCACAACAGATACAGAATCATCGTATCATTGTACCCGCGTATGATATCGCTGCTGATACTGCTCATGAAATGATCACTCCTTCCTACGATAGACAATACAACGCCTATCGTTGCTACGATTGTCGTAGTATTAGCATAGCATAGAAAGTATATCCTGTCAACAGCAAAACGCCATTTGCACTATTGGCTCGTGACCCGGCTTCCACATTCATGAGCATGTTTGAAGAATGCCATAGTACAAAAAAAGCAGGAAAATAACCAAAAATAAGTTACTTTCCTGCTTTTTACAATCCCACTCAATAAAAGTTGATATACATTGCATTCGGCAGCAGTTCCCGATCGGGGACTGCACCTTCTTCTCCTTTTAGGACAATCGAATAAATATCCGGCGTATTTTCCAGGAATGAAAAGTCTGTAACACCGGGCGTACTCAGATGCAGATAAGCGAGCTGTCTGCAGTTCCCCAGTGCCGAGAGGTCTGTAACACTGCCGGATTGTAGTACCAAAGTGCGCAGCGCTTCTAAATTTCCCATAAAATCTACATTATCCACTTCATACCATGCACAGAGTGTCAGCTCCCGCAGTGATGTCAGCTCCCCGACAAAGCTAAAATCCGTCAGGTCAAACACATTCAGCTTCAGTTTCTTCAAGCCTGACAGATGCGCCAAATCCCTGTAAGAAATACGCTCTGTTATCTCAATCTCCTGTTCGTACTGGTTAATGCGGACTCTCAGCACAGATGGCACATTCTTTGTCCTCTCGCACTCCAACTCCGTAATCACGGCCAGATCACTCATCATCAACGGTCTGCCCTCAAAAGCCTCCCGCTCCCCATCATCAAGCTGCCAGAGCTCCTCCAAGGCACTGCGGATGATATGTTCCAGCCGGGGTTCCTCAAAAGAAACGGCATGGTCATTGGGAAAATTTTTGTCTGGTCTTTCGGCATATGTGTAAAACAGATCCATCAAGAAGGAAAACATGTTGTGCAGCTCTGGATAATCCCACTCGTCAGCCCCTGCATTATCTGACATCCGGCAGTATCCATCAAACACATTTCCGCCAAAATCGATGAAACTTGCCCCAATATATCGCATCACATCTTTTAATATATCATTGTCCGCCTTCTCGCGAATGCCTATTGCCTCCAGCATATTGACTTTTTCAAGGCGGATGAACACCGCAACCTCATAAATCTTGTCATACGCATCAAAGTCAAATGTATAGCCGTATAAATCACTGCCACCCTCCAAATGGTATTTTTCAAAGTTGAGGTTGTATACTCTGCCCTTGCACAGTTCACTGCACCGCGTGACCTCGCTCACAAAATTTTCCCAGTCCTGTGTCAGCGCATTCTCACCCATTTTGTTGACTGTGGGATTTGTGTATGCCTCTATGTATGAATAAGAAGCAAAAAGATAATCCAAGTCACCGGTAAAGAACTGGGCACCAACCACTCCCGGCTGCGCGACATATGTCCCTCTCCCGTCCTGCACATACTGCCTGGTCGCAAAATCCTTTAATAAATACAGCTCTCCCTGCGCATCTGTGAGGACACAGTAATCCGTCCGGTCCGCGTATACCGGAAGCTCTCTGACAGGCGCATACATGCATGTCTCACGCTGCTCCTGTCTGCCTGAACCGACATCAAATTTGTCTTCGCCGGGATCCCACAGAATATAAACGGCATTTTCATAAGCTTCCCTATTCTGTACCGAATCCCTGAAATGAACTGGCCGTTCAATTTTCAGGTCCGGAAAGCCGTCACCATTTTTATCCACAAAAGACACGGTATCTATGGAATCAATACACAATATTACATCCGCTATCTGTATCAGTCTTCCTGTCTGCAAATCCGTCACGCGCATCACATAAGTTTCATCCGTACAGACATAGTCCGCCAAATACGTTTCATATCCTGTCGCTGGAACTTCCTTTGCATAATGAAAGCTGATACCCAGTCCGGCATCCTTTCCCGGAAAAGCGATCTCATATTCGGCACATTGCAGCATGCCGAATTTTCGTGTTTTGGCACTCGTATTTGCCCAGTCCGCATCAACCGCCCTCATTTCTGTGAAAGTACGTTCGGGATTCTCTAGTGCCGTTTTTCTGTCCTCATGGTCAAGCCAGTATAAATCCTCCTCGTCAAGAATCTGACCTGCAAGGTAATCTTCCTCCCATTTCTGCGACTGCTGTACAAAAGCATTCAGAAGCTTTTGCACAACATCGGAGGGTGTACCCCCCAGCGATGACTCACTGTACACCAACCCATAAATATAGTTGCCCTTGACAATCAGTTCCCGTTCCATCTGCTGTGAAAAACGATAAAATAGTCCTTTGGCACATGTCACTGCACAGATTGGATTCTCTGCCTTGTCATAGCAGTTTAAATCATAAAACATGTCCAGGGCATGGAAATCATCTTGTAATTCGCATTGATAATATGTCCATTCTGCCTGTTCTCCTGCTTTCTCCCTGCCGATGACATATTCCTGCAATTCCTGTGCTGTCTCAAAAGTTTTCCATGAAATGTTTGTTGCTCCTTCCATTTCAGGCGTAATAGTCTTAACGGATATCTCCGCACATGCATATGGGGTGTCCGGCAGTGCTGTCATCAGATACGCTGGCAATCCCTTCTGGGAAACTTCTGTTTCCGGTTGTTCCCTCTTCCCGCAGTCTGCAAATAGCAGAATGCTCATGAGGAGTATTCCTGCTATTACAATAAACTTTTGCAATTTTTTCATGTTGATAATCTACCTTTACTTTGTTCTCTTTTGCCGATTTGGATTGTTCCAATTCATGGACTATTCTATCAGACAATTGTATCAAAATTGCATCATTTGGACGTTAAAAAGGGAAATATTCAGCCGGACCTGCCCCTGTCCGCTAGGAGTGACAGCCCCAGCACCATCAAAATGATCATCAATCCCGGAAATACCGCATACCACGGCGCGGAGAACAGATATGTCTGCGACTCCGACAGCATACTTCCAAGGCTTGCATTGGGCGGCTGCACACCGATGCCAAGGTAACTCATGCCCGCCTCCGCAAGCACTGCATTGTTAAAACCGATCATCACCGAGGACATCAGCACCGGCATCGTGTTGGGCAGGATATGCACAAAGATAATGCGGATCTCAGGCACCCCGGCAAGCCTTGCACTTTTGACATAATCCATCTCCCTGTACTTGATAAATTCCCCGCGGACAATACGCGCAAAGCTTGGTATAAAGGCAACGCCAAGCGCCGCAATGACATTGTATTTCCCCGTGCCGAAAATGCTGACAAATACCAGCGCCAGCAGAATACTTGGAAATGCAAACACCACATCGTTGACGCGCATCAGCACCTCGTCCAGCCAGCCGCCAAAATACCCGGTAAACGCACCAATAATGACACCGCTCACCGTCCCGATTGCCACCGTAGCTGACGCGATCACAAACGTGTTGCCCATTCCTTTCAACACCCTCGAAAAGATATCCCGGCCAAAATTGTCACACCCCATCAGATGCACAAGGGATGGTGCCGCCAGCTTGGCAGAGCTGTCCATTTTCGTAATGTCATATGGTGTGTGTATAAAACCGACCAGAACCAGCATCAGCATCACACCTGTTATCACCATACCTAATATGAAATTGGGAGAATACTTTTTCTTTTTCATACAAAACCCCATACTTTCAAAATCTGCAACTTAGATTTTCTTAGGCGGCGTCCGTTGACGCTTTGAAAATCTTTTCGCCCTCCTTACACGCTGATGCGCGGGTCAACCATCTGATAAATCACATCGACAACAAAATTCGTCACGATCACCACAAAGGCAATCAGTACAATAATCGCCTCCACCACAGGATAATCCCTGTAGGATATGGAAGTCAGAAGAATGCGCCCTATCCCCGGTATGTTAAACACCTGCTCGATGACAATGCTGCCCACAAGCATGTCCGCAAGCGTCATGCCCCACAGGGTAATCACCGGTATCATGGCATTGCGCAGTACATGTCTATATAAAACCTTGTTGGTATTGTTTCCTTTGCTGTATGCAGTTCTGACATAATCCTTTTTCGCTTCCTCAATGCAGGAACTTCGCAGCATTTTTACCGACATTGCAATCTTAGGAAGCGCAATCGCGATACATGGAAAAATAATATATGCAAGAAACCCCCGAAAATCCGTCTCGTAGGACACAAAACCCCCAGGTGTAAAGAGCTTTAAGATCAGCCCAAAGAAATACGTGATCAAAATTCCCATAAAAAAGTGCGGCACTGACATCACAATCTGGTTAACCGCCATGACAATGCGGTCTATCCGCTTGCCGCTGTGCTTTGCCGTGTAGATTCCGATTGGCAGCGAGAGCACTACCATGATAAAAAAAGATATCACTGCCATTATAACTGTAATCGGAAGCTTAGACACAATCATATCCGCGACAGGCATATGATACTTATACGAAGTGCCAAAATCACCGCAGACAAAATGAATCAGCCATTCGAGATACCGTTCCAGAAACGGTCTGTTCAAGCCAAGCTGCTCCCGCAGTGCTGCCAGACTTTCCGGCGTGGCATCCGTGCCGAGCGCTGCCAGCGCCGCATCTCCCGGTATCAGGTCAAACGCAAGATAGACGAGGAACGAGATACACAAAAGCGTGATAATCATTGCTGCCAGCTTTTTACCAATGTATCTCATATCCTCGTCTCCTTTATACATAACTCTATATGTTTACACAGCTCTTAGAAATCTCCGCCTCATTGTACAAGATTCCATTTACTCCACATCTAACTTTGAAAAATCCTGAATATACAGAGGATAGAATGTATAACCCGTGTAGCCCTTTCTGACGGCTACCAGTTCGCACATATCCTGAATATAGACATTTGCTGCCGTCTCGGCAAGGATCGTCTCACACTTCTTGTAAGCCTCCGTAGCCTTATTGTCATCCATCACTGCCTCTGCGGCAAGCGCTTCTGCATAGGCAGCATCGTACTCCTCATTGCTAAAGTTCACAAAATTGTTGTGTGCATCCGAACGGAACCGGCTTAACATTGCCCCTGCGGTCAGTGTCGATGCATCCACACCGACAAGCGTCGCCTCAAAATCGCGTCCCTGGTACACATCGCTCAGCCATGTCTCCCACTCAATCAGCTCAATGTTTGCTGTGACACCGATCTGTTTCAACTGCTCTGCGACAACCTGTGCTGTGTCGACATGCTGCTGATAATTAGACGGTACTTTCATCGTAAAGCTAAATCCGTCAGGATACCCTGCATCGGCCAGCAGTTCCTTTGCCTTCTCGATATCCGTCGAATAAAGGTCGTTCAGCTCCTCGACATAGTACTTCCCAAATGCCGGGAACATGCTGCTCCCCACCGGAGTTCCTTTTCCCTCTGACACGAAGTCGAGAATCTCCTGTTTGTTGACCGCATAGCACAATGCCTGACGAACCTTCTCGTTATCAAACGGCTCCACCGCATTGTTGAGATACATTGCCTGCACGAGATTCATCGTTCCCTCAAGCACCTCAAAGTCATCGCCAAGCTCCGCTGCCTGTGCTGTCGAAACCCTCGCAACCAGATCTACTGCACCACCCTGCAGATTCATGACAATCGAATCCGAATCGGCAAGTACTTTCAATGTGATATCTTTAATGTGCGCTTTCTCTCCCCAGTATTCATCAAACCGCTCAAGCACTACATTTTCCTGCAGAGAGCGCGACACAAACTTGTATGGTCCCGTTCCGACTGGATTTGTCTGAAGGTCGTCCGCATCAGCCGGCACAATCGCAGCCTCAACAGTGGACAGAATCGCCATAAATGGACTGCTCGACTCTTTTAACGTAATCACAATCGTCTTGTCATCAGGCGTCTCAACACTCTCGATATTAGAAAACGCCGATATAACGGGCTCTCCCCCATTAAGACCGGCGCAGGTTTCAATCGAATATTTCACGTCCTCCACAGTGACAGGGTTTCCATTGTGAAATAAAATCCCCTCTCTCAATGTGAATGTATACACAAGTCCGTCCTCTGACATTGTGTAATCACTCGCCACTGCAGGAACCAGATTGCCCTCGCTGTCCGGCTTGTATAAGCCCTCATAGATATTAAAGAGGATTTCCTGTGTACCCGCGCCCTGTGAAAGGCTTGGCACCAGACTGTCCAAATCCTGTGGAATACCTATGGTGATGTGTGAGTCACCAGCCTCCGTGTCATTCGCCTCACCTGTCTCCTCCGGTGAAGCATTAGTCTCAGCATCCGCTGCGGTACTTGCCTCGCTGCTGTTTGCGGCAGACGTGTCTGCAATCTGTGTAGAGTCTCCAGCCGCCTTGTCACCTGAGCATCCGCCCAGTGCAACAGTCAGTGTAAGCAACATACTCGCAAAAAGAACTTTCACAAACTTTTGTCCTCTTTTCGTCATGTCTTTTACTCCTTTTTCCTATTCTTTATTTAATTTTTCCACCAGCACACAAAGTACAGTCACGTTCCAACGTGTACCATCTTTTGTGTACTGTTAAATTCTATAAAAATATTGACCAAAAAGCAAGTCATTTTCTTAATAATCTTGTTCTTTATTATATACACAATAAAAAAGAAGAAATAACACCATTGCGACGCTCTTTCTTCTTTTACATTTTTCTTATTTATCCAAGACCTTTTTCAATTCGTCCATAAAAGTATTAATATCCTTAAACTCCCTGTACACTGATGCAAACCGGACATACGCTACTGCGTCCAGCTCTTTGAGTTTATTCATAACCTGCTCTCCGATGATGCGGCTGCTGATCTCTTTCTCCCCGCGATTTAGAACATCTGCCTCCACCTCGTCCACTAACTCATCGATACGGTCCGTGCTAACTGGCCGTTTGTGACATGCCCGCAATACGCCAGTCTCGATTTTAGATCGGTCATACGCCTCCCTGTTATCATCCTTTTTGACAATAATCAATGGAATTGCCTCAACCTTCTCATATGTCGTAAAACGCTTATTGCACACATCACACACACGACGCCTGCGTATGGAGCTGTTATCCTCGGCAGGTCTTGAATCAATCACTCTTGTATTTTCATAATTACAATATGGACACTTCATACTGTTTCCTCCGAATCCTCCCCAACACACTATCTATGCAGCGCATCCACTTGCAAGTATCAAGGTTACTGTCATACACTTAGTATAATTGAAGTTTTTGCCAATGTCAATCAAATGTCCATATATAATTATTCACAAATCGTTCCAGAGCGTGTTACTGTCTGCGCCACATCTGATCTCAGCGCACGATTCCCCTCCTTCATTGGACGAGTGAACAGCAGCTCCCGACAACCCTATATATCTCGTCCAGCACAAAGCCTTTGCGGTATAGAAATCCCACCATCTTCTGACATTCCTCATAAGTGGCATTCTGCCTGTCAAAATGCTTCTTTTCAAGAAGCTTTATAATCAACTCTTCCTCCTCAGTAATACAGTTCTCTTCAGTACACTGTGCATATGCCTGTCTGATGTTCTCCTTTGATATTCCTTTACGGAGCAGAGTATTTTCAATCTGCCTTTTACTCTTACTCTGCCCTGCGTATTGTATGTACGACTTTGCAAACCTGATATCATCAACATAGCCAAAAGAACGCACATACGCTACTGCGGCACTGATAATTTCCTCAGGGTAAAGTCCCTGTTTCAGCTTCGTCACAAGTTGATACTCTGTATAATCTCTGCTCTTTAACAGATTCATACATCTGAGCTTTGCCCTCTTTAACAGCACTTCATCCATAATCTCATCATACATCTCCTGAGAAAGCCCGCTATCCTTCTCGATTCCAAACTTTCTCAGTTCGTTTTTGTATAGCGCAAAGCTCACATCGTTATCCACGCAGACTTTGACTTTTGTCTTTGACACTTCTATGATCTCTGTAATTATCATCTTTTAATCCCTGCTTTATTTCGTCTGTGCTGCTGTTTCCGGGGCAGTCTCTACAGCAGTTTCCGATGCAGATTTTGCAGCTGATGCCTTCGTCTTACTCTTGCTCTCCGGCTTCTCGACCGTCTCTGGTGCGGACTCTCCTCCCTGCAAACCAAGGTGCTGGCGGACTTTATTCTCTATTTCTTTGCAAGTCTCAGGATTGTCTTTCAGATACTGCTTGGCATTCTCGCGACCCTGTCCAATCTTATTTCCTTCATATGCATACCACGCCCCGCTCTTCACAACAATGTTCTGAGATGCCGCAAGATCAAGGATATCTCCTACCACAGATATTCCTTCACCGAACATGATATCAAACTCTGCTTCCTTAAACGGAGGTGCAATTTTGTTCTTGACAACCTTAACTCTGGTTCGATTACCAGTCACCTCCCCACTCTGCTTGAGCGACTCAATCCTCCGGACATCAAGACGAACCGATGAATAGAACTTTAGTGCACGGCCGCCTGTGGTAGTCTCTGGATTTCCAAACATGATACCAACCTTCTCACGGAGCTGATTGATAAAAATTACGACACAGTTTGACTTGCTGATCACCGCTGTCAATTTGCGAAGCGCCTGTGACATCAGTCGCGCCTGCAGACCGACATGCGCATCTCCCATATCTCCGTCAATCTCCGCTTTCGGAACAAGAGCTGCCACAGAGTCAACTACTACAATATCAATCGCCCCAGACCTTACCATTGTCTCCGTAATTTCAAGGGCCTGCTCACCGTTATCCGGCTGTGATATGTACAAATTATCCACATCTACTCCGATATTCTTCGCATACACCGGATCAAGTGCGTGCTCCGCGTCAATAAATCCTGCGATCCCTCCCCGCTTCTGCACTTCCGCTATCATGTGCAGTGTGACGGTTGTCTTACCTGATGACTCAGGTCCGTAAATCTCTACAATTCTTCCCCTGGGGATTCCGCCAAGCCCCAGGGCAATATCAAGGCTGAGAGAACCTGTCGGTATCGTCTCCACGTTCATCTGTGCGCTAGGATCCCCCAGTTTCATAACGGCTCCCTTGCCAAACTGCTTTTCTATCTGTGATAGCGCGGCATCCAGTGCCTTTAATTTTTCTTCTCTTTCCATATTCTATACTCCTTTTCAGAACTAATGTTTTTATCTATCTATACTTTAAAACATCTGTTCGCAATTGTCAAGATGAATTTTAAAATTTCCGGAAAATTTTTCAAACATTCGTCTGATTAACCTTATCATATACAGAATGACAAAACAAGTGCGAGTTTTTACATTTCACCAGCCAAAAACCCGTGAATCGCAACAAAAACCCTCTGTTGTGGTTTTCTCACACGACAGAGGGATCCTATATCAGCTATATCTTGTCATCTGCTGCTGTTTTCATTCGCAAACATAATCTCATAGCTTTCCGTCAAGCAGCACTCCCTTATTTTTGACCAGGTAGTCGACAAGGGAAACAATCGTAAGCACAACGGCAATCCACATGACAATCTGAGTGAGCACCGTGAGCGCCGCAATATTTGCAATCATCAGACAGACCATGATCATCTGAAAAGTAGTCTTGAACTTCCCCCAATAACTTGCGGCAATAACGACTCTGTTATCCGCAGCCACTAAGCGGAATCCGCTGATGATAAACTCCCTGCTGATAATAATGATAACGATCCAGGCCGGTATCCTGTCCAGCTCAATCAGGCAAATCATCGCAGAGCACACAAGCAGCTTGTCTGCCAGAGGATCCATAAACTTTCCAAAGTTGGTGACAAGATTGTATTTTCTGGCAATCTTTCCGTCAAGCATGTCCGTGAGGCTTGCTATGATAAATATTCCGAGCGCGATGTAATCTGTATTGTCCACAATCCCTCCAAACACAGCCATGAACCACCCCCACTGTGCATGGCTGCCAAGCAGGAGCAGCACAAACGGAATAATCAATATCACTCTGAAAACAGTAAGTTTATTTGGTAAATTCATCCTCTATCTCTCCTATCAGGTCATACTCGTGCGCGCCAGTGATTCGCACGCGCACAAAATCACCCGTCATCAGCTCCCTGCCCGTCTGGACAAACACAAAACCATCCACATTCGGGGCATCCTTATAGCTTCTTGCCACATAGACATGCTCCTCTGGCACCCTGCCCTCCACCATGACAAGCAGCGTGCTTCCCACAGCGTTCTGCGCTTTTTCGAATGCAATCTCCTGCTGAAGCTCCATAAGGTCGGCCTGCCGGTCAAGCTTTACATCCTCCTCAATCTGGTCATCAAACAATGCGGCCGGCGTATCCTCCTCCTGCGAGTATGGAAACACACCAAGCCGGTCAAACTCCATCTCGTCAACAAACGCCAGCAAAGACGCATGATCTTCCTGCGTCTCTCCCGGGAAACCGGTAATAAGCGTTGTCCGCAGACAGATGTCTGGGATTCTGTCCCGCAATTTCGTAATCATGTCTGTCAGTTCCTGTCGGTCTGTACGCCGCCCCATCCGTTTTAAGATCTTATCAGAGGCGTGCTGTATCGGGATATCCAGATAATTGCATATCTTCTGCTCATCTCTTATGGTCTCTATCAACTCGTCCGTAATTTCTTCCGGGTAACAATAAAGGATCCTCACCCAGTATAGACCAGAAATCATACATAACTTGCGCAAAAGCTCGCAGAGGCGCTTTTCTCCGTACAGATCCACCCCATACAGCGTCGTTTCCTGCGCCACCAGAATAATCTCCTTCACGCCAAACGCGACAAGGCGCTCCGCCTCCTGAAGCAGACTGTCCATCGGGATGCTCCTGTAGCTTCCCCTCACTTTGGGAATAATACAGTAACTGCAGTGCTTATCACAGCCTTCCGCAATCTTCAGATAGGCGTAATGACCGCCTGTCGTGACGATTCTCTCCCTGTCATGAACAGGTTTGCGGTTGATGTCCTTCAGATGATTGCAGCAATTCCCGCAAAGCACCTCGTCGAGCGCCTCCACAATCGCGTCAATTGCCGTCGTCCCTACGATGGCATCCACCTCCGGAATCTCTTTCTGAATCTCCTCCTGATAGCGCTGTGCAAGGCATCCTGCTGCAATCAGAGCCTTGATATCGCCGTCTTTGCGCAGCTCTGCCATCTCCAGAAGCGTATTGATACTCTCCTGCTTGGCATCATTAATAAAGCAGCATGTGTTGACGACAACCGCATCTGCCTCTTTCTCATCATCCGTAATTGAAAATCCCCTCTTCACCAGCATGCCAAGCATCATTTCCGTATCTACCAGATTCTTGTCACAGCCGAGGGATACAAATAAAATCTTCAAAGCCTGTTCCTCAAATCTCATCTTCCTGTTTAATCTTCGTGAGAAATCTTAATTTTACCCTGATTCAGTTCATCGATTGCTATGGATAAGGGCTTCGTCTGTCTGGTGTTCACCAAGGGCTCCTCGCCCGCGATAATCTGTCTGGCGCGTCGTGATGTCGCCATAACAATCGAATAGCGGCTGTTTACGACCGGTGCTTCCCCTGGCTCTACTTCATTATTGACTACTTTCATTAAATCTGTGTAAGATGGATGTAACATATTTTTTCCTCACTTTTTACATTTTTTAATTGTTTATACCGTTTCGTCTGCGTCTTCATCCGCCAGTGCTCCCTGCGCCCGCCCTGCTATCGTCTCTGGCAGAAGTGCCGAGAGCACGATCTGGCTGCTTTCCATGACCAGCACGGACTTTGTCTTGCGCCCCTGCGTGGCATCTATGACAGTGCCGCTCTCCTTTGCCTTTTGAACAAGTCTCTTTACAGGGGCTGAGTCAGGGCTCACAATCGCTATAATTTTTGATGTGTTGACAATATTCCCAAAGCCTATATGAATCAGTCTGTTCACTTGTCACCTCACTGTTGTAAATTTTATCACTCAATATTCTGTATTTGTTCTCTTACTTTTTCAATCTCGGTCTTTAACTCAATTCCGCGGTTGGATATCACCAGATCATTTGCTTTTGACAGAATCGTATTTGCTTCTCTGTTCATCTCCTGCGCGATAAAATCAAGCTTTCTGCCGATACTTCCGCCATCTTTCAGGGATTGCTTCATCGTCTCGATATGACTTCTGAGACGGACCAGCTCCTCGTCGACACACACCTTGTCGGCAAAAATAGTAACCTCTGTCAGAAGTCTTGTCTCATCCACAGCCACATCACCCAGAAGCTCATGAATCCTCTCATCCAGCTTCTTCCTGTACTCCTCGATAATCTGTGGGGAACGCTCCTCGATAAAGGCGACATGCTCCAGCATTCCGTCAAGCTTCACGATCAGGTCTTCCGCAAGATTCTGTCCTTCCCTGATGCGCGTCTCTTCCAATCCCCTGGCCGCGTCCTGTATGGCTTTTGCCAATCCTTTCCAGATCTCCTCTTCGTCTATGGTCTGTTCCTCCATAGAGAAAACCTCCGGGTAGCGCGACAGGGTAGAGACCCGAATATCATTATCCAGTCCGAAGTCCGCTGACATGGTTTTCAGATAGCCAAGATATTCTGCTGCAATATCTTTATTATACTTGATGCAAACATTATTCCCGGAAAAATCTTCATACGTAATAAAAATGTCAATCTTTCCCCGCTGCACATAATTTTTCAGTTCATTTCGAATCGAACTCTCAAAAAAACTAAGCTTCTTGGGCATCTTGATATTGGCATCAAGATATCTGTGGTTCACAGATTTCATCTCGACGGTGTACTTGTGATCGCCTTCTGTGATCTCACTTCTCCCAAAGCCTGTCATACTTTTAATCATGCCACTCCTCCTGACTGCTTTTGAATATATTCTAATGTATTATAGAATAATCCTCTTCGAACGTCAACCTATTTTCTGTCGAAAGAATGCCATATTCTTTTATTGAAAATATTTTACCTGCAAGTTATAATAGATTTTATAGTAATCAAAAACAATCACAATTTTACAAGGAGGTTTCGTATGATAATTCAATTTTTGAAACGATGTACAGCCGCTGTTATCGCCATCAGTGTGCTGTCGACAGGCCTGATGGCCAATGCTGCCGGGAGCGATCCTGCAGCGCAGGTGTACAGTGATTCTGAGTGGGATTTGCCAGCCCTGGATGGCGAACAGATACCATATGATCAGTATTTGAGCGCTCTGCTGGATGTCTATTACCGAAATGATTCACAGGCTTTTGTCGCACTAGGTCTTGGCACTGCTGAAGACGCTGCATTGCTTTATAATGAAATGCTTGATTCTGAGCTTCTGAGTATGGAGATCGAAGCCATCCTCGGCATAGAATGTCCTGAAGTACTTGAAAATGATTTGCGGGCTCTCATGGCGCAGATGCTGGGCAGCGTGCGTTATGCTGTGACAGGCTGTGAACTGCAGGCGGACGGCACTTATGAGATAACGATTATCTATGAGCAGATGATTATTTTTAAACCTCTGATGGAACTGTATATGGCAGTTGTCATCGATCTGTACACTACATGGTTTGAAGATTACGTATCCGCTCCTAGTGAAGAAGATATGATGATACAGATCCTGGCCGCACTCTGCAGCAGCCTGAGGGCATGTCTTGAAAATGTTACATACGCTGAGCCTGCCGTTACTACTGTTTCCATAGAGCCACACAACGGTGTTTATCTCCCGAATATGGAGGACATTGCCAGCCTCGAAAGTCTGCTGTTTGATACCGATTTTATCAAATATTAAAACCAAGAAACAAATCAAAGGAAAGTGCATGCGCTGCCGATAGCTGATGCACTTTCTTTTTTGATGACATAAGAAATCAATCCAAAAAGCAAAACAGCCTTGAAAACGCCTTAAAAAAATGCTATTGTAATTAAGCTATCGCATTATGGAGGTGTAAACGATTTAAAATGAAGAAATTGTTATCAAAATACCCTAAAACAATATGGTGTCTCAGGAATTTTATCCCTATGTTCCTGTTTCCCATTGCAAATTTTTATCTGTTTGAATGGTATACACACAATCCATGGGAGTCGATGAAGGTTCCCATACAGTTTCTCAATATTTATTTTTTTGAGCTGCTTATGGCACTGTTTTTATTTGTCTTCGGACGCCTGAAATGGTCCCTGCGCCTGCAGAGCATTTTTTTTATGATTGCGGGGCTGGCAAACTACTATGTCATCAGCTTCCGCTCTGCCCCGATTATGCCCTGGGACATCTACTCACTTGGCACTGCGATGAGTGTCGCCGGCAATTTTAAATACACCATTGAAAAACAGGCCGTACTGGTCCTGATTGGATTTGTGTTGTTCATCATAGCGGAATCTGTTGTCAATCTGGAACTGAGAGGATCCGCAAAATGGAGAAGCCGTTTTTGGGCGATGCGCATTGCGGGCACTGTTGTCTTTATTGCGCTTATATGCAGCTTTACACATATGCTCCACCTGGACAGCACCATCAGCAAATATGGCATGTACGACAAATTGTTCACACCAACAGTCATGAGCAAGCGTGACGGAACTGCTGTCGCATTTTTGATGGAGTTGAGATATGTCTCCGTGGACAAGCCAGCAAATTACAGCGATTCTGCGGTCAATGAAATTCTCGCTCCCTACGCGGATGCGCACGAAACGCAAAATTCTCCCGCTTCGCTCCCTAACATAATTGTCATTATGAACGAGGCCTTTTCCGATCCGGCTGTGCTTGGGGAGTTTGATACGAACAAAGATTACATGCCATATATACATTCCATCATGAATGGGAATACTGATAATACCATATCCGGTTACCTGAATGTGTCTGTGCTCGGCGGCAATACAGCAAATACGGAATTTGAATTTCTCACTGGAAATACCATGGCATTTCTCCCACAGGGAAGTGTCGCATACCAGCAGTATCTCAAAAGAAAGACCCCTTCCCTTGCCTCCCACCTGAAAGATCTGGGCTATGAGACGATTGCCATGCACCCATACAACAGCACTGGCTGGGACAGAAACAAAGTATACCCGCTTCTTGGTTTTGACAAAATGTATTTCATAAGGGATTATAAAAATCCGGAAAGAATCCGAAAATATGTAAGTGACCGGGCATGCTATGACAAAATTATCGATATGTACGAATCCAGGTCTGACAATACCCCATTTTTTGTATTTAATGTCACCATGCAGAACCACTCATCATACACAGAGGAATTTGACAATTTTACACCGGATATCGAAGTTTCCGGAAGTAACTCCAGGGCGCTGAACAATTATCTGTCGCTGATTAAAATATCTGATGAGGCCATAAAATATCTGATCGACTATTTTTCAGGTATTGATGAAAAAACAATCATTGTCTTTTTCGGGGATCACCAGCCGACCAACTCTGTCGTGTCAAACATCTGGAAACTGAATGGCAAAAATGGCAATGAACTGTCTGATGAGGACGAAGCCAACCGTTACAAAGTCCCTTACCTGATCTGGTGCAATTTCGAGATTGATACCAGGACAAACGCTGATACCAGCGCTAATTTCCTTGCGACAGACATTCTTGAAGCGGCTGGCATTCCCATGACAGCGTACGAAAAGTATCTTGACAGGCTGTCGGAAACTTATCCTGTCATCACATCCATCCGCACAGAAGATTCCGAGGGCAGGAGTACAGACACCGCGAATATGATGGATGCATTAAACAATTATGCGATTCTGCAGTACAACTGCATCTTTGGAAAAAATTAACTGGAGGTGAAAATCCATGCAATTCAAACAAGCAAATAAATTGATGGCGAGATTCGACCTGCTGTACCTGTCCTCCTTCCTGGTCCCGTCACTGATCATGCTTGTCATCTTTGTGATACAGGAAATATACCCGTTTGGAGAGCGCTCTTTTCTCCACATCGATATGTATCACCAATATTTTCCATTTCTTGTGGAATTTTTCCACAAGCTGAAAAACGGTGAGAGTCTTTTTTATTCCTGGAACACTGGTATTGGCTCCAATTTTCTTGCACTTTATGTGTACTATCTGGCCAGTCCCTTAAACTGGCTTTGTGTCCTGATACCTGAAACTTTTTTGATGGAATTTTTGTCCTACATGGTTGTCATCAAAATCGGTTTCTGTGGACTTACGTTTACCTGTTATATAAGAAAACACTTCCACCGCGATTCCTGGAGCATCCTGTGTTTTTCACTGTTCTATGCGCTGTCAGGCTTTATGGCAGCCTATAACTGGAATGTAATGTGGCTTGATGTGATCGTTCTTGCGCCGATTATTGTTCTCGGTGTCGAGCGGCTTGTTTATGAGGGAAGGTGTTATTTGTACTGTATATCATTAGGACTATCGATTTTGTCAAACTACTACCTTTCCATTATGTTGTGTGTGTTCCTTGTGCTTTACTTTGTCGTCCTTTTGATTGCGGAAAAACCTTCTGGAGAACACACTTCTGCCCCCCTTGCTTTCCCAAAGCTTAGCGGGTTAAAAAACTTTTATGGAAAAGCTGTCCTTCGTTTTGGCGTCTACTCCCTGCTTGCCGGCGGCATGGCGGCCATCCTGCTTCTGCCGGAGCTCGCCGCACTTCGTTTTACCGAGTTTAGCGACATTAACTTTCCAAGCAAGCTGAAAACATATTTTCCTGTGATTGATATGCTTGCCAGACATTGTTTCAATGTGACTGTTGAGACAGGACTTGACCACTGGCCAAATATTTACTGTGGCGTCTTTGTCTTTGTCCTGCTGCCACTGTATCTGTTACAGAAAAAAATTCCTTTGCGGCAAAAGCTTCCAAAGCTGCTGTTGCTCGCTTTTATGCTGATCAGCTTCTCGACGAATATGCTGAATTTTATATGGCATGGACTGAATTATCCCGACTCTCTGCCTGCGAGACAGTCCTTTTTGTATATTCTGCTGCTGCTCACTGTGTGCTATGAAGCCTTTCTGCACATACAGAAATACTCCAAAAATATCATAGGAGCCGTATTTGCGGGCGTGTTCTTTTTCCTGCTATTCTGTGAAAAAATAGCGACGGATGACGCTTTTACGGATGCCTGCTTTCTTGTGACAGGAATCTTTTTACTAATTTATGCTGGTTTGATTTATTATTATAAGAAATGCAGCAGAAACCACAGAAGTATTCCGCGATTGATGTGTTTCTGCGCAATTTTGGTGACCGTTGCAGAGTCTGGTGTAAACACTTACCTTACAAGTGTCCCCACGGTGTCAAGAACCACCTACCTCTCCAACTATGACTCCTATCAGACCCTTACTGACAGAACCGTCCAAAAAGAACAGTACGATTTTTTTCGATTTGAAAAATTTGCGCGCAGGACGCAGAATGACGCAATGCTCATCGGTTTTCAGGGCGCTTCCTACTTTTCTTCCACGCTGAACTCGCTTGTGTCAGACTTCTATGAAAAGTATGGTATGCGGGCCAGCCGCGTCAATTACTGCTACGAGGGCGCTACCCCTGTAACCGCTGCTCTCCTGTCCACCCGGTACATGTTATACACTCTGGACAGAGGCTTCGACAATCTGTTTGAACTTGTGGACAAAGAAGGGAATTTGTACCTGTACAAAAACAACTATTCACTTCCGCTTGGATATATGGTTACCTCCGTGAACGCGCCTTTCAATGATGCGGAGGAGGTTGCGGAGAATATTCACGAGGAGGACACGGATGACAAACACCTCAATCCACTCCAGCGTCAAAATAAGCTGGTTCACCATCTCGGTGTCAGCGACGATGTTTTTCTTGGCATTGACATTTATTCCAATGGCGATCATGCCGAGATCTACATCGAGGAGGACGCGCACTATTACGCTTACACAACAAACACCAGAATTGATACAATCAAAATGAATTACGAGGAGGAATCCAGGAGTTTTAGTCAGATTAAGAAGAAATACATTCTGGATCTTGGCTATCATGGCGCAGGAGAGACGCTATCCCTCAATTCCGAGAACGGTGAAAGCCTTAATCTGACCGCATACAAGGTAAACGAACCCGCTCTTGCGCAGTTTGTCTCTCTGTTAAGTCAGCAGACAATGACTGTTGACTGCTACGACGAGACATCCTTAACCGGGCACATTGATGTCACCGCCTCCGGTCAACTCGTTCTCTCTGTTCCATATGACCCCGGGTGGACGCTGTACGTCGATGGTGTCGAGACGGACATGGATTTATTTGAGGACACCTTTATCGGCACTTATCTCGATGAGGGCTCCCACACAATCGCCCTGAACTATTTTCCAAAGGGCTTTGTGCCAGGCGTTATTGTTTCGATTGTAAGCATTTTGTTGTTTGCTGCATTGTATTCCATATCATTTTGGTATAAAAATCATAAGAAAAAGGAGATTGAACCATGAAAACAAATTTTAAGAAAAAAGTAGTATCTCACATCCTCTGCACCGTGCTTGCTGTCGCTATGGCAGTCTCAATAGCCGGCTGCAACAGCAGTCCCGAAAATGAGACGCCTCCTGCATCCACATCAAATGAAAATGCAGCATCAGACGCTTCTGTGCTGGGAGAGGGAAGTACACATTTTATCTTTGCTGTGACAGATCTGGATGGAAATCTGACAGAGTACGAGATCCACACAGACAAAGAAACCGTCGGAGCGGCTTTGTTAGAACTTGGCTTAATCGCTGGAGACGACAGTGAATTTGGTCTGTATGTCAAAACAGTGAATGACATTACCGTCGATTATGACAAAGATGGAAAATACTGGGCATTCTATATCGATGGAGAGTATGCCACAACAGGCGTTGATTCCACACCAATCACAGATGGGGCCAGCTACGCTTTCAAGGTCGAATAACTATGAAACCTACGACCAGAGAAATCGTTGTATTTGCCATGCTTGGCTCTGTCATGTATGCCTCTAAGCTCATCATGGAGTTTGCGCCAAACATCCACTTGATTGGTGTGTTTACCATTGCTTTCACAGTGGTTTACAGAAAAAAGGCACTGTACCCCATCTATGTCTATGTCCTGCTAACCGGTGTGTTCAACGGATTTGCGACATGGTGGATACCCTATCTATACCTGTGGGCTATCCTGTGGGGTGCTGTCATGCTCCTTCCAGTGAACATGCCAAAAAAATTACAGCCAATCATATATATGTTTGTCTGTGCCGCACATGGTTTTCTGTATGGCACACTGTATGCTCCCGCACAGGCGCTTCTGTACGGATTGAGTTTTCAGAAAATGATTGCATGGATTATTGCAGGGCTTCCTTTTGACTGTATCCATGGTGTAAGCAATTTCTTCTGCGGAATCCTGATTTTACCAATTATTTTAACTCTGAAACGCGCAGATCGCAGTCCGGGAAAGGTGTGATATTTCGTGCAAACAGTAATGGCAATTATTTCTATCTTGTTAAATATTTAAGAAAGTACTTGAAAAAACTCAAAAATCACGTAAGATATAAGTAGGAATATTTCATTTCAGATTTATTAATATAAGAAGAAACGGAGATGTATTAATGATAACCGGAAAAAGAAAAACAGTACTTATGAAAGCAGTCTCAGAACTGAAACGGGCTGACTACTCCAGAGAGCCTGAATTGAATAACATTTATAACAGATTGTCAAATGGCAGAAAGCAGTTTGCAGAAGTATTTGACAAAAATATCAACGCAGTAATGCAAATCAGCTCTCTCGACCTGACAATGCAGCATCAAACGCAAAAAATTATTGACATATCCAATAAAATTGCGAAAGCTACAGAAACAATTTTCGGGGCAACCTCTGGAAGCGCTAACAACCCACAGGAGGAGTTGACCAATACCATTATTCAGATTTCCGAGAAAACGGACGACGTGTTTAAGAAGATCGAGGAAGGGCAGGAAGAGTTGACGTCCATCAAGGAACTCTCTACACAGACGATTACCGCTGCCGGTGAAATGCAGTCTGATATGGATGAGCTGATGAATATCATCACGCATATCAGTTCCATTCTTTCTGGAATTGATACCATATCTCTGCAGACAAACCTGCTGGCGCTAAATGCCTCTGTGGAGGCTGCCAGAGCTGGTGAAGCCGGAAAAGGGTTTGCAGTCGTTGCCGGCGAAATCAGAGAGCTCGCAGAGGAAACCCAGAAGCTGACAAAGGATATGAGCACTTTTGTAGAAAACATGAAACACGCCTCCAGGAAAAGTGTACAGAGCTCTGACAGCACGATTCAGTCTCTAAACTCTATGGCAGATAAAATTACAACTGTATGGGAATTGAACGACAAAAGCAAGAAAAATATTGCGGAAATTAATGATTCCATAAGCTCCATGGCATCTGTCAGCGAAGAAATCAGCAGCTCCATGGCGGAGATGGAGAACCAATTGAATGACAGTACAGATTTTATGCGTACCGTTGGCCGTGACCTCAAACAAGCGACAGAACCTGTTGTCAATATCGAAGAAACGCTTGATGACTCTGTAAAGAAAATGGGAGCGATGTCAAAGGATGCCTTTTATCATATGGAAAATCAAGAGTTCATCCAATATATGAACACCGCTATTTCCTCTCATCAGACATGGCTTGGCAACCTCAAAAAAATTGTTGACAGTCAGACTGTCATACCGCTTCAGTTGGATTCTTCCAAATGCGGGTTTGGACATTTTTACTATGCCATCACTCCCGATATTCCGGGTGTCCTCCCAATCTGGAACGATCTGGGTGGCAAACACAAAAAGTTTCATACATATGGCCGCCATGTCATTGATGCAATCAACCGCCGGGAATACGGAAAAGCCAGACAGATATACAATGAGGCCGCAGCTTATTCCAATGAACTCATCTCTGATATGAAGAAAATTATCGAATTGACAAAGGCTTAAAAACACTTTCTATCAATACCACATAACCGTTTGTTCAAAAGACTACGCACTGCGTAGTCTTTTTTGCAAGATAATTCTGTTTGTCCCGTTTTTACAACCTATCATGATGAATTTTTCCATTAAAATCTATCATAATAGGTTGTAAAAATGATGCGCAGTGAAAGCGCAGAAAATGACAGAAAGAAGGTTGAACTATGCCCAAGCCCAAAACCAGTTCCGGTGAAAAGAATCTAATCAGCAAGCGTCTCATTGCCCTGCGAAAGAAACACTATCTATCCCAGCGGGATTTATCACGCGAGCTTCAACTTGCAGGATATGACATGGACAAAAATGTCATTACCCGCATAGAGACGAACAAGCGGTATGTGACCGATATTGAGATCCGGGCTCTCGCCCACATATTTGGCGTCACCTGCGACTATTTAATTGAAGGAGAAAAATCTGACTAATCAATACTGCAGACTCTGTCTGCCATCTGAATTGTGGAAGTTCTGTGGGCAATCATCAGAATTGTCCTGCGCCCATGCAGTCTGCGTATGGCCTCATTGACAAGCCGCTCCGACTCATTGTCCAACGCCGAGGTCGCCTCATCCAACAGCAGAATCGGTGCTCCTTTGATTATCGCACGCGCAATGGCAATACGCTGACGCTGTCCGCCAGAAAGCCGATTCCCACGCTCTCCTACCTGTGTGTCATATCCGTTTTCCAGATTCAATATAAATGCATGGGCGTTTGCCACTTTGGCAGCCTCTATAATGTCCTCTTTCTCCGCGCTCAGATTTCCCATCTGTATATTTTCGAGAATTGTTCCTTCAAACAGATACGGCTCTTGTGGAACATAGGCAAAGAAATCCCTCAAATCCCTGTTTGTCATGTGTTTGACAGAATTTCCCATAACACTGATGGATCCTTTTTCAATCGGATACAGCCCCAACAAAAGCTTTGACACTGTGGACTTGCCACAGCCAGATGCCCCGGTGAGTGCCACGCATTCACCGCGCTGCACCACAAGGGAGTAATCCTCCAGAACAGGATTTTCTCCATAGGAAAATCCAACCTTGTCCATCGAAATCATCCATGTATCATCAGCGCTCTTGTCCACGCCGCTGCTCTCCTCCTTCGTATACCAGTTCTTCTCTTCCCGCTTTTCTTCCAGCAGATCAAAGATATTCTGCGCGTATGTCAAATACGCCACCAGTTCTGGCATATACTTGTTCATCTGCAGAAACTGGGCAGAAAAGCTTCCATACAACGTATAAATTGCTGCCAGCGCGCCAAGTGTGGTGTATCCCTTCTGCACAAACAACACGCCGAGCGCCAGAAATATCAGGGAACAAAGCAGATCAAATCCTCTGTTTGCACTCTCCAATCCTGACAATATCAGAATCCTCCCATTTGATTTTCTGGCATAACGCCGACTGCACTGTATGTATTCCTGAACAGTCTCTCTGCCACGCGCAAACATCCGCACCTGCTCCATTCCCTGCAGAAGGTCAGAAAGTTTCTGTGTCATACTGTTGTTAATTCCCGACAACTCCTGACTGACCTTCCGAAGCGGCTCTGCCAAGACCATATTGAAGAGCAGCATCACTACATTGACTCCCACAAGGCACAGCGTGAGCTGCGGACTAAGTATCAACATGGGAATCAAAAATACGACAACTTCCAGAAACGGCATGATCATCCGCCGAAAACGGGAACCATATACGTCTCCCATTCTTCCCAGATCATAGGACACCTTTGACATGATTTCCCCGCTATGGTGTTTCTCATAATATGCATACGGCAAATCCATCTCCAGATT
Source organism: uncultured Lachnospiraceae bacterium (assembly GCA_947178145.1). Taxonomy (GTDB): domain Bacteria; phylum Bacillota; class Clostridia; order Lachnospirales; family Lachnospiraceae; genus COE1. The sequence goes on along the minus strand of CAMWXE010000020.1, from coordinate 30,545 downwards.
TAGTATTTTTTCATATAGGACACCGTACACGCGCTTCGCTTCCACATTGTAGATGACAGCGGACTTGCGGTATACGAGCAGCGACACGATACCTGCCGCCACAATCCCAGCAATTGTGATGCCAAGGCTGTGGTAATCTCCCGACTGGGAAATGTCTACCACCCCCTTCATCAGCAGGGAGCAGAGCACGGAAAACATCGCCATGCCAACACTCATCCCCAGAATAGCGCCATAGTACAAAAAGCGCCGTTTCCCCATCACGCGCATTGTCCTACAGAATCGTTTCCAGGTACTGATCATACGTTCCCACCTCCTCAATGTTTTTATTTTTCACCTCAAATATCCAGTCTGCATCCTGTATCGTCGACAGGCGGTGGGCAATCGTGAGACACGTTCTGCCTTCCCTCACCCTGGCAATCGCCTGTTGAATCTCCTTCTCTGTCCCCTCATCGATGGCAGATGTCGGTTCATCCAGAAGCAGAATCGGTGCGTCCTTTAAAATAGCCCTCGCAATAGCAATGCGCTGCCGCTGTCCACCAGAGAGCATCGCTCCCCGCTCACCCACTACAGTCTGGTATTTCATCGGAAGGCTTTCTATAAACGCATGAATTTCCGCCTCCTTGCAGGCCGCCACAATCTCCGCCTCCGATGCATCCCACCGCCCGTATCGGACATTCTCCTCGATCGTTGTGGGGAACAGAAAGACATTCTGTGACACCAGTGCAAATTGTTCCCTTGCTTTCTCCTTATCCCAGTCAGCAAAGTTTCTTCCATACAGTCGATACTCTCCGGCCTGCGCCCTGTAAAATCCACACAGCAAATGAAAAATTGTACTTTTTCCGCCGCCCGACGCACCTACAAATGCTACATTTTCTCCTTTTCGCACCTCAAAATTCACATTTTCAAGAACGGTCTGCGTATTGTTATATCCAAATGTCAGGTTATCAAAAGCAAGCACAATCTCTTCATCCAAAGGCGCTTTACCGCTCCCATAGGGTTCCTCGCTGGTTCTCAGAATCTCTTCCACGCGCTGTATGCTCACGATACTCTCCGCAGCATCCACCATGTTAAACGGAAGTCCCATAAAGGATTCTACCAATTTGCCCAGCACAAGGATAAATGCCAGAAGCTCACCGATACTCAGATTTCCCTGCATGACGAGAACCACAGAATACACTGCGCATAAAATATTCGGAATCCATTGTATTAACTTCCTGATTAACATCGCTGTGTTGGAAATCTTAGCGCGTTTCTCCTCATTGTCCACCAGGTCCAGTGTCGCAGCATGCATTTTATTCTGAAAGTATTGCTCCAACCCGAAGCTGCGCACTATCAAAATCCCCTTGAGTGCGTCCTGCGCGATTCCGGTAATAGCGTCAGACTTTTCACGGTATGTCATCGTCAGGCTGTAAATTTTCTTTACCAGCTTATTGGCGATCCAGAGGACAAGCGGATAACAGACCAGCACTAATATGAAGAGTTTCACATTGAGTCTCCTCACATAATCCGCATAGATGACAACTGCCACCACATCCGCTATAAGCATCACAAACGTCTCGTTTAAGAATCGCTCCGCCTCATTTAAGTCTGCATTGACCTTGTTGATGACCGAAGCGGAATTGTGCTCATCAAAATACTGGTATTCCATATGATACAACTTCTCCGCTACCTGCTGGCGATAGCGCACAGACACCAGTACACCGTACTTTCCACTGACAGCTGTCGCAGCAAATGCCGCTGCAAAACCCAGAATCGTCAGCACTGCAAACTCTGCCAGAAAGCTGCCAAAGACAACATGATCTCCCGCAAGCATCTGATCAATCACCGCACTGATTACCTCATTGCCCCTCACTACAGCCAGATTCAACAGGCTGGCCAGCGTGACTCCGATGAGCGGCATGTACCAGTAATGAAACATATTTTTCAGAAAAACATTTCTTCTCAATAGGTAACACCTCCTCCTGTTTCCTATTATATATCAAGAAATTATAAATTTCTTTCGAATAATTGCGTAAATACTTTTTATTTTTACATTTTTATGCTATACTGACCTGTAAAAAGAGCAAACTTGAAATTTTGTGAAGGAGGTTTTATCATGCCATTTCCTATGCCTGCTGACATTCGTTTTTCTATCGCAAAGAGGTCTCTGGCTTCCGATTATGCGATGCCTACATTGGAGGCAGCCAGCGATTACTACGAAATTGGATATCAGATCTCTGGAGACAGACTGACTATCACGCCTGACTGTTCTTTTGCCCTGCGTGCGAACATGGTCGGTACAATGCCGCCCTATATCTATCACAGAACGTTTCCACTCTCCAATGTGCCCTACATCTCCTATCTCGTCAAATTCAAACCGGATTTTGTCAAACCGCTTACGGATGCTTTGGGGCAAAATGTATTGGAAGAAATCTATTCCCAGCTATTCAACCGCTTTTCCCCGCCAATAAACAACCGAATTTTATTATATTTTCAGGAAATGCACGAAATATTTGAGTCTGACTCCCCTTATAAAGAGATTCGGCTTCAATGGATACTCTGCGATCTTCTGCTTGCCGTGCTGAACAACCGAATTTCCAACAATGCCGCAGAGGACGAACACCAGAATGCAGATCCGATTATCCACAAGACACCCCTCACGCCGCCAATTATTGATGCAATTTACTATATGGAACAGCACTATCAGGAAAATCCCTCTCTTGAGACGGTGGCGCTTCTGTCCGGTTACTCTGCTTCCCACTTTTCCAGACTGTTTCACGCACAGCTTGGAAAATCCTATTCGGAATACCTGACAAGAATCCGTATCCGCCATGTGCAGGATTTACTGCTCAACACAAAAAAATCCGTTACGGAAATAGCCTTAGAAATCGGTTATCTCCATACCGGAAATCTGAGTGAACAGTTTAAACAGCAGACAGGCATGACGCCGCTGCAGTATCGGAAGTCAAACACTTACGCTCCAGCGCTTCCATAATGTGTATCAAGTCACGGATATTGCCTTTTTCTTTGATTGTGCTTCGCAGGTGCTGCATGACCTCATAATAGCTTACCCTGTCCGGCACCAGACCGTCCAGCACTCCCGGGTATTGCTCCTGCAGATTGTCCAACAGACATTTTACAAGCTGCTTGTTCAGTATCCTGTCATAATTTTCCCTGCACAATCGCACTGCCTCATCAATAATGAAACAATACATCTGCAGCTCTGTTTCTGACTGTTTCTTTTCATATCTCTTCTGCAGTAATACCTGATCATAGGATAAAATGTGGACTTCATTCTCCATCAGCCCCTCCGCGTCCAAAATCCTGACAATCGGCAGAAGCATTCCCGTCTCGGCGGCAAGTTTCCTGCGGCACTGATTCACATAGTCCGTTTTCAAGCCCTCTGCAACGCAGGGAACCAGACCCAGCCCCACTTCGATGCGCAGCGGCTCCGCGATCAGGTTTTGTCTGATTCGCTTCTCCTCCAGAGAGTCTCCATCCTCGCTGATCGGCATGACTGTAATCCCCAGCAGGACGTCTGCATGCACCTTTAACAGCTTGCAGATGCCGGAGATTAGCGTGATGTCAGGGAGACTTGTCCCCCTCTCCCACTTCGAGACGGCCTGCGGCGTCACACCGAGCCTCGATGCAAACTCCTCCTGCGTCATGTTCTGGTTCTGCCGGAACGTGCTGATATTTTCACCAATTTGTTGTAACATTTAGAATTCCTCCTTTACCATTTGATACATTTATCATATCCTTTCAATCCTGTGTTGTAAAACAACTGGTAGTTTAGGAGGAATCCAACTGCAGAACCTTTGTTTTAATTAGTAAGCAAACATCCTGTCTATATACTCGATATATCCTTTCCGCGCCACCTCATCCCTGTGTCCCTGATACCAGAGATAGGATTCTTTCAGCCCCTCTTCCAATGGAATCGTGGTGTCTATGAGCTCCCCCTGTCTGGACACATCAAGCTGGTACTCATAGTCATAAAAACTAAAATAAGCTCTCTGGTTGATATCCTGATACACTTCCACATACGCAGCCGTGCGCCCTGCTGCGCGATAGCACTGTTCTACCCACTCCCGCACCGTGATGCCTTCCGCATTCCCGACATTAAAAATATGGTTTGACGGGTGCTTGTCCAATATGGCTTCCATGCATCTGCAAAGGTCACGGACATGGAAGAACTGCAGTTCCGTATCACCCTTTTTCGGAAGATAAAATTTGCGGTTTAGGTCTGCACACTCAAACACAAACGCCTCACGGTATACAATATTCATCGGCCCATAGAGATATGGAGGGCGGAGTATGTATGCATTGGGAACCCTTTTTACCAATTCCTCCTCCGCACAAATCTTGTTGGTGCCATAGGCTCCCCAGTATTTGTTTGGGCCGGTCTGCTGGCTTTCCGCGAACGGCTGCGGCAATGTCTCAGGGTACACGGCGCTGGAACTGACCAACACATAATCCTTAATGTCCTGTCCTGCGTTTTCGAGTGCGTCAAGCAAATTAGACACGTCTTCCCCGGTGTATGCAGTGACATCCAACACCGTATCAAATGCATACTGCCTTAACACATCCCCAAGCTGATGTCTGTCCGCTTCAATCAAAATGGTTCCGCTGGGCTGCGGGCGATGATTCCGGTTCAGCACATAGACCGCATCCCCCTTGCCTGCAAAATATTCCGCGGCATATCTGCTGACAAATATCGTTCCGCCTGTAACTAATATTTTTCTCATGATAAACCTCACATATTCTACATTTTATGACAGTAGTTTTGACAATTTTCTGAATCACTCCGTTTTAGGCATTTATTTATGTATGTCATCTTTGTAATGTTCCTTCAGCCAGTTTGCCACTCCGTCATTTTCATTGCTCTCAATGATCCCGCTGGCGACTGCTTTCAATTCTTCCACCGCATTCTCCACCGCATAACTCTCATCCGATATCTCAAACATCGGAATATCGTTGATTGCGTCACCAAAGGAGATTACCTTGTCGCAGCTCCAAATTTTCTTTAGCTTCTCAATTGCATGCGCTTTTGTCGCTCCGACTGGCATAATCTCGCAAAAATACTCCGGGCGGTACAATTCCTGCTGGATCGTACAGCGATACCGCACATTTTTCGAGAAAATGTCATAGACCGGCTGCAGCTCACTCTTCTCCCCGACACATGTAAAGTAAAATATTTCGCCCTGGTACAATTCTTCCTGATTCGCAGCAGGATGAAGCCGCCTATCGCCTTTCCGCATGTCGAGATACCGCCTGATGCCCTCGTTTTCCCGCTCAGGAATCCATGAAACCTTTTCGATGCCCTGAATATAAGAATATACTAACGGACTGATATTATACTCATTTAATACATCTGCCACACAGTTCATTTCTTCCTTGCGAAATCGTTCCTGTGACAAGATTTCACCCGTTGCAGGCTGAAGGATAAACGCCCCATTATAAGCGATAACCGGTATCTTTGTCGACAATCCCGCTGTCACCACGGAAGCGGACACCAGCGACCGCGCAGTTGCATAAGTAAACAGCATTCCTTTTTCCACAAGGTCATTGATGATCTCTATGCTTTTGGGATTAATACGGTTGTTTTTATTCAGCAGCGTGCCGTCCAAATCTGTTACATACAATATTTTTTCCATCGTCATACAGCCTTTCTATCGTCTTTTCTTCCGTACTTGCCCTTTCACTCCCCGTCTCCTCCATCAGAGTCCCTCCATTCTGCCACTGATTTGACATTGTTCTGCTCCTGATACATTCTGCCTGTATTGCTTTTTATTATACCGCGATATCCTGCAAGACGCAATCGCTATTCTTTAATGTGAATTTTATTGTAAAGACAAGCTTTTTTTTGTATAATTGAAGTGTGAAATCTTAACAAATACCAATACTCTATGATACAATAAATATAAGCACAACTGAAACCCAAATCCACAACCATAATTTAAGAAGCGATGCACAAGTTATTTATCAACCATTCCTAAGATTGGAGGCGCACTATGAAACAGGGAAGTATATTCCGACAGCTTCTTGTACCCGTACTGCTGATCGTATGTATCCTTGCCGCAGCACTTGTGTCAGTGATGACAGCCATGTTTTTTAACTCGTATGAAAAAGATATCTATGAGCGGGAACAGGGACAGTCAAAACTGATGGCAGGCGAAATCGGCACATTTCTTGACGGCGCTTATGCTGTGACGGAAGAGCTTGCCGTGAATCCGAGCATCCTGACGATGGATACAGACATACAGACACCGATTCTCGCAGATTGTGTCGCGAGGAATACCTACCTAGAGCTTCTGTATATACAGGGAGCCGACGGTATGCAGACAGGGCGTTCGTCGGGTGAGCTGGCAGACCGCTCGACACGCTGGTGGTTTACACAGACCATGAACGAAAAGAAATCCTTTATCTCACAATCCTATTATTCTGTCAACACGGGCATGCCCTGCGCGTCCATCTTCTTTCCTATGTACGATGCCGGCAGCATTATCGGTATCTTTGCTGTGGATTTAAAGCTTGACTATCTGCAGGATATTATCGAAAATTTTTCAGATCCGGAAAACGGTGAGATCTCTTTTGTCATAGACGGTGAGGGCGTGGTCGTTGCGCACCCTGACAATCAGCAGATTGAGCAGCAGTATAATTACAAGACGCTGAAACGGACGGTATCTGAGACCGATGCAAACGGCAATGCCGTGACAGATGCGGACGGTAACGTTGTTACAAAAGAAGAGACATTTCTCATCTCGGAAGCGTATCAGCAGGTGATTGCGGACGCGATGTCCGGCGGCACCGGAAGCACGAAAATCATATGCGACGGCGACACGTACTACGCAAGTTATGCCCCCATTCCATTAAAAGGCGACTCCGATTCCTGGTCCGTCATCACGCTCAGGGAGAAAACGGCGGCAATGTCCTCTGTGTACCGCACTGCGCTCATCTCTGTTGCGATTGTGTTTGCTGCGATCATCCTCGCGGTTTTCATTATTGTCATCGTCGCGCGCAGGCTGGTCAATCCGGTAGTGTCCGTCACAAAGCTGATCAGCGATGCCGCAAACGGAGACTTCCAGAACAGAGCCAATGAAACCATCCCGAATGAACTTGGCATTTTGTCGCGCAGCTTTAACAATCTCACCGGGAAAATGGCCGGAATCCTTGTCACGGTAACAGAGTTTACCACCAGAGTTGTGGAAGGCTCTGACAGACTGAAGGACATTGCAGGGGATATCGACGGCACACACCAGTCTGTCGAGCGGATTGCGCAGGGCACCCATGACCAGACAGAAGATGCCAGAAACGTGGTGGAACGCGCAGCGGACCTCGAAGAGAAATTCAGGGAACTGCAAAGTAAAAGCGAATCCCTTCTGCATAATGCCAGAGACACCATGAAATCAGGCGAGCAGGGCGCTCAAAGTGTCGCAGGCCTGAAAAACAGCAACACGGTCACAGAACAAAAAATGGAGGAATCGTATTCCAACATTATGAAACTGGACGAGCACTCCCGGCGCATAGCGGGAATCATCACCACAATCAATGAAATCTCGGAGGAGACGGAACTTTTGTCTCTGAATGCCTCCATAGAAGCCGCGCGCGCCGGGGAAGCCGGAAGAGGTTTTATGGTTGTCGCGGAATCAATCGGAAAACTTGCCGCTGATTCCCAGGCCGCCACACAGGATATCGAAAATATCATCAAGGAGCTTTGCAGGGACATCGTCAGAACGGTGGAAAATATCCAGGAGATCAGGGGAGACATCCAAAAGCAGACAGAGATGGTCGATTTTGTGGAGAAATCCTTTGGGAACTTCCAGTCGCTTGCACAGATCACAAAAGATTCCGTCGGTGAGATGGAAACCCTCGTGGCAGAAATGCAGGAGCTTGACCACGCCATGGTGGACGCAGCCGACCACATACAGGATGTCTCGCAGAATACGGCAAATGTCACACAGGACATCGCGGATTCCATGCAGGAACAGGTCTCCGAAATCCAGCGTGTCGCAAAGCAAGTGTATGACCTCTCGATAGAATCAGAACAGATCCGGCAGCGATTGAGCGGACAAGCGCAATAAATCACAGGATACCTACAGACAAAATCGAGCAGTGGAGTTGTTCTCTCCCCTGCTCGATTCTCTATTTCGTCGATTTTATTCAATCCGTTTCAGACCCTCTGTTCCGTCGATTCTGCCACATCTCCTGCACATACAAAGTATTTCTGATACGCCTGATACTCGCCCAGCTGGACTGGCATCGGAATCCCTGCCTCCATCAGTGCGGAACCGTAATACGCAGCACTGGTTTCCGTATCCTGATAGACCGCATCCGGTTTCAAACCTTTCAACCGCACATAGCTCACGGTCATATTTCCATGGTTCTCCTGCATCACCACATTCAGCAGCACCTGTTTCTGGTTCTCCGACACAAACGCCCACGCTACATACTCGTCCTCAAACGGATTGGACAGACGGTAGTAATCCCCCTGGCAGATTAATGTCTCATATCTTTTGTAACTTGCAATCTGATCCTTGATTTCTTCCTTTTCCTCATCGGAGAGCGCCGCAGGATTCAGTTCATATCCAAAAGTACCTGCCATCGCCACCACTCCCCTTGTGCGCAGGCTGGTGTTTCTTCCCGTCTGATGGTTTGGCACCGCAGACACATGGGAACCGACGACAGAAACCGGATAAAAGAAGGAGGTTCCGAACTGAATCTTCAGCCGGTCAATCGCATCGGTGTTGTCACTGCACCAGATCTGCGGCGTGTAATACAGCATGCCTGCATCAAACCTGCCGCCGCCGCCGCTGCAGCCTTCTATCAGCAGATCCGGGTACCTCTGTATCAGCTTCTCAAGAAAATCGTATACACCAAGCACATAGTCATAAGTGACCTTTCCCTGATCGCTCTGCAAAGAATAGATATCCGTGAGATTCCGGTTCATATCCCACTTCACATATTCAATCTTCCCCTGATCCAGCACACCACAGATTTGGTCAAAAATACAGTTTCTCACGTCCTCCCTGGAAAAATCGAGCACCAGCTGATTTCTTCCTCGAACTGGTTTTCTCCCCGGCACTTGTATCACCCAGTCCGGGTGCTGCCGGTAAAGCGCACTGTCCTCCGATACCATCTCCGGCTCTATCCAGATGCCGAATGCTATCCCGACCGCATTGATGCGCTCAATCAATTCTCCCAGAGAACAGCCCAGTTTCTCCTCGTTGACCTGCCAATCGCCGAGACCGCTGTCGTCGTCGTCCCGCTTTCCAAACCATCCGTCATCCATCACCACCATATCGATGCCGAGCGTAGCCGCTTCCTTTGCCAGACTGTAGATCGTCTCGCCGTCAAAATCAAAATACGCCGCTTCCCAGCTGTTGATCAGTACAGGTCTCGACTGTTGACTGTACTTTCCCCTGCAGAGATGTTTTTTGATACAGTGATGGTACTTTCGGGACAGGTTTCCAAATCCCTGTGCCGAATAGGTGAGAATGGTCTCTGGTATCACCAGCGTCTCCCCTTTCCCAAGCGGATAGTGGAACAGGTCGCTGTGCAGTCCCATCAGGACTCTCGTCTGCCCATACTGGTCCTTCTCCGCCTCGCACATGAAATTGCCGCTGTAGACAAAGACCATACCATAACAGCTCCCTGTGTCCTCCGTCGCATTTTTATCCGCAATGATCACCGCCGGATTGTACTGATGACTGGAAGTCCCCCTGCGGCTTCCAATCATCTGGCATCCGTGCGCAATCCCCGTCCTCTGGAAATTACGCTCCATCGCATGCCGGCCGTAAAAACTGATCAAGTCATAATCTCCGCTTATGAAATCCAGGCACGCCGATGCCCCCTTCTCCACACAGATCCGTTCTGCACCACGATTGACGACCGCAGCGCTTCTCGTGATGATGTCCTCCTTCTCCAGCACACCATACCAAAGCTTTACCTGCACCCCGCTGACTGAATCCTCCAGCAGGATCTCCAGCGTCTCCGCCTCACCGTCAGCCGCATACACAGCAGGAAGCCCCTTTAACGCATATTTTCCCCTCTTGATCTCATGGCTGACATAGCGCAGGTCACAGTACTCAGAACCATCTGCATTGCGTATCACAAGGGCCGTGTTGCGGTAGTCTCCCGTCCCCGCCTGCGGATACTCCTGCGGCAGGGCATCCATGGAATACGTCCTGTCATTCCCGGCATCCGCCGGGTTCCCCGAAAACCCCCTGTCATAGTAGGTCAAGAGATAGTCCATATTCCCGGACACTCTCGCCCCATAATACAGATGTAACAGGAAACCCAGCGAATCCACCTTCATCTGATAAGTTGTATGTTCTGTGTTCAATGTAAATAATTGTTTTTCCTGTTGGTACTGAATTGCCATACTTCTTTTCTCCTAAATACACCAAATTTTTATTTTACCGCACCGTTTACTACGCCGTTCAAAATCTGTTTCTGACAGATTACATAGAAAATCAAAATCGGAATCAATGACAACAGATACGATGCAAATGCCAAATTGTAATTCGTTCCAAACTGAGTCTGGAAGTTTAACTGTGCCAGGGGCAGCGTATTCTGCTCGGAACCTGCCATGATCACAAGCGGTGTCATGACATCATTCCAGACGGACAGGGCTGTCAGAACTGCCACAGTCGCATGCATCGGCCGCATGATCGGGAAGATGATCTTCCAGTACGTTCTCCATGTCGATGCCCCATCCACCTTCGCAGCCTCCTCCAGCGCCATCGGAATATTGACAAGATATCCCGAATACAGGAGGATATTCATCGGCATATAAAATACGACATACAAAAGGATCACGCCAAACCAGTTTGCCAGCCCCATCTCTGCAGTCTGCTTTGCCAGAGGCATCATCAGGATCGCAAACGGAACAAACATACCGCTGACAATAAACAGATAGACAAAGCTGTAGAATTTGCTGTGGCTCTTATTTCTTCCCAGTGCATATCCCATCAGGGAATGAATGATGATGGACAGCGCAACTGTCAGTATCGTGATCAGCAGACTGTTTTTGAGGGAGTTCCAAAAGTCTGTCACCCGCATTGCCTCTCTAAAGTTGTCGAGGCTCCATGTCCTGGGCAGTGATAAAATTCCGCTGACACTGGTTGTCATTTCCGAGGGCTGCTTAAACGCAATAATCAGCGTCATATACAGCGGAAAAGCGATCGCAGAAAGACCTAAAATCAGCACGACCATTGCAGTCCAGTTTGTTTTCTTCGTCATACCTTCCTTCATCATAGCTGCTCCTCCTTCTTACCGGTAAATTTCATTTGTGCAACGGAAACCGTCACAATCACCAAAAAGAATATTACTGCATTCGCACTCTGAAAACCAAACTGTCCCCCTGACATACCATTGTTGTAGATCAGGTATGAGATGGACTCCGTACTCTGCGCCGGGCCGCCTTTTGTCAACGCCATGATCTGGTCAAACACCATCAGGAAATTTTTCACACACAATACCATATTAATCGAAAAGAACGGAATAATCAATGGGAAAGTCAGATAACGGAACTGTTTCCATCCGGTAGCGCCGTCCAGGCCTCCCGCCTCGTACACATCCTCCGGCACTGTCTGCAGACCGGAAATGTAGATGATTGTGTTCATCGCAACGGCCTGCCATGCACAGACTACCATGATGCCAATCCATGCCGAATCCGGGTTGGACAGAATGCTTGAACTGAGGGAGTCAGAACCGATCATGGAGCCAAACGCCGGAAGAATATAAGTAAAAAAGTAGTTGAAAATGTAGCCTACAACAAGCGCTCCCAGGATATTTGGCAGAAAATACGCGCCCCTGAAAAAGCTCTTTGCCCGTATCTTGCTGTTCAGTGCAAGCGCCAGGGCGAGACTGAGCACATTCACCACGATGGTTGTCACGATCGCAAGCTTGAACGTGAACAGATAGGACTTTCCGACGCGCGCGTCAGAAAACAGGTCTATGTAATTGCGGAAGCCTACCCAGTCATATGTACCAAAGCCCTTGAAATTGGTAAAGCTGTATATCACGCCGCGAATCAGCGGAATTGTGTTAAAGCAGACAAACAGTGCCAGTATCGGAATCGTAATCAGCAAAAATGTCCTTTTTCTCTCATTTTTCATATTCGCACACCCCTTCTCCTAATTTCCATGATTTTTTTCGTACTCCTGTACGAGACGGATAATATCTCTGTTGTAGCGCAGCCAGTCTGTATCAAATTTCTGCAGGAACGCATCTACATCTTTCTGTAACAGGAACGTCTGAATCTGTGCGTCGACTGCCATCTCCGACGGATAGTAGTGATCCTGGTAATCAGTCATCCTGCCCTCCGCAATATGCTGATTCATGCCGTCGAGCATTGGCGACAGTGTAAAATCGCCCTCCTTACACGGAATCGCAATCTGCGCGTCGATGTACTGCTGGATATTTTCCTCCTCGTAGAGGAAATCGAGCACTTCATATGCCGCTTCCTTGTTCTTGCAGTCTGCCATCACACAAAACTGAAGGTCAATCCCGGAGTTGAGTGTATTTTGGGCTGCGTCATCGTTTGCCGGCATGACAAAAGAATCGATATTCAAATCCGGATTCACAGACAGAATCTGGGGAATCGCATAACTTCCGATGGGGTACATTGCCGCCTCTCCCCTGGCAAACGCTGTGCAGGCGTCATTGTAGCCGTAAGCGAACGGATCACCCACAGCGTACTGCAGCAGATCCAGGTATTTTTCGGATACTTCCCTGTATTCCTCTGCAAATGTCGTCTCCCCTCTGTTTACCTGTTTGGTCACATCGGCCGGTGCGAGACTGACCGCCATGGCATTCCACGGTGCCAGACAAGTCCAGGTATCTTTGAATCCGAAATAAAACGGCAGAATCCCCTCTGACTGAATCTCGTCGCACAGCGCTGTGAATTCCGTCCAGTTCTGCGGAATCTGCCATCCATGCTCCTCAAATAAATCCCTGTTGTACAGAACTCCCGCAGCGTTTGCCACATACGGGACTGCGTATGTCCCCTCCGTCGGAACCAGCTCCAGCGCCTCGTCGATATCCCGATATGCCTGCTTGATGTCCGCAAGCCCCGCATAATCCGAGACATCTGCAAGAATCTCAGCATCCACAAAATAGGAGTAGTTGATATCCCCTCCGATTCCGATAATGTCGGGATAATCCTCACGGATAAACCTCGTCCTTAAAATTGTCATTGCGTCGTTTGGAGAACTGATTTTTAATTGAATATCGTCGTGTGATGCATTAAACTGTTCTTCCAGCATCTCAAAGTAGCCTGCTGCTTCCGGTTTGTACTGGACGATTTCAATCACTGTCTTGTTGCTGTCACCGGAAGCTGCGCATCCCTGAATGCCTGCTGCCGCTGCCATACAGCATAATGATATGCCAATGTGCCCTATTGCGTTTCCTTTCATGTTTTTTTCTCCTTTCTTTTTTTGATAGCACTATCATAACATATCATTATGCTATCCGTAAATGTCACCATTTTGCATGTTATATACCAAAATGCTATTTTAGCAATATTTACTTGAAGTCATCTAGCATTATGGTATATACTGATAACAATCTGTCCTGTTAAGCCAAAAGGACAATGCACATCACAAGCGGCAATTGATAAAAACGTAACTAATGGTAACATCCATACGAATTTGAAAAGGAGCAGATGATCATGAGCGAAGTCATTTTTTCCATCTTTCCAAGTGAGAATTTTATTGACATGGGTTTATATCAGTTTGGCTGGGAGAAGTGCGATCCGTCTCATTCGTTTGGACCTGCCGCGCGGAATCATTACCTGTTCCACTACTGTATCTCCGGAACTGGCACTCTGATTGCCAACAATACCAAAGGAGAATCTGTGAACTACTCCGTCAAGAGCGGGCAGGGATTTATGATCTTTCCGAACCAGATTAATATGTATATCGCTGACCGCGAAATCCCATGGGAGTACGTCTGGATTGAATTTGACGGGCTGCGCGCAAAGGAGACGATCGAACTGACCGGACTGAGTCCCGACCAGCCAGTCTACAAGGCGCGCTACAAAGACCTTGCCGAGACAATGAAGTCAGAAATGTTATATATCGTCAATCACAAGGAGGAATCTCCTTTTCACCTGATCGGACACCTCTATCTCTTTATCGACAGTCTTGTCCGCTCCTGCAGCCTGACGCAGCTCAGCCGCGGAAACAATCTGCGCGATTTCTATATCCGCGAGGCGATTGCGTTTATTGAACAGAATTTTCAGAACGCTATTTCCGTGGAAGACATCGCAGCTTCCTGCGGACTGAACCGGAGTTATTTCGGAAAGATATTTCACGAAAATATGGGGAAATCCCCACAGGAATTTCTCATCTCCTACCGCATGACAAAAGCTGCCGAGCTCCTAAAACTCACCAGCTTGTCCATCTGTGATATCAGCAATGCAGTGGGCTATCCAAACCAGCTGCACTTCTCACGCGCGTTTAAGAATGTGTACCATATTTCGCCCAGGCAGTGGCGGTATGAACACGGCTCTGTGGGACGGGAATAGTCGTTTGCCATACCTCAAGTCCCTAGTATAACCCACACTAAATAACCCTATGTTTCGCTTGCCTATTTTCCTGATAGCACTACTCCCCAAGCCTCGACGTAGCCACCGCTACGCCTGCGTTTGGGAAGCAGCACTCTCAGAAAAATATTCTGCGCCAAACATTAGGGTATTTAGCGTGGATTATACTAGTTCTGCAAAATACGCTACGATCATTCTCTGAACGGTTTCCGGATACATCAGCAACTGATATGCATAGCCGCCCTGACTGACTTTATCGATGGTTTTTATCCCCAGCTTCAGCCCCTGTTCTGTCTGGACTTTCGTATAGCCTTCCTGCCTCTGTTCCTCAGCGGTCAGTCCCGCTGTCACAAGGTAGTCCCAGATTGCAGTAATTGTTACCTTTTTCACATTCGCGGCACTGCAGATGAGATTGAGCTGTGCCCCTTTTTCGCAGTGGGCGTGGGCACAACTTCCTCATCAATCTGTGTGCTGAAAACTGCATTGGGATTTTCGGACAAAAACGCTGCGATCGCCTGGAGAAAGCGCTCTCCATATTTCTGATACTTATTTTCACCGACACCCGATACCGCAAGCATTTCCTCCTGATTCTCAGGCACCCTGGCACACATGTCAATCAGCGTCTTGTCACTGAAAATAATATATGGCGGCATGGCCTCCTCCTTTGCGATGACCTGACGCAGCTGGCGAAGTCTCTCAAACAGGTCAAATCCTGCACCTGTGAGAGAATCTGTCTTTTTCTTCTTCGTCCTGTTTCCTGTCTCCTCCCGCTCCTGCGCTTTTCTGACAATCACATGTGCGCCTTCCTCTTTTAACCGACGGATATCGCCCATCTGAAGCACACTGTATTCTCCGCTTGTCTGTACAATGTAACCTTCCGCCACCATCTGATCAATCAACAGCCGGATATCCGTCTCACTCCTCTGCTCCAGAGCCCCGTATGATTTGTAGGTGTTGGCGCCTATCTCCTTTAATCTGGCACGGTTTGCGCCGAGCAAGGTTCCTGTCACAATATTCAGCCCATACCGGCCTCTTGTTTCAGCGATACAGTTAATTACCCATTTTGCATCCGATGTCATATCCTGCTCGTAATATTCCCGGTGACAGTTTCCGCAGTTGTCGCAGGGGGCTGCCGCCTTCTCCCCAAAGTATTCCAATATATAATTTCTAAGGCATGTGGTGGCTTTGCAGTACCCTTCCATGACCTGCAGCCGGTGAACATCCCTCTGTTTGACCAGTTCGATATCATCCGGGGCCATTCCTTCAAACTCTTTCTTTTCCAGCAGAAATTTGTTGATCATCACATCCTGCGCAGAAAACAGAAGAATGCACTGCGCATTTTCGCCGTCGCGCCCTGCGCGCCCGGCCTCCTGATAATAGTTCTCCATGCTTTGCGGCATATTGTAGTGAAGTACATACCTTACATTGGACTTGTCAATCCCCATGCCAAACGCGTTGGTCGCAATGACAATCTGTACCCTGTCATAGATAAAATCATCCTGGTTTTTCTTCCTTGTCTCATTGTCTATTCCCGCGTGATAGCGTGTCACGGAAACACCGCTTTGCAGCAGTTTCTCATACAGGTTATCCACATTTTTCCGCGTTGCGCAATATACAATCCCGCTCTCGTCCGCATGTTTTTGTATGTAATCAAGAACAAAATCATCTTTGTGCTTCCCCGCAATATGCTCCACGCTGTAATACAAATTTTCCCTGTCAAAGCCTGTGACAACAACCCGGGGATTTTGCAGTTTCAGGATACATTCAATATCTGTTTTGACCTCCCTGGTGGCAGTTGCCGTGAAGGCGCTCACAATCGGCCGGTCTGCCAGACTGTCTATAAACGCAACGATTTTCAGATAACTCGGTCTGAAATCCTGTCCCCACTGTGAAATACAGTGGGCTTCGTCGACTGTGACCATTGAGATGTTTCCATTCTGTGCAAACTGCATAAATCCCGCCGTTTCCAACCGCTCAGGCGCCACATAGATAATCTTATACCGGCCTTCCGCAGCAAAACGCATCGCTTTTGCAATCTGCGTCTCTGTCAGTGACGAATTGATGAATGCAGCATGGACACCTGCTTCATTCAACGCTTTTACCTGATCCTGCATGAGAGAGATCAACGGTGACACCACAATTGTGATACCGGGCAGCATCAGTGCCGGCACCTGATAACAGATCGACTTGCCCGCGCCTGTCGGCATTATGGCCAACGCATCCTTCCCTGACAGAATGGATTGAACGATCTCCTCCTGTCCATTTCTAAATGAATCATAACCAAAGTATGTTTTTAGTATTTCCGCAGCGCTCATCGCTTCTCCTTCCTACGACTTGCATCTTTAACGTGGATAACCGGTTCATACCGCCACCTCTTTCTCCGGAATCGTCTCTGTCATCATAAACAGCTCTGCATCCAACGCCTCTGTCGCAACGGGAACCGCGTACTGAATCACGGCACACCGATTGCGGAACCCGTGCGGTCCTGTTTCCTGCTCCGGCCTGCCTCCCATCATAAGCATTGCAGTTGCACCGTTTTTTGGCTCTGGAATACTGTCCAGATACCTTGTGGCATAAAACTGTGCGCTGAGATTTTCTCTGGTACATTCATACTCCACTGTAACATATCCCATTCCCTCCGGACAGTCCGCCCCGATTGACTCCAAAGCCATCTTCTTCATCTGCTCAAATTCTTCTGCTGTAACATGCTGCAGTGCTCTTTCCTGATACTGCGGATCCGCAAAACGCTTCCGTTCTTCCGCCAAAGGCTCCATCATATCCACCTGATTGATATAGCAGACGATCTCTTCTCCGCCCTCCTCCAGGAAAAAGGACAGTTGACCCGTCTTCCCGCGCTCTAACCGCACAGGCTTTTGTATGATATAGGATTTGTGTGTCGGTCCCACGGTCACCCGCTCAATTTCTCCTGTCAGCACAGGAAGCTTTTCATAAGAATCTCTCAGGTGCAGTGTCACAATCCCCATGCATTTCCATTCCAGGTGATAAAAGGGGGACTCTTCCGATAATCTCCATCCCTTTTCCATCATCTGCTGGAAGAAGAAATACGCTTCCGCATACTCCATCTGCGCCAGATTACCGCCAGTTCCGCCTTGAAGCGCAAACGTTTCTCCACCTGTTGTCACCTTGTTGATATGCAGTGCCTTTCCATCATATCGGTCCGCTGAGTCCGACATGGATTCGCGCCTTGTCTGATCCGGCTTCCATACAGGATTTTCCTCCGATAATGGCTGCTCCTCCAACAGGTAAAGAAAGGTTCCTTCCTCTTTCCGCCCCATACCGACAACGTGAATGCACGCTCCATCCAGGAAAATGTCCTTTCCTATTATGCTTACTTCCTCCATGCGAAACGCTTCCATATATGATTGAAATGTGACATAATTCATTTCCTCTCAATCTCCTCTCAATTTCATCCCGATCTCATCAAATGTTACCTGCTTATAAACAGTGTCATTCTGTATATCGGTTATAAAGTCATTTAAATCAACTGTATCCCGAATCACCCGCACTCCGTTCTGACTCCCAAGCCATCGGTTTCCGGAGGAATACTGCATAAGCTGACTGTCGATACAGGCCAGCCGCCTTCCCTGTCTGACGGCGTACCTGACAGTGTGCATCGTACCGCTGCCGCACTCTGCCTCGATCACGATCACACCGTCACTGATTCCGCTCTGCAGGCGGTCTCTCTCCACATACTGATATCTGCGCACCGGTGTCCGCACTGGATACTCACTGAGCAGACATCCCCCGCCGGACAACAGCTTCTCCGCAAGCATGGTGTTGGAGCGCGGCACAATCTGCTCCAGCCCGCAGGGCATGACCACGACACACCTTCCATCCGCATCCAGCGCTCCTCTCAGCGCATGTGTATCACAGCCCATAGCCAGTCCGTTGACTACATTGAACCCTCTCCTGCCCAGCTCATAGCCTGTCCGGTATGCAGCCTCCATGCCCCGCCCGGACACATGCCGGCTGCCGATCACTGCAATATTCCGGTTCTGGTTGATGATACTGACATCTCCCCTATAATAAAATCCAACGGGCGGTTTTGCCATGGATAACAGCTGCTTCGGATAGTCATGCGTTCCCAGCTCTGTCCGCCTTATTCCATATTGATGTACCATCGGTTATCACATCCAATCCGTTACAGG
The DNA here is from genome assembly GCA_947178145.1 of uncultured Lachnospiraceae bacterium. GTDB lineage: Bacteria > Bacillota > Clostridia > Lachnospirales > Lachnospiraceae > COE1. The sequence goes on along the minus strand of CAMWXE010000020.1, from coordinate 11,849 downwards.
CAAAAAGTAATTCCAAACCGTTCGTTATCTGATATGGCCGCACCATCTTAAAATATGGTCAAACCTGAGATGCAGCTTCCCTTCATAAATATTTACCGGCACCGGCTTTGTCAGATCATGCGTCTGTGCATAGATATCTCCTTCGAAGAAAAAGACAAGCAGTTGCTTTTTATACGGGTCAAGAATCCAGTATTCGCGCACGCCGGCATTTTCATATTTCTCGAGTTTTTTGAAATAATCTGTCCGCTTTGTCGACGGGGAGATGACTTCCAGCACAAAATCCGGCGCGCCAAACACCCTTCCTTTCACAATCATCTCACTTTTGCAGAGAATGAAGACATCCGGCTGCACCATCGTTTTGTCATCACAGTCGAGCTGTACATCGATCGGCGATATCCCTGCCTCACACCTGCTATTGTTATCCATGATATAGTTTGCAATCTGCCTGTATATTTCCCCCGCAATTTTCTGATGGTCAAATATCGGTGCCCCCATATCATAGATCACTCCGTCGATCAGCTCCACCCTGATCTCACCCGGTATGGCAAAGTAGTCCGCAACCGTGTATTCGCCCTGTTTCTTTTCCTGCAAAATACCATAAGAAAACGCGGCGCTGTCATTCAGCACCATCCTGTCATCCTGGTTCCTCAGCACCTGCTCCAATGCCTGAAGCGTCGCGTACCGCGGATGTTCGGTATCTCCCGAAAAAATCTTCTGGAGCGTTCCCAGCGGTACTCCCGACAGCGCTGAAAGCTGCGCATAACTGTAGCCCTTCTGCTGCTTCTTCCGTTTCATCTCTTCTATCGTCATAGCTGTACCTCCTGGAAACCCTTTACCAAGATGATACATCTGTTCGTGTCTTTTGTCAACCGTTTTATTCCCATTTTTCCATTATATTTCCATTTTTTCACCGTTTTCTTTGTTTCGTCTGCACGTACTGAAAAAAGACTCCCAGGAGCCCCTTGGAAGTCTTAAAATGCATTTAGCAGTGCTGTCCCTGCAATCCGCTCCCTTGCCACATAGAGCGTACTGTCCGCCCTGGCGCTCATACTCCACTTTACCAGTGTCATAACGCCCCACTCTATCTCAATACACGTAATACAATGGGGATGGACACAGCTGCCTGTATTATAATAATAGGAAGGTTCTTCCGGCATCACAGGGCGGTGCGTGTGACCTGTAATCAGAATCCGCCTGTTTTCGGAAGCCCAGTTGTTTAATCTTGTTTCGCATTTGTTTTTTACACGATAGTTCTTCGCCGCGCTGGTCGGGTCCAGCACGCCCACATTTTCCAGAGGGCTCCACAGATACCTGACAAGGAAACACGCCACCCGCCAGAAGGTCGAGTTGAGCAGACTCGCCTGATGTCCATGCGTAAGATACAGGGCGCGCTGCGGCATATTGGCCGGGCACAATACAATTCCCTCATAAAACGGAAACGGAAGCGACAATGACTTTTTCTTTTTTATCATGTCGTGGTTTCCATAGATCAGATAAATCCTGTTTTCCCTGTGAAACCGCATAAACATCTCAAAGACATCGTCGTGAACTTCTATAATGGTTTTCATGCTGCGGTTTTCCCATAGTTCATCTCCGTCACCCAGTTCCACATAGGTAAATCCTCTCTGGTAATAATGCTTTAACGCTGCCAGATACAGATGCTGGTTTTTCAGAAAATTGTCCGAGGACGTTCCAACCCCTCTGTGACAATCGCTTATCAGGACATACCGGGAACGATATGTGAGCGGCAGAACCGGAGCATCTTTAAAAGCATGCTCCAGCCTGGATGAAACACTCATAGCCGCCCCTTCTTACAGCATCTCTTATGGCAGCAGCGGCTGTTTTTATGACAGCGCTTGTGGAACCGGCGCATTCTGAGAAGTTTCCGGAAAGCCGCCGGCAGGAAATAATACAGACACAAAACCCTGTCCTCCGTGCGCTGAAAAGGTCTTGTAATCCACAGATACAGTTTGCAGCAAATTTTGTTTTTCCACTGGGAGAAGCGGCGCCAAAAACGTGTGCAGAGCTTATAATGCCTCGTTTCTGTACAGGCAAAGTGAACTGTCACGCAGAAACCGTTTACTGTATAATCCTGTTCCGTGCATCCTGCATTGCGCAGTCCGTTGACAAAAGCACACTGCATTCTCCTGTCCGAAAATCTTATCGTTGCTTTCATGTCCAGATCAGACGGCCACACAAAATACCCTGTGAAAAAGGCCGTGAGCCACCAGTGTGTCTGCGAGACCTGGACGCAGCTGCCATTCCTGCCGCAGAGCAGGAAGGAACATTTCAGCAGTTCCTCGTCCGATGCCGCTGTAAACAAGGTCGTCTGATACTCTCTGGGCGAGACAATCCCATCTGCATGGTACAGGCCAATCTCGGCACCTGCATTGATACCGTACTGTCCTTTCCAAAACTCTATCAGCCATGTCCTGCCGTCATAGTCGAAATAGACTGGCAGCGAATCGAAAACCATCTGAAAACGGGGAGCCATATAGTCGTAGAACCAGGTATACCCCGCCTCCCTCTGCCAGGCGTCCAAAGTGCTGGAAAAGAACCCGTATCTGTCATGGAAGCAATAACCGAACGGTTTGACAAGTTCGTCTACTTTGCAGCACTTCTGACATTTGTCCATACTCTGGATCCTGCAGATAATCTTCTTTCTGCGCCACCAGAAGAAAATACTGCAAAAAAGTGCAATGAGTAATAAAATTAGAAGGAAAATATACATAAGTCATATCCCAACCTATCATTTTATTATAGTTTATGTCGGAATATGACGAAATGTGTAAAATTTATAATAATTCCTTCAAAATCCGGTTGACTGACGCCGGGTCCGCCTTTCCCTTCATCGCTTTCATGGTCTGTCCCACCAGAAATCCGATTGCCTTTTCCTTGCCATTCCGGTAATCCTCCACAGACTGCGGGTTTGCGGCGATCACTTCCTCGATGGTCTTTCTGAGAGCACCCTCGTCATTTACCGTCTTTAAGCCTTTTTCCTCTACAAATTTCACGGGATCAATATTCTCGGCAAACATCACCTCAAATACTTCCTTGGCGACCGTTGAGTTGACTGCCTTGCTGTCCACCAGCTGAATCAGCTTCGCAAGATTCTCAGGAGAAAAAATGATATCCTCCGGGTCCATGCCCTTCTCCTTCAAAAGTCTGAGCGTCTCGCCCATCAGCCAGTTTGACACCTTTTTCGGCTGACCGCATATCGCCACTGTCTCCTCGAACAGATCGGCCATATGCTTTGCGTCGGTAATGATTCCAATATCATACTCCGGTATGTCAAACTCCGCTTTGTAGCGCTCCATCTTCTCCTCGCGAAATTCCGGCTGGCTGTCCCTGATCTGCCCTAACCATTCATCGCTGATGTAAACGGGGACAAGATCGGGATCCGGGAAATACCGGTAATCCTGCGCATCTTCCTTGGAGCGCATCGCGTAGGAATACTCCTTCGCGTCGTCCCAGCGCCTCGTCTCCTGCACTACCTGCTGACCGGATTCCAGCAAATCAATCTGACGCGCACGCTCTCCCTCGATCGCGTGTGTGATCGCCCGGAATGAGTTGAGATTTTTCATCTCCGTGCGCGTGCCAAACTCCGTTGCACCTGCCTCCCTGACAGAGAGATTCACGTCCGCGCGCATGGAGCCTTCATTTAATTTGCAGTCCGACGCGCCAAGATACTGTATGATCATGCGCAGCTTTTCAAGATACGCGATAACCTCCTCCGCGCTTCGCATATCGGGCTCCGAGACAATCTCAATCAAGGGTACGCCGGAACGGTTGTAATCCACCAGTGAACAGTCCTCCCACTCATCGTGAATCAGCTTTCCCGCGTCCTCCTCCATATGAATCTCATGGATGCCTACGGACTTTTTCCCCGACGCAGTCTCAATATCCACATGACCGTTTCTGCAGATCGGCAGGTAGAGCTGGCTGATCTGGTAGTTCTGCGGATTGTCCGGATAAAAATAATTCTTTCTGTCAAATTTACAGTACTGTGTGATCGTGCAGTTCGTGGCAAGTCCGACTGCCACCGCGTAATTCACGACCTGTTTGTTTAATACCGGCAAAGAGCCCGGCATGCCTGTACACACAGGACAGGTGTGCGTATTCGGCGCCCCGCCAAACGCGGTGGAACAGCCGCAGAATATTTTTGTCTTTGTCGCAAGCTCCACATGCACTTCCAGGCCGATCACTGTCTCATATTGCTTTGCCATTTTCTCACTCCTTCATTCCAATCATTTTTCCAAACAAGACTTAGTTTATCAACTTAAACTTTCTTTTCATTTTCCCATAATGAAGAATGGCCGCGTCATTCTTCTAAACGAAACTAAGAAAATCTTAGGTGATATCCTTTATCACCTTAGATTTTCTTTTCATTTTTTTCATAGGTGTATGCCGCCTGTATCAGCTTCTTTTCCTGATAGCTGTCCGCAATGAGCTGCAGACCGATCGGCAGTCCCTTTGAGTCCTTCCCGCATGGAAGCGAAATACCCGGCAGTCCCGCAAGATTCACTGATATCGTGTAAATATCCCCAAGATACATTTTCAACGGATCTGATAAGCTCTCTCCCAGCCTGGGCGCAGTCGTGGGCGCCACCGGTCCAAGAATCAGGTCATACTTTGTAAAAGCTTCGTCAAACGCTTTCTTGATCATCGCCTTTACTTTCAAAGCCTTCAGATAATAGGCATCATAATAACCGGAACTGAGCACGAAGGAACCAAGCATAATCCTGCGCTTTACCTCCGCGCCAAAGCCCTCGGAGCGCGTCTTTTTGTACATATTGTGAAGCCCTTCGTACTCTTTTGTACGATATCCGTATTTTGCTCCATCAAAGCGCTCTAAGTTCGAGCTTGCCTCCGCCGCCGCAATCGTGTAATACGTGGGAATCGCATACTCGACAAGGCTAAGGTCAAACTCCTCGACGACAGCGCCTTTCTCCTCCAGCACCTTTGCCGCCGCAAGCACGGCATCCTTTACTTCCGCGTCGAGCCCGTCGCCAAAGTAATCCTTTGGAATGCCAATTTTCATACCTTTGACATCGTCAACCAGTGCCGATGTAAAATCTGTATCCTCCCTTTTGACGGATGTCGAATCCTTTGTGTCGTGCGATGCGATCAGCTCCAGAACGGCGGCACAGTCTGCCACATTCTTTGTCAGCGGTCCAATCTGGTCGAGCGAGGAACCATATGCAATCAATCCATACCGGGAAACCGTGCCGTAAGTAGGCTTTAATCCCACCACCCCGCAGAAGGAGGCCGGCTGTCTGATCGAGCCGCCTGTGTCTGAGCCGAGTGCAAAGAAACACTCCCCTGACGCCACGGCCGCCGCGGAACCGCCTGACGAGCCGCCCGGCACATGTGCTGTATTCCATGGATTTCTGGTCACACCGTACGCGGAAGTCTCCGTCGTGGAACCCATCGCAAACTCATCCATATTGGTCTTTCCGATGATCACTGCGCCCGCTTTCTCGAGATTGAGCACTGCCTCCGCCGAAAAAGCCGGAACAAAATTCTCCAGGATTTTTGAGGAGCAGGTCGTCAGCATGTCTTCCGTGCACATGTTGTCCTTGACCGCCACCGGAACACCCGCGAGCGGTCCTGAAAGCTCCCCTTTTTCGATTTTTTCCTGTACAGATGCCGCCGCCTTTAACGCGCGCTCCCTGTCTATCGTCACGTAGGCATTGATATCTTTTTCCTTTTCATCAATCCTTGCAAGGACTGCCTCCATCGCTTCCGGCGCAGTGACCCTGCCCTCTTTGATCGCCGCGGAGAGCTCCACGGCACTGTAATCTAAAATATCCATTCACAGTCTCCATTCTGAAAAACCGCCGCCGCGATTCTTCCATACACAATTTAAAACTTCTCACTGTTCTATTATTTTTTTCTTTCCATAATATTGTGTTAAAATCAAAAGCAACGCGGTTGTCGCAAGGATTCCATCCATGATGCCTGCCGGCAGCATAAACATCATTAAAGCCATTGTAATAACACAATTTATCACTGATAGTACCAATCCCCACATTCTATTGTTCCATAATCCAACTGCTCCTATCATTCTCATAATTCCATAAATTGCTCCCATTACAAGCATGAAATTCATATGCTCCCTAAAATATGGAACGATAAATGTAAAATACTGATTGATATCAAATTTGTCATTCCCCATAATCAATATCGGAATCAGGCACAAACACCCTCCAACTTCCATACATGCTCCGTGTATAAACATCAGTACTGATGCAATTTTATATTTTTTCATGGATTTCCTCCCTGACAGCCTCCTCTTCTAATACAGAGTCGTCAAAATGCATAGTCTGCCTCAATTGGTATTTGCTTCATATATCTTTCCTAAAGCAAATAATGCGATTTGCTTCTTCAAATCCCATTGATAAATGAAATTTTAAACTTGCATCATTGTCAATTTCACAATCACTTGCAAATTCAGTACAGTGTTTTTCTTTTGCCCATTTTTCGCACTTCGAAAGAAGCTCTTTCGCATATCCATTATGCCTATATTCTTTCTCAACAAAAATCCCTTCTAAATATCCAACAGGAGATGTATCTGTCCCTTCAACATAATCATTTCTAAGCTGACACTGTGCAAAACCTACTTTTTTATCACCGACATATTTTATGAAACAAACAGCGTTATCCCTGCAAATAAGGTCAAGAAACTCTGATTGCAATCCTGATATTGTGTTACCGGACCACATTTTTATCGCCAATTCTGCCAAAGCGAAAGCTTCTGCCTGCGTTGCTTCTCTAATCACAAAGCCACCTCCATAAATCCCAATTTATATCCCCGACGATAAAACATTTTAGTCAAACGTCTTCGGAACCATGAACATATTGTCCTTCTCGCCTGGCGCATTCATCAATGTTTTCTCACTCTCATCCCCGTTTGTCACTACGTCCTCGCGGAACACGTTCTGCACCGGAAACACGTGCGACATCGGCTCAATGCCCGTCGTGTCAAGCTCTGCCAGTTTATCAATGTAGTCAAGCATACGCCCCATATCCTTCTTCGCCTGCTCTTTCTCCTCACTCGAAAGCTCCAGCTTGGCAAGAATCCCCACATATTCAATCGTCTCATCTGAAATTATATTCGCCATATTCAACCTCCTCCTAAGAATCGCAAACGCGATTCTTATAAACGAAACTTAGAAAATCTTAGGTGATGTCTTTTATCACCTTAGATTTTCTTTTCGTTTTTTAATCCCTGATCTTGATATGCACTTCCCTAAGCTGCTGTTCTGTGACATCATTCGGCGCGCCGCACATCAGATCCTGCGCGGAACCGCTCATCGGGAAAGCGATAACCTCCCTGATATTCTCCTCGTTTTTCAGCAGCATCAGCATCCTGTCAACACCCGGCGCCATGCCTGCGTGCGGCGGTGCGCCGAACTGAAATGCCTGATAGAGCGCGCCAAACTTTGACTTCAATGTCTCCTCGTCATAGCCCGCAATCTCAAAGGCCTTCACCATAATCTCCATGTCGTGGTTCCTGACTGCACCGCTTGACAGCTCCACACCATTGCACACTATATCATACTGATATGCCAGAATATCCAGAGGATTCTCACTGTTCAGCGCCCCCAGCCCGCCCTGCGGCATGGAAAACGGATTGTGCGTAAATCCAATCTGCTTCGTCTCGGGATCAATCTCGTACATCGGAAAATCATTGATATAGCAAAAACGATATGCATTCTTCTCACACAGTTCAAGCTTATCGCCCAGCTCCACGCGCAGCTGTCCTGCATAGTAGTTTGCCCGCTCTTCCCTGTCCGCGATAAAGAAAATCGTATCGCCTGCCTCAAGCCCTGCGAGCGCGGCAAGCTCTGCTTTCATCTCATCGGGAATGAACTTGTCAATCGGTCCCTTGTAGGTCATATCATCCGCAATTTCAAGATATCCCAGTCCTCCCATTCCCATACCGGTCGCAAAACTCAGAAGCTTTTCGTGGAAGCCCTTTGACATCTCAGCATGCACTTTAATAGCCCGCACTGTCCTGCCGATAAACGGCTTAAACGTACATCTCTGGAAAAATTCTGTCACATCGATAATGCGGAGCGGATTTCTAAGATCCGGCTTATCCGTGCCAAATTCCAGCATTGCCTGCCTGTAGCTGATGATCGGATAGGGCGCTTTTGTCACCGCATAGCCCTCCGGTGCAAACTGCTCAAATGTGGCGGACAGCACTTCCTCCCCTACCCGGAACACATCCTCCTGCGTCGCAAAGCTCATCTCAAAGTCGAGCTGGTAAAACTCTCCCGGCGAGCGGTCTGCACGCGCGTCCTCATCGCGGAAGCACGGTGCGATCTGGAAGTACTTGTCAAACCCCGAAGCCATCAGAAGCTGTTTATACTGCTGCGGAGCCTGCGGAAGCGCATAAAATTTTCCTTTGTATTTTCTGGACGGAACGATGTAATCGCGCGCGCCCTCCGGTGACGATGCGCACAGAATCGGTGTCTGAATCTCCAGAAAACCCATGTCTGTCATCTTCTGCCGCAGAAAACTGATCACCTGCGAGCGGAAAATGATATTGTCCTTCACCTTTGCGTTTCTAAGGTCGAGATAACGGTATTTTAGACGGACATCTTCCCTTGTCTCCTTCGACGTCATAATCTCAAACGGAAGCTGATGGTACACTTTCCCGAGTACTGTCACTTTCCTTGCCTCCAGCTCAATCGTTCCTGTCGGAATCCTTGGATTGTAGGTATCCTCATCCCTTTTTTCCACCAGTCCTTCAATCGAAAGACACATCTCCTTTGTGATACCGTCGAGCAGTGTCGTGTCCCGCATAACCACCTGCAGCACGCCGTACATATCGCGCAGATCGACAAAGGACACGCCGCCATGGTCGCGGATATTCTCAACCCACCCCGCTACCTGCAGCGTCTGCCCGATATGCTGTTCACTGATTTCTTTCATTGTAATGTCTCTGTACATCTCAAATCCTCCTCATTTCATGCTGCGCATCAGCCCTTCTGGGTCCCACTGCGTCAGGAACAATTCCGACTGCAAAATGTCTGGGCTGGTGCTGTTTTCATAACGACAAAAATCCCGGAATACAAAATGTATTCCGGGACGGATAATCTGAAATATACCCGCGGTACCACCCGCATTGACAAAACCTTTTATTACACATGTGTACATGCAGCATGTCAAAAGATCTTATCCTCTCTTGCGTTTAACGCACGCTCACGTACTATCCTACTAACATACCTATAAGACGATATCTTTTCAGATAATCTGCTCCGGAGTGTTCCCTTCGTCAGCTTCCGCGGACAGCGCTCTCAGTCGGTGACGCCGTCTTCCTGTCGTTTTCCTTGGCAAGAGTCTCCTTCATGGCATTTCATAAAATATATGTCATTTTTATTCCAAGATTCTTTCTTAGGATAACACATGTCAAAATTCATTGCAAGCGTTTTTTCATTATTTGTTACCAAAACCGTAACAGTTCAGCCTTCGGCTTCCTGTTACAAGCATCAAGCCATGCAAAAACCGCTTCGCGGTTGGCTTGATGCATCTCAGCCTCCACGCTTTCTCACGGACTTTGCAGCGCAGTGCGAAGTCCTGGGCTGAACTGTAACCAAAACCACTATACCCACTGCTTTGACGTGGGGGTGAAAGGAAGCCATACCAATACATAGTGCATGCAGATATTTCTCTCCCGTTCAGCGTAAATAGCACATGTTATATATTTCTGTCTGTATCTGTCTTGTCATATCCCACACGTCGCAATCCTGATTTGACAGGATCGTCACCGAAATGTCTTCTTTCGGATAATAGTTAAATCTGGCGGCAACGCCGTCATTCTGCCCATCTTTATAGATGCAGAAAGGCTCTTTGCTATCCGGCAGGAAAAGAAGCTCAAATGCATAACCATTTCTTTCATATAATCCGGGAATCCCCCACCATTCTTTTTCCCGTGTATATGGGCAGTGGGCCGTAAGAAACAGTTTTGCATGCGTATCATCCAGCAGGATCTTCTTTTGTATCGCGGTCAGGAAAAGATTCATATCTTCCACCGTTGTATACGCCCCTCCGTCCGGCGTTCCCATAGGTGGAAAACAGTAAATATTTTTCTTATATCCGATTACCCTGCCGTCTTCATTATACAAATTCAGATAGCCTTCAGCCGTATTCTCATTGACAGAATCCATTGATAAAAAAGCGGTATTTCTCATTCCCGCTCTCCGAAACACATTTTCCGTCACGTATTCCCGATAGGTTTTCCCTGTGATTTTTTCTATTGCAAGCCCCAGCAAAACAAAGGAACAGTTACAATACCGGACATCCGAACCCGGTTCAAAATTAGGCTTCTTATATGCAAAATTTTTCAAAAAATCCCTGCATTCCTTTATTGCATAATTAGGCGATGTCACAAAAAGTTCGGAATATTGTTCCCCCGCCTCCTCTTCCGCATCATCATGAATACCAGACGTATGGTTCAACAGCTGCTCAATCGTAACATCAGGAGAAATTTCCGTTCCTTCCAAGTCGACAATTTGCGTTATGTAATCTGACAGTTTCAGTTTTTTCTCCTGCACCAGCTGCAGAACGGCCGCTGCCGTAAACACTTTCGTAATAGACGCCGTATCAAATTTCGTGTCGATTTTATTGGGGATTTTAAATGCCCGGTTTGCAAAACCATACGCCCCCGCAAATACGGTATGTCCCTTGCATTTTATCATACATACGCCGCTGAACCGATCCCGTCCGGCCCAATCTTCACATAATGCTTCCGCTGCGTCTTTTATTTTTCTATTAAGCTGTTCCTGCTTTTGTTCTTCCATATAATATCAGCTCCTGTTTAAAATTACATTGATTTATAGTCCAGTTCAAAGTCTTCATAAATTCCAGAGTATGTTTGAAAAATGCTCCAGCTTTTAATTTATCTGAAAAAGAATATTCTTCATAAGTATCCTGTTCAATATTGTAAACGATTATCAGTTGTTTCACAGAGTCAACGATCCAATACTCCCTAGCCCCTGCCGTCCTGTATCGGAATAACTTTTTGTTGTAATTCACCGGGCGGCTGGAAATGTTTTCGATCATTGTGTCAGAATTGAATTTCTCACTTGTTTTCCTCATGCTGCTGATGTTATGTATAGAAGAAAGGATACGCGTCGTAAGAAACACGATGCCGGAATATGTTATATAACTCTGGTTTCTCGGATCTGGAATCTCTCTTAACAGCGGAATCAGATCCGGAAAAATTGTCTGATCAGCCTGGCAGGTTCACATGCAAGATTCAGCTGTTCCAGTTGTTTGCTGGCTTCTTTCCTTGTTACTCTCATCCTTTCTTTTATAGTAAAACCTCCTCTCTTTTATAGGGTTGCAAAAAATATTTGTGATGTTACTTTTATTATCTCGCAATTTCCCATAAAATGGAGTTTTTTATTAAATTTTTGAGCGCCAAAGCTGATTGAGTACTCTCCGTCTCTATGTTGTAGATGTTGGTTCAGATGGAGGAGTAATGCGTGCCAATTCCCTTAATCGGGTACTCTCCATTTCTACGTAAAAAGGAGAGATACTATGAAGCAAAAAGAAACTGTGTCAATTCCCTTAATCGGGTACTCTCCATTTCTACAAATATGGGTGATTGTTCGATCGCTTAAATATTCTTCTGTGTCAATTCCCTTAATCGGGTACTCTCCATTTCTACAAACCATGACAATCGTTGTTGATAGCAATGGCTTTGTGTGTCAATTCCCTTAATCGGGTACTCTCCATTTCTACGCATTCTAATGGACTGGTTATATCCTGAAAAGGGGATGTGTCAATTCCCTTAATCGGGTACTCTCCATTTCTACTCGTGCCTTCTCCACCTG
>CAMWXE010000019.1 GCA_947178145.1 uncultured Lachnospiraceae bacterium | reverse complement strand
TCTCGAAGAAATATCCTGCGCAATCTGTATCACTTATTTTCCTACAGTTCCTAAAGGAAAAGATTTAGATGGATGAATATACTACATATTATTTAGAATTTAATGGCTACATTGATGAGATTGATTATGATTACCAGATGGAAGATCTGACACTGGAACAGGCGATAGACACAGCTAAAAAAGTGATCGTCCAGTCAGGGCTGAAATTCTGTACCTGTGCCGTTATAGACAGATGGACGGACAATGGCTGTCAATTATAAAACGGATGACATCAGCAGGCCAGTCCTTGTGACAGAACTGCTGAACTCTGTGGCAATATAAATGAAGAAGCTGTTTATGAAGCTTTTCATGTCGATGGAAATGAGTCGGAGGCTTTAAACGACAGCTATTCGGAACTTTTTGAGTTCATTGGCCGAGATGTAATGTTAAAAGTATTTAAGAATAAGATAATATATTGCATTGATCGCCAGTAAATATTTAGAAAATAGAATATAAAATGTCTGCTGACAGCAGACCAAAAACATCCAAATATCATTTATAATAATGGTGTTAGTCAATATCTGTGTTGGTCTGTATATTTCTGGCAATTACGAACACAGGAATACCAGTCTTTGTATATTGCACCAACACACTTATTGACTAACACCATAATAACAAATAGAAATTTGGTTGCATAGGAAGAAAAGGAATACGTTTTTTAGATATTGACTAATATTTTTTGAAGAAGTATTATTTAGTTTCTTAACTTGTTCGCTAATTGTGAAAGCAATTCTACTTCAGAATCATCTAGTCCGGTAACATCTATGCTTCTTTTTTCTGTTAAACCCAGCAGATAGTCCGTAGAGACATGGAATATCCTGGAAAGTTTAATCAGTGCTTCATAACTCGGATATCGGGCTCCTGATTCGTAGGATGATACAGCACTAATTGCCAATCCGATTCTGTTAGCCACTTGTTTTTGTGTCAATTTATTTTCTAATCTAAGAGCCCGAAGCTTTTTTCCCATATTTACCAATTGTATTACCTTCTTTCACCAATAGTGTACTAATAAATATTTCTGTTTTGGTAGAATTAAGTACACTATATCGGAAATATTTTGTTGAAATGGAGGCAATTAAGTGGTAAAATGAGAAGGGTATTGGATATGATACGCTTTATATATTGAAAAAGTTGTCCCAATATGAATTATTTAAAATTAACAAAAAGCACTATTGTCTAGGAGGAAAATACGAATGAAGAAGATTGGACTCGTCTTGGCTGGCGGAGGCGGTAGAGGGGCATATCAAATCGGGGTATGGAAAGCTTTGAGAGACACAGGATTAGAAAATTATATAACATCTGTATCAGGGACATCTGTTGGAGGGCTAAATGCTGCTTTATTTGTTCAAAATGATTTAAAAGTGGCACAAAACGTTTGGGAATCAATCTCTAAGGATCAAATTTTAACTTCCAAATCTGATAGTAATCGTAGTTCTAAACACTTTTCATGCTTTGAGCGTGATGGACTGGAGAAAATTATTGATGATAATTTAGATATGAGATGTTTTGACAAGAGTAAATATAATTGCTGGATTGCATGTGTACGAACTGATAATCCACATAAGGGAATTGAGGAAATACCGTATATATCGCCTGATGGCAAAAAATTTACTCAAAAATATGTGTATAAACATATAGAGTACTTCAATTTGAAGTATGTTAAAGACGATATGACAAAAAAGAAAATTATTTTAGCAACATCTGCAATACCCTTTGTTTTTCCGAATGAAGAGATAGAAGGACATCAATATATCGATGGTGGAACTCGGTTGATGTATGGTGACAATATTCCAGTAAGACCGCTGTATGACATTGATCAATGTGATATTATACTTATCATACATTTAACTGATATGGATGAGTCTGTCAATAAAAATAACTTTCCAAATGCTAGATTGTGGGAGATATTTCCTAAAAAAAATTTGGGTAGTTTATTTGATGTCGATGGTATGTATGATTTTAGTTCAAAAGGTGCTAAGCTTAGAATTTGCCTAGGATATAATGATATGATTAATGCATTTCAAAATATTAAGGCAAGTATTGATAGGGAAAAGAGAAGTGAAGTAAAGTTAAAAGATGCGAAACAGAGAGAAGAGCAGGAATTATTTATTATTAGATGTGGTATGAAAGATATAGATAGAAGCACGGAGAATTGGTAAGTATGATAAAATGACGGGGGAAACAGAAAATGGCGTTGAGCGATTATGAAGTACAACTTAAAGAAATTTTAGACGAAGCAATAGAAATAGATGGGTGGAAGTCAGATGATATGATTGATTTGTTGGCGGAGTGTGAGATGGCTTTGAACAATAACGAAGGCCGGATAAAGCAGCTAAAAGCCAGAGGGTGGGTGAAACTATACTATATAGTTACCGGAATCAATAAAAAGAATAAGATAAAAGTGCAGGAGACTGTGCATGCGATTCAGGATATTTCTTTTAAGATTCAAAAAATTCTTTTGGAAAGGATTGACATTGTAGCTTCTGCAGTGGTTTATCTGAACGACAAAGTAAATGCACGAATGAACTGGTCAAATGACATAATAAAGAAGTTGATTCGTAAAATAGAGTCTTTGTCAAACACACAAAATCTTTTACAATGGCAAATCAATGTGCGGAGTCTTACAACATCAAATGGAAAAAAATATATTGATGTGTCAGATGGGCAAAAAATCCTGTTAGTAGTTTCAGACTTGTTTGGATTTGCAAAGGATTGGAGAGGTTTAATAGACAGACCACTCTTGGAGACTGCATTGGATAATCTGAGAGTGGGTGAATCAATAAACGTATCTGATTTTTATGGGAACCTTATTCATGAAAAAGAAAGTCTGTCCTTGTTTGTCAAAGAGAACTATGATTATCGAACAGGTAACATATCATCCTATGGTCAGATGATATATGAGATTGACAAAGTTTATTCGCAGTCATCTTATTTAATGGATATGAGTACAAGTTTAAATACGGCATTGGCGGATATTAATAGAAAAATAAATAGTACATTTGGTGAAAAGATTCGATCTGTTGATTTATGTGAGAGATTGATAGACGATCTGGTATGCTTGGATGAAACTTTTCAGATAAAAGTTGAAGCTGAGCAGCAAGCGATTGAGGAAGTAAAAAATGAACCTAATGAAAATCAAGAAGAGAGCGAAGGAGGATATGGTATGACAAAGGATGCAATTGAAAATTATTCAATATTTAAAGTAACACCAGAGGGTTTATGCTTATTCAAGGAGGGAAAATCGGGTGGTACTCCATTTTCTAATAATACAAAAAATAACCATTCCTTTTCAAAAAAGAATGAGGAAGAGATAAAGCTGCGTCTGGACTCAGGTGATCCATATATGATAATAATGCCATGGAAATATCTGCAGTTATGCAAGGAAGAAGAGAAAAACAACAGCAGAATGGAAATAAAAAATATTTTAAACAAGAAGAAATGTATATCCCTTGCAGACTATTATATGTATCTATGGTTTAACGATACGAAGGTTGATGATCGAAAGAATAAGAAACTGGCATTTATAGAATTTTATGATAATGATTTGTATGTGTCGGGATATGAAGTTGATGATTTAGGCGCTGATTATCGGAAAGGGTTTTCAGGTCTGGAAATATCTAAGGGTAAAAGTGGAGATAAAATTAAAGACCTGATTAAAGCAGAAGGAATATATTCTAGAACAAGCTGGGAAGACATTTTATGTTTTAAGGTATTTACAACTGATAAAAGTATAAATAAAAAATTAATTGGCATTGGGGTGTCGAAAGTTGTTGATGCATGGGAAGATATTTTGAAAACAGATAATGATACCCTTGGCAATATTATCTCAAATATGTTTAATAAACGATAAAAAGGTACTATAAGAATATAGTGTTGCATAATAAAAAAGGAGGATGCCAGCTTGTTCAATAGTTCTTTAAAAAAGGAAGCATTAAGAATTCATGATGATACGTTAAAAAGATATAATGTGTCCTATGAAAAAATGAGTGATGCTTGTAAAAAACTCTATGTGATAAGAAGTGACTCGGTTAATTTAATAAAATTGGTAGAGCAGGTCATTAACAGCATCGTTAATACGCCTAAGGAGTTTGACACTCAGCTTGGGAAAGTCGGTAAAGAGTTGACCAAATTTAGAGAAACCGAGGAATATGCGAAAGAGGCATATAATGCATCGGTAAAAGCAGGCATGAATATCGTGGGCGGTGCAGCTACAGGAATAGGTATGGCATCTATGGCACCTACAGCCTTGATGAGTATTGCTACTACCTTTGGAACAGCAACTACTGGTACGGCAATCAGCGCACTTTCTGGTGCTGCAGCACAGAAGGCTGCTGTTGCATGGATTGGAAGGACATTTGCCGGATTCGCTGTGAAAGGAGGAGCGGGAATGGCTGTAGGCGAGGCGTTTCTGGCACTAGCTGGCCCCATAGGATGGGGAATTACAGCAGCATCAACTGGTATTTCCTTGATTTCTCTTACAAACAAAAATAAGGAAATTGCAGATGATGCAGTAAGGGAATCCAAGGAGATTTTCAAGGCAAGGGAGGCATTAGACGAGACAACAGAGAAAGTAAATGCCCTAAAGATAAAGACGGAGATGCTTTATAGTGATATGAATAAGCAGAGAAACAGGATTACTGGGTTCATGAACGTGGATTATCTGTCTCTTGAGGAGAAGGATCGGTATTTCCTTGGCACATTGGTTAATAATACACTAAGCTTATCAGTACTGCTTAACGAAACGGTAGAATAAAGGTGGTATAATGACAGAGTCAATAAATAGAGTTGTGAAAAGTACACAGGAGCAGGCAGTAGCTTCTTGGATAAACTATTTAAACCAGGTGCGTTTGGACCGATTTGCCGAAAGACTAAAACAGCAGGATATCAATCTGGATGAGGCGCTTTCGGAGCTTGCCGAATTAAAGGCATTCATTGGAGACCCTGCTCACATACTTGGAAGTGATGCAACAAAACATGGTGAAATCGCAGAGCATATGCAGGTCAATATTTCAAATGCAAGACGTGCGATCCAAGGGCTTTGCAAAGAACATACATTTGATGGGGTTGGGAGGACAGCACCAGAAGATTACTTGAAAAATGGGCAACAGGTACAGTCCAAATTCTACAATGGTCTGAAACAGACATTTTTCAATAACCACGGATTGGAGGATCATCTGAGGACTTATCC
Organism: uncultured Lachnospiraceae bacterium; assembly: GCA_947178145.1. Lineage (GTDB taxonomy): Bacteria > Bacillota > Clostridia > Lachnospirales > Lachnospiraceae > COE1. The sequence goes on along the minus strand of CAMWXE010000019.1, from coordinate 64,545 downwards.
TGATTTTGTGAATAACGGGGGTTCCTACGACTTACCGAAAGACCAATATCAGCAAATGATTGATCTTTTGGATAACTATCGAAACAGTCCGTCACAACTGAGTACATCTGATTACTATTTAGCAAAGAAGTTAGACGAATTTTTAAAGATGAACAGACTGGAAATTGGAAGAGATATAAAGCCAGCTGTTGTTGATTATAGCGAAGTTCAAAGAAATGTCGCAGATGATACTGTAAATAGGGAAGAGGGCAACATTAAAAAAGAAGATGAGAAACAGCGCAAAGAGGCATATAATAAGTCGAAACCTGCGTTAAAGGAAGGGGTGAAAGCTGCTGGAATTAGTGCAGCAATAGAAGGTGGCATAACTTTCTGTTTGTCAGTTGCAAAGAAGCGAAAAGAGAAAAAAATTTCTGGATTCACAGGTGATGACTGGAAGGATATCGGAATAGATACTGGAAAGGGAACAGTTAAAGGAGGAATACGCGGAGGAGCAATTTATATTTTAACAAATTTTACTGCTACACCAGCAAATGTGGCATCTGCATATGTCACAGCTGCTTTCGGTGTAGCGGAACAAATAAAAGCATTAGAGGCTGGTAAGGTGTCCGAAGAGGACTTCGTAATAAATTGTGAGACAGTATGCCTTGATGTTTCGATCAGTGCGATTGCTTCTCTCGCCGGTCAGATTATTATTCCTATTCCTGTATTGGGGGCTGTTATCGGAAACGTTGCGGGTGAGTTTATTTATGAATTGTGCAAGAAAGAAGGTACAAAACAATCAAATGAGATAATTGCCAGATACAATCAAGAAATGTCTAGGCTTGACCAGCAGCTTGATATACAGTTGCTTCAGGTTATTATGGAGATCCGAGAAGCGCTGAAAAAATTTGAGGATCTGGAAAAATTTGCATTCAGCATGGATATGAATCAAGCATTTAATGGATCTGTGAATCTGGCAAAAGAGCTTGGAGTGAACGATAATCAAATTCTTAGAATGAAGGATCAAATTGACAATTATTTTTTAGAGTGAGAAGGGTGAAAACAATGGAAAAAGAACTTGATGATGAGTTGAAGGAACTTGAAATAACCGCATTAAATGAGAAAGCGGAGAATGCGGTGGCAATAGCAGTGGCGGCTACGGCAGCAACTGGTGCAGTGCCTCTTCCCTTTGCAGATGCTCCATTACTGATTGGTGAGCAGGTAACATTGATGGCAACTATTTGTGGCATTTACGGAATTGATGTTGGTAAGGATGGATTAAAGATGTTGGCTACAACAGCGTTAGGTGCAGGTGGAGCGACTATTGTAGGAAAAACTGTGGCAACAAATCTTCTGAAATTAATACCTGGTGCTGGTACGGTTGTAGGAGGTATGATTTCAGCTGGAACAGCGGGAGTGATTACACTTGCAATGGGGAAAGCATTTATTGAAGTCTGCAAGGCAGTAAGGCTTGGAAAACTGAGCGAGTCTGATCTTATCTCGGCTAAGGGTGCATCTATGATGAAAGAGCAGTTTAAGAATCAGATGCAAAAGAAGTAAGTATAAAACATTTGCGCTTTTCCAGAAGAAGTGGTCAGAAAACTAATCACTCTTTTGGCGTGCCAAGCACAGTAAGTCCGTGTTGGAACAATAACTCATTCGTCTCAAACACTGATTTTTTATGATGCAGAGAAAACAAAATTATCGCATCGCGCTTATCTTTAGCGTACAGCTCCCTGTTGCCAGATAGCTTGAGCATCTGCTGAGTCTCGTCATCGGAGAGTTTAAGACCAAATGCGATAGCAATCAGCTTGTCGCGCGATGGTGACTTATCCCCGGAAAAAATCTGATAAACATAAGATTTGTCGAGCATGGAATCGCGCACCACATCAGCTCTGCTGATCCCTTTTTGTGACAACAGCATATTCAAATGTTCAGACAGGCTGTGTGTGATCAGGTATTCGTTATTTTTTCCAAGGTAGTCCTCTATGTTCGTAGTGTTTTTGATTTCATTTACCAACTCGGCGGTTGGTGGTGTATTTTTATCCCCAGCACATATAGTACCATTAGAAACACCTCTGGTGAAGTTCATGTTGTACCTCCTAGCATTATTTGATATAATTATACAGTATTACTGATAATATGACAAGACCAAATGAGGGAACTATGGAATACGAAGAGATCGAACTTATAAAACAAAGTGAAAAAAGTGTCGTGCAGTTAGTGCGTGAAAAGGGCGGAGAGCAGTTTTTTGTGCGGAAAATATTGAAGGGCTACCAACCGATATATTTGTTGCTGCAAATATGTGCACATCCCAGCCTGCCAAAGCTATGATGTTGTAATGTTTAATAATACCACAACAATTATCGAAGAATACATAGAGGGTGAATCATTAGGAAGTGTTGATTTGTCTGAAAAGCAATTTCTGAACATCGTTAGGGAACTGTGCTCTACTTTGAAATATTTGCATGGAAAGGGCATTATCCATCGTGACATCAAACCATCTAATATTATTTTTGCAACGGATGGACATATCCGCTTGATTGATTTTGATGCTGCGCGCATGCCAAAGGAAGATTATAATCAGGATACGCGGCTTTTGGGTACGCGCGGATATGCACCGCCTGAGCAATATGGATTTGAACAGACAGATGCACGGACAGATATCTATGCACTTGGCATCACGCTGCAACAGATTTTAGAAGGTAAGTTGCAAAGACCACGTTATAAAAGAATTATTCGAAAATGTACAAAATTGGATCCAGCTAGGAGGTACCAATCTGTCAGGCAGTTGGAAAAGGCTTTTTTTCATCGTGAGTGGACGCTTCTTTTATGTCTTATAGCGATTGTTTTTGTTGCCTGCTTCAATCATTATGTCATAATTCCCAAATTGACAAAAATGGAATCGTCACAGGCAGAAGACGATTTGGCTGCAAATCAAGGTGCTTCTGAGCGGTATCCCAACCAAGTCCTTTGGAACAATATTCCGGTGAATGATTATTTTGGACAGTATATAGAAGATGTCATAGAGGAAAGAGGGACTCCTCTTGAGCAATATACAGATGAAGAGGAATGGGGCTGGTGTTCTTATATGGGGATCTTGTTTTTCTTTGATGAGCAGCATAAGGTTTATAGGCTTGGATTGGATGCTAGTGAATGTACCTATAATGGAGCAGCACTTGATGTGGATTGGAAAACACTGCCCGAAATTTTAGGAGAACCGCATCTTTCAGGCCAAGAAGAGAACTCGGGACAATACTATATGACATACTTTGAGCATAGTTATGATGGTACGAGAAATTACACTATTTATTTCACGTCATTTGACGGAGTAGCATGGGAGATATGGGTTCGGAAAGTCTCGTAATAGCTTGTCGATGCTGGTATTTAACGCATTCAGTCACTAATTATAATGTAAAAATAAGAAAATACAAAATATGAGCATCAAATAGTGAAGTTATTTCGGATTTTGCACGGGAAAAGATGCCACAAAGTGGAGTGCATTGTCAAAATTACAGTATGGCACTTGCCGGTGATTCTGCATTCTGTGGTAATTGTGGTACTCCTATTCAGGAAAGGGATATATAATATGGATCAGTGTGGCGCCATAATTTATGAATCCTACTGGGCAGTCAATAAGGAATTGTAGAAAAATAATTGCTTAAACTTAAGACATAAGTTAGGAACTGTAGGAAAATAAGTGATGCAGATTGCGCAGGATATTTCTTCGAGGGTGTATGTCAAAAAACGTAGGCGTAGTGGGCTACGGCGAGGCTTTTTGACATGCACAATCGGAGAAATAGACAAGTCAAGATGTGTCACTTATTTTTCTACAGTTCCTTATAGTTGACTAAATATGTAGCAGTGAGGAACCATTTTATTATTATGGAAATACTGAAATTACGGAAAAGGAATATACATCTTATCAATTTCATGGGGATTACGATTGGATTTCCGGTGATAAAACCTCTGATGAAATTTTAACACAACTCAATGCGGAGAATTGAATACAGGAAGCGAAAAAGCTGGAAAGTTCACATAGATTATGGAAGTTTCCAGCTTTTTGCATGTGCCATGAAAATGTCTGCTGGCAGCAGACCAAAAAGAACAAAAATCTGATTATAATAAGTAGAGGGGTAATTAGTAGTACCTTGTAGCTTTCGTATTGAGCAGCAAAAGATTTTATATGAGGAGGAAGAATATGTTTTGCAATAAGTGTGGCAATCAAATAGAGGAAGGAGCATCGTTTTGTACGCAATGTGGAGCAAAAGTGGTATATAACGAAGAAGTTATGGATGCTCAGATACATACATCTGATGTTGGAGATGAACAGATGTCAGACAAACTGGATGTAGTATTAATGGATGTAGGTGTTAATAAAGTCAGCGTTATACGGACAGTACGGGAGTGGACTGGGCTTGGATTAAAGGAAGCTAAAGAATTAGTTGAAAAAGCGCCTGTATTACTTAGGAATTATTTAGAAAATGTTTACGTGGTCCAGTCAGGGCATGTAACAATTCTTCGAAAATCTATTCTGTATTATTTCTCTTATCAGATGCTAAAATAAGATGTTCGACGTTGTGTTTGACATTTTTGATGTCAGTGTATTCTTTTGCCAGATTAGCCATATTGACGACCTCCTTATATTGCTCCACAGAGATGGACAGCGTTGGTTACTATCATATGAGTGAAATTGCAGCATATTTCATGATTCAGCAGATTTAAAATGCCCTACTGACTGTATGGAAAGAAACAGCTTGTCAACAGTGATGGTGTTACTTTGACACCATGTCGCTGGTTATAATAGTAGTCATGTTGTTATCAAAATGCAAATATTTGGCAATGCAAAAGTGTATGCATTTTGCATTGTAAAAGTATATGCATTTACCGTAATCAAAAGCATATTCTTTGCTATTAGATTTGTATCATGAATACTGATACACTTTGAAACAGGAGGTGATAAGGTGGTTCCAATTGATTTTAATAATATTAATGATGAAATTATTTATGAATCCTTTCAGGTTGATGGAAGGGAGGCGGAGGCTTTGAGTGACAGCTACTTAGAGCTTTTTGACATTATCGGACGTGATGCAATGCTGAAACTGTTCAAACATTATCATGGGGATAAGATTGACTGTCCAATGCGTCTGTATCGCCCGGAGTTTATTGCAGATCTTGCGGAAAAGGAACCAAGCAGACATGAACGGGCTAAGATCGCAAGAGCCGGAGGATATTCGGCAACGGCAATAGAGAGGCTGTTGAACAAACGTCGAAAAGAGAATGAGATTGAGTAATTCCAGGAGGAAAAAACATGCAGAGTCATATGAGAAAAAAAGAAGTGATTAAGGTGGTTATGGCAGTAGTACTGTTGCTTACAATGTTGTTTGAGTCAGGGGGAACGGCCAGTGCGCTGACCATATATATAAGTGACGGGGTTTATCATGAGGAAGGGTACATATTTGTGGGGGAGAGCCACAGTGTTATCGCATCGCACGCGGTTGCATTTGAGACAGTCGATAATGGGGGTGTATGGGACTATGGCGGGACAGTTCCTGTCATTTATGGATATATTTGGGATGACAGCCAGTCTGTCACGCAGGATGGGAAACCAAACACATTTACCATGATGGGAAACCTGTTTTTCGTGTTTGAGGGAAACGACAGCGAAGAGGAGATATTTATACAGATGAGCAAAAATTATATCTACAGTGACGGTATGGGAACCCGGGGACGGGGAGTAGAAAAGATTCATGAGATCATGGATACGAATCCCAACATCGAACATTGGAATATTATCTCCTTTCACGGAGCGAATGCCGCGCTGGAAGACACTCTGGCTGTCGGTGATTTTTATGTAAATTCTTATCGGAACTGGATAGAATACGAATTTCCAGAGGCGGATTGCTATTTTATGTCGATTGGCACAATGAAGAAATATTACCGCGGCATAAAGCATAAGGATGCGATCAACAATGCGCTTGCAGCAGCATTTCCAGATCGTTTTCTGGACTATACCGCATTCTACGCAGAGCGCTGTCCGGACCGGATGATTGACACTGTTCACTGGGATGATGGGACTTATGTGGACCTGCTCTCAGATGTGCTCCTGACAATCCAGCAGATGCAGCGGACATCTGCGGCAATAATGCCAGTAGTTCAAAATTCACGATTGAAGAGGTGCAGGAGACAACAAACAGTACTGCCATATATGCACAGCCGGGAGATGGGCTGATAAAATAGCAGACAACAGAAAAAGGAGAGAATCAGTTATGCGGAAAAGTCAATTGATACAGCTGGTTACCACAGTCATACTTGCCATAACAGTGGTGGGCTGCGGTACATCAAAGAATGAGGTTCCAACGATTCCACAGGAATCTGTGACAGAGACAGATATAGAAACAGATATAAAACTAGAAGAAACACAGACAGGGACGGAAACAGAAGCAGTGATGCAGGCAGATACCAGAAACGAAGAGGAAGCAGCTCCCGAAACCGAAACGCATTTGCAGACGAAATCGCAAAAAGCGGAGGATGAGTTAGAAGAGCCCAAGATGGACAAATCAGAAACCGAATCTGAGATGCAGTCTGAAACAACTGCAGCACCAAAAACGGAAATGCAATTCAATACAGAGACGCAGCAGTTCGCAACAGAGGGCCTTGTGTCAGTGTCGGATTACATGGTATCTGTAAGGGGGACGGCAGTTGCGCTCCAGGGAGATATGCGTGACTATGTGTCAGCGTTAGGTGAGCCGGATGAATACAGCGCCGCAAAAAGCTGTGTGGAGGCAGGCGAGGACAAAATATACATTTACGGAGGTGTCACCATCTACACTTATGTTACAAGTGGGGCAGATCGCATTGCGATTATCGAGATTACAGGCCATGAGGCACTCCCGTCAGGAATTCATATAGGGAGTACGAAAGCAGATGTGATTGCGGCATACGGGAGTGGTTATACGGAGGAAGGCACAGAGCTTTTGTATGAAACAGACGGAAAGACACTGGGGCTGCAGATGGAGGGCGATACAGTATCCTTCATAGAATTGTTTGGAAGGTAGGTAACAGAAATGGTATTTAGTTCTGTCATATTCCTGTTTTTCTTTCTTCCTGCCGTATACATCGCGTACTGTCTCTGTCCTGGCATAAAAATGAAAAATGCTTTGCTGATACTGGCAAGCCTATCCTTCTATGCATTTGGGGAACCGATGTACCTCATTTTGATGGTGCTTTCTATCCTGGTAAATTATGTAATAGCGCGGTTGATTGCTGGTTATCAGAGCGGATCAAGGATTTTCCTCTGCATGGCAGTTGTGTTCAATCTCGGACTGCTTGTCATATTCAAATATGCGACGCTGTTTGTTCAAACGATAGGAGGGCTGCTTGGAGGGCAGCCATCCTTTCCTGAAATTGCACTTCCAATTGGCATCTCTTTTTATACTTTTCAGGCGCTTTCATATTGTATCGATGTGTACAGGGACAGAGAGCTGGTACAGAAAAATGTCTGGAAGCTGATGCTCTATATCTCGTTTTTTCCACAGCTGATCGCAGGACCAATTATAAAGTACCATGACATAGAAAAATACCTGTCAGACAGAGCTGTCACGATAGAGGATGCAGCTGTCGGGATTAGACGATTTATCAGCGGATTAGGAAAGAAACTGCTGATTGCAAACACAATGGCTTATATTGTCGATACACTTTATACGACACAGTTGAATATGGCACTTACAGCGTGGGTGTCAGCGGTCTGCTACATTTTTCAGATTTACTTTGATTTTAGCGGATATTCCGATATGGCGGTCGGGCTTGGAAGGATGTTCGGGTTTACGTTCCAGGAAAATTTCCAGTATCCATATATTTCTACAAACATACGGGAATTTTGGCACAGATGGCATATTTCCCTGTCAACGTGGTTTAAGGAATATCTTTATATTCCGTTGGGCGGAAACAGGAATGGCGAAGTGCGTACAATGCGGAACAAATTGGTGGTATTTATGGCAACAGGAATTTGGCATGGTGCAAACTGGACATTTTTGCTGTGGGGGCTGTTTCATGGACTGTTTATGATACTGGAAGATAAAGGGTGGGTTCCGCCCAAAAACAGAATATTTGCGCATACCTATACAATGCTTGTGATAATCTGTGGGTTTGTGATCTTCAGGGCGGATACAGTCGGACAGGCGGTACATATTCTCGGCGCAATGTTTACAGGTTTTCAAATGGAAGCGTTCGAGATGATGATGCTGGCAAAGCTTCTGACGCCCTGGCATGCAGTTTGTGTCATTGCAGCTGCAGTACTTTCTACACCAGTTTCCTGCATACTCAAACAAAAAATAAAAAATGAGATTGTTTTCTATGCGGCGTCTGTGGCCCTGCTGGTTGCGTGCATCATGGAGCTGGCTTCAGGCAGTTACAATCCGTTTATTTATTTCAGATTTTGATTGCTATTATATCATAGAAGTACGAGGAATGAATGGGCGTGCTTCATCAATGGAATTGCACAAGTGACAGGGAGTGTTTATATGAAAAAGAAAATTGGATTGTGGGCTTATGTTTTGTTATTCTGGATTATCTGCATGGTTCCCTCGACAGGGATGCTGTTTTACAGGAACGAGTTGACAGAGAACCGGATCTTATCGAGGTATCCGGTTCTCCGGGCAGAAGATGGGACATGGAATGCTGACTATACTGGTGATCTGCAGACGTATGCGGCAGAGCATTTTGCTTTCCGCAGTGAGCTGATCAGAGCGGACAGTCTGTTGAAACTGAGGCTGCTTCGCACACCATGTGACGATCAGGTGGTGATTGGAAGAGAAGGATGGCTGTTCTTTGATGAAACGCTTGGTGATTATGTCGGAATCAGATTATGTGATACAGAGATTGAGAGGATATCTGTCAGGCTCTGCGAAGTGTGCAGCTATATCCGTGAGCAGGGCAAAGAACCGCTCATAGTCATCGTGCCAAATAAAAATAGTATTTATCCCGAATATATGCCAGCACGATTTGGAAAGAGGGCAGAAGTGACGAATCTTACACTGCTCCAGGAGCGGATGAGGGAGAAGGAGGTTCCTTTTGTGGATGCATATCAGATACTGCTTGATGCAAAGACACAGGATGCGCAGTATTTGTATTTTCGGGAGGACACACACTGGAACAATACAGGTGCAAGACTTGTTTTAAACGAGATATATGCGGCATTTGACCTGCCGGACCGATATGGGCTTGCAGATTATACGGTGGAAAAAAGTCATGAACCAGATCTTTATAACATTCTTTTCCCGACAGAGGATCACTTTGATAATCAGCACATGTATGATGATGGCAAGGAATATGAATATACAGGCAGAGTGCATAGTCTGGATGATATGAAAATCGGTACCTTCTCAGAAGAAGGAAATGGCAGATCAATTCTTGTGTATCGCGACAGCTTTGGCAGGGCACTGATTCCATATATAGGTGGAACATTTAGACAGGCTGCATTTTATCGTTCCATGCCGTACGACCTTTCGCTTGTGGAGAATACAGAATGCGACTTTGTATTGATTGAGATTGTGGAGCGGAATCTGGAAGCTCTTGGAAATATTGAGATTCCATTAAATACGATCGAATAAGAGTATACCTGAATCCGTGAAGCGGCCTCAAAAAGGAATGGGAATAGGGAATAGCTTGCAAGAATGGTATCCTGTGTGTGGCGAATCAGTCGAGCGGTTTGCGGTGGCTGCTTTTCTTCCATGCTTTCAGAAAACTGATAATTTTGCATGGATTTTTGCCTGTTACTGGAACGGAGTGAACTGTAATACGATATTTTTACGTTTGAGTACAAAAGAGCGGTGATTTAGTCAGAGAACTTATGAGGGTATATAGGGGACGGAGCTGGAAGTTATAGGATATCAGGTTAGAAAGTCAAAATAATTCTTGATACGATTTTGCGTATAAGGTATGATAGTTATATACGAATCATGGGATGATAATAGGATGGATACGCTGGGAAAAACTGCAGAAATAACGAGGTGAAGAACATGGGGAGGCTGGATACACTCACAAAAGAATATATGAAACAACCATCTATATTTGCAGATGTTTTTAATCAGTTTCTATATCACGGACGGCAGGTAATTGTTCCTGACAGACTGGTTGAACTTGACACTACGGAGATTGCGGTTCCATATGGAGCGGACCAGGCATCTGTACCAGAGCAGCGATACCGCGATGTATTAAAGATGTTGTTGACTATGACAGATGGATTGGTTGCCTATTGTTTACTGGCAGTTGAGAACGAAGGAAAGATCAATTATGCAATGCCTGTGAAGGACGGATTATACGATTTTCTGCAGCTTGCGCATCAGGTAACAAAGGCGTCCATTTCGCATAAGGACACCAAGTCGAAGGATAACAGGCCATCAGGAGATGAGTTTTTAAGTGGTTTCTGGAAAAGTGACAAGCTGCTCCCGGTGATGACAATTGTCATATACTTTGGAGCGGAAGAGTGGGACGGACCGTTGAGCCTGCGGGAAATGTATACAGACTGTGGCGAGGAAGTCCTTAAATATGTTGCAGACTATCGCGTTAATTTGATCGCACCCAGAGGATTGTCAGATGATGAAATTGATGAATTTCAAACAAATATGCGGGAGATAATGAAATACATTAAGTATTCTAATGATAAAAAGAGACTTGACGAGATTATCGGAACGGAACAGAGATTCAAAAATGTAGAGAGAAGCGCGGTTGAGATCATCAATGCGGCAACAAATTCCAATATGAAGATTGATGAGGGAAAGGAGACCATTGACATGTGCCTTGCAATACAGGAAATGCGAGAAGAGAGTAGACTTGAAGGAAGAAAGGAAGGAAGAAAGGAAGGAAGAAAGGAAGGAAGAAACGAGGGAAGGAATGAAGGTGAAATCATAGGTGCAATTACGTTTGCAAAAGAATTAGGGGTATCGAGAGAAGATGTGAAAAAGTCATTTATGGTCAAGTACCAGAAGAATGAAGAGGAGACGGAAGAGCTTATGAGGTTATATTGGAAGTAAGCATGGGCGAAATACGGCTTTAGTTCCACGGAAAGAAGCGTTTGACTGAATGACAGCAATTGTCCTCAAACACCTGTGAACACTGGGTTTGAAGCCAGTTACTTAAATTCATAATTTCGGCGAAGCGCTCCGCATCGCGCAGGAGAATCTCGACTCGCGCAACTTCTATGCGTTTAACCCGGAGTTTGACAAATAATTAAGCCATAGCAGATAAAAGCTCCTATATCAGTATGCATTTGACAAAACCGCCGCATACTGAATAGGAGTTTTTTGTTAAAAATCTGTAAACAGTTTGGTATCCATACCATTTTATGTTATAATATCGCTAGTCATTATATTTGCCCGAATGGACATACCCTTGCCACAATTGTGCAAATAATTATGGTAAAATACTATTAGCCTGCAGTGATATGACAGGTAAAATATTTCAAGGAGGAAGAGAACAGTGGAAAAGGTTACAGAAGATATTGTTAATATTGGAGTCAATGACAGGGAGATCACGCTTTTTGAGGGACAATACAAAGTAAAAAAAGGTATGGCGTACAACTCTTATGTCATACTGGACGAGCAGGTTGTCGTGATGGACACCGTCGATCCCCGTGCCACAGCAGAGTGGCTGAAAAATCTGGAGGAAGCGCTGGGAACAAGAAAAGTGGACTATCTGGTCATTCAGCATATGGAGCCGGACCATGGCGGCAGCATCATGCAGCTGATCGGGCGTTATCCGGATATGAAGCTTGTCGGTAATGCAAAGACATTTCAGATGCTCCAGCAGTTTTTTGATGTCAGTCCCGAGGATAAAGCCATCACAGTGAAGGAGGGAGATACGCTTTCTGTCGGAAAGCATACATTGCAGTTTTTCATGGCACCAATGGTTCACTGGCCGGAGGTAATGGTTACGTACGAACAGTCAAAAAATATTTTTTTTAGTGCCGATGGTTTTGGAAAGTTCGGAACACGCGATGCGGATGAGGACTGGGCAGACGAGGCGAGAAGATATTATATTAATATCTGCGGCAAATATGGTATGCAGGTACAGGCGCTGCTGAAAAAGGCAGCCACGTTGGAAATCAATACTATTTGTCCACTACATGGACCAGTACTGTCTGAAAATCTGGAATATTATATCAATAAATATCAGATATGGAGCAGCTATGAGCCGGAGGACGAAGGCGTGCTGGTTGCCTGTGCGTCCATCCATGGACATACCATGAAAGCTGCAGAGAAAATGAAAGAATTATTGGAACAAAAAGGTGCAAAGAAAGTTGTCATTGCAGATTTGACGAGAGATGACATTCATGAAGCAGTTGGTGACGCGTTCCGCTACAGCCATCTGTTACTTGCGGCAGCGTCCTACGATGCCAGTGTATTTCCGCCCATGGAAGAATTCTTAAACAGACTGAAAGCGAAGAATTACCAGAAGCGCACAGTCGGTATCATTGAAAACGGTTCGTGGGCGCCGACAGCAGCAAGGAGTATCAAAACAATGCTGGAAGGGGCAAAAGCGCTCACATTTGCAGAACCTGTTGTGACTGTCAAATCAGCTCTGAAGGCAGAAAATATCCCTCAGCTCGAAGCACTTGCCAGTGCGCTGCTGAATGCACAATAAAAAGCGTTCTATTTGTTCAAATGACAGAGTGGTGCCTACTCCCGGTAGGTCACCACTCTGTCACCTTCTAATATTCTTGTCTTTCCGTCTGGAATCAAAGACTCTTCCCCGCGCATGATCATCGCAATCAGCTCATCCGATGCCAGCTTCAGGTCTGCGATCGTGCGGTTGCACCATGGGTGATATCGGTCTATAAAGATCTCATCAAGCAGTTCGTTACCGCTGGGATTGTAGGCCGGGGCACTTAAGATAATGCTGTCTCCGGCTAAAATCAGGGTATTGCCCTTGGTGATGATCGTCTCATGGTTCCGTTTGATCATAAGGGCAAGCGAGCCGGTAGGAAAATTCACTTCCTTGACCAGCTTGTTTTCCCAGTTGTGTCCCTTTGGTATGTACATGCGAATCAGGGTGATGGAAGAGTCCTCCTGATAATCGTTGAAGGTCTTTCGCACGTCAGCCTCCTCATCGAGCATATCCAGCTTTTCAGCCACCCTTGGCAGCAGCGTCCCCTGTATCGCGACAGAGAATAGCGATACCATAAACACAATGTGAAACAGATTGTGGGGCATGACCACACCGCCGGCGACTGCCATAATTGCAAAAACGGAGGAGGAAGCTCCACGGAGTCCGGCCCAGGATACCAGCAGACACTGTCTTGTGGAGCAGCGGAACGGCTTCAGGAGCAGGAAGACCGCGACTGGCCTGGCAACCAGTGTAAGGATAACAGTAATAACAATTGCGGTAAAGATTCCATTTGACATTTCGTGCGGTATGGTCAAAAGTCCCAACAGGAAAAATATCAGTATCTGTGCGAGCGAGGTGACGCCGTCAAAAAACGGAATCAGCGTCGCCTTGTTTTTGATTGGACTGTTTCCGATAATAACTCCCATAATATACACACTCAGATATGCATTCCCGTTTAATAGCTCTGACAGTCCATAACAGATTAGAACCATCGCAATCATAAATATTGTGTCCAATCCGTCAGAGACGAGAGCAGTCTTAGTGATCAGTCGTATTGTCAGTACAGCAAGAACAATTCCAGTCAGGGAGCCGACTACCAGCTGCAGGAAAATCCGCATCACGATATGTTCCGATTCTCCAGAAAAAATGATTCCCAGTGCGATAAAGGTAAGCATGTACGCCATAGGGTCATTACTTCCGCTTTCCAACTCCAGTAGGGAGGCAGTGCCATCTTTCAGATTCAATTTTTTCTGGCGCAGGATAGCGAACACACTTGCAGCATCTGTAGATCCCAGCACTGCGCCTACCAGGAAACTTTCCGGCCAGGTATAACCCAAAATCATCTTGACAAACAGTGCAGTGACAATCGCAGTGACAGCTACACCGAGTGTTGAAAGGAGAACAGATCGCACAGCTACATCTTTTGCAAGCGTCCACTTTAGATTGAAACCACCGTAGAACATGATAAATAATAGCGCGATCGAACATATATTTTCCGCGAGCTTATAGTCATTAAACGGAATTTTGAAAAAACCATCGCTTCCAAACAGCATGCCGATAAACATAAACAAAATCAGTGCTGGCATGCCAAACTTCCCGGAAAATTTTTCTGCTATTACGCAGAGCAAAATCACAGCAGCCACAAGCAGTAAGATAACAGTCATAAATCCATCCCCTTTTCCTGTCCTCATTTTAAGTACCTAACTTTAATACTAACTTTTTCCGTTGGAATATGCAAGCCTTGTTTTAATTCCTAAGGAACTGTTAAGAAATTATGTCTCCGTTTGCACATCCATTAAAGCATTTTAAGTTCTTTAATCAAATAAGGAAGTATGGTACTTTACCTTGCGATAAATCTTATAGAAAATGACACCAAACAGTGATACGATAATGTAAAGCGTTGAGAGTGCCCCAGTGACGCCGCCGATTAAAATTAAAATCCACATAAATATATTCATAAATTGTAACCTCCGTAATCTGTTATTCATTCTTTTTATCAATTTGTTCTGTGTTTGATTCTTCTCTGGCATTGAAAGATTCTCCGACTTCGTAGATGCAGGTAAATACACCCGCACCGACAACAATAAGAACCAAGATGCCAAATATGATATTCTCCATGATAAAAACCTCCATCGTTCTTTTGGGCATGTAAGGAACTGCATTCCTGATAAAATTCTTACAAAAAGACACGCAAAAAAGACGCTTTCATATTTTTATAGTTATAAGAGCGTTTCAAGCCAGTTCAAAGTTATAATTATGAAAGATGGAATTTTTTACCATCGTGGTGGTGTATGTATTCCAGAGTCCGTCTGTTGTACTGATTATGATATCCGTCAGTATGCAGATTGGAATTTCGGAAAGAAAGAGATAACAGATACGCACTGATCAGAAGCAGAGCAGTGAGCATATACAGATTGATTCGCAATGCTGTGGAAGTGCGAACTGATTGTCTGGTGAGGACAAATTCCTCAATTAGACGCAGAGAGCTTTTCTCATAATAAATGTGTGTGTCTGCAAGATAGCCTGCTGCCTGTAAGGAAACTGTGCAGGACCCGCCAAAAACACGAGAAAAAGAGGAATTATTGTGAATATCCTCACAGTAAATTCCCAGTACAAGCATTGATGCGATTAAAAGAATGCAAATCCGTCTGCTATGTACGCTCTTTTTCATAGATGCTTTCCTTTCGGCAAATTTTCTTATGTAGTGACCTGAATATCATATCCATGTCAGTACCTGACAAGTCAAATTGATGAGTTATTTATTGACAGTTCCTAGAGCGTGTTTGAAAAATCATTCCTACCACCTGCATAACGGCGCGTACGCGTCGTATTCACCACTTTGCGAGATATTTGCGCCAAATTCAGTCAACATAGCCCGCTATGCCTCCTTCATTTGGCACAAATCTCCCACAAACTGTGACGCACATCTGGCAGAAAGCATTTTTCAAACACGCTCTAATCTGCATGATACAGGTGATTATAACTATACCACAGTTAAAAAAATATTCAAGTAAATTCTTTATTGTTTGGAAAAGCTTTCTATGGTAATATAGGAGAATACCAAAGGGCGAAAAAAGACGAAAATAAAAGGAAAGCAGGAGGGATTGCATGAGATTTGAATTTGACAAAAAAAACTGGACAACGATAGCAGAGGGGGAGAAGGACTGCTATCTGCTCGCAAACGGATTGGGCGGCTACAGCAGCCTGTCGATTACAGGGGCAGCGGCAAGGGGAGACCAGGCACTTCTGATGTCGGCGAAGAAGGCACCAAATGTCAGAATGCATCTTGTAACGAACATTTTAGAAAAGCTGGTCATTGATGACAAAGAGCATATTCTGACCTCACAGCGCATGAAAACGGGAGAGGATTATGAGGGTTTTCGATATCTTGAAAGGTTTGTCTACGATGATTTTGATGAAAATGCGCCATTCTGGATTTTTCAGGTCGATGGAGTGACCATAACAAAGCATTTGTTGATGGCATATGACGAGAATACAGTGGCGATCAGGTATGAGGCAGAGCATCCAGCCGGGAAAGCTGTAACATTGGAGCTGACGCCACTATTGCGTTTTACTTCGAAAAAAGAGGATTTCGATGCATCGCGGGCAGTTGACGGATATGAGATAGAGACATGTAATACAGGCACAAATGCAGATCAGCCAGACTGTTCGTACTGCATCAGGGGCAGGGATATTGGGCTGTATCTCACAACAAACGCAGCACTGCAGACACAACAGCCCAGTCTGTTTGGGGAACTGTATTTCTCGCAGGATGAGCGCGATGGGCGTGTGGCATACGGCAATGCTTTTTGCAATTGTGTACTCAGAGAACCAGTTTCTGCCAAAAGTGACATTTATGTTATCGTTAGCACAAAGCGTTATGACAATTTGGATGCGAAAACGCTCTATGAGCGATTGAAACAGCAAAATAAAGAGCGAAAAGAGCAGCTGCTCGCACAGTCGGGGCTGTCCTCGGAGCTTGGGCGGCAGCTTGTGCTGAGCGCGGATGCGTACGTTGTAAGGCGCGAGTCAACCGACGGCAGGAGCATCATAGCAGGATACCCGTTTTTCGAGGACTGGGGACGGGATACGATGATATCGCTTGCCGGCGCGACGATGGTAACAGGGCGGTTTGAAGAGTGTAAGTGTATATTAAGAACTTTTGCCAAATATGTAAAGAACGGTCTTCTTCCCAATCTGTTTCCGGAGGGGGGAGAGAATCCGATGTACAATTCGGCTGACGCGCCGCTGCTTTTTGTGAATGCTGTGTATGAATATATGGAGTATTCCAGAGATACCGCATTTAAAGATGAAATACTTCCTGTGCTGGAACAGATTATGGCCGCATATCAAAACGGAACCGATTTTCATATCAAAATGGACAGCGACGGTCTGATTATGGCAGGCGCCGGGTTGGAACAGCTTACATGGATGGATGTCCGCGTGGGAGATTTTCTGCCGACGCCGAGGCATGGAAAGCCGGTGGAGATCAACGCATACTGGTACAGTGCGCTGGTGATCATGTATAAACTGACACAGGATACCGCATATGAGGAACTTGCAGAGAAAGTGAAAGACTCTTTTCTGGAAAAATTCTGGAATGAAAGGGAACAGTGCCTGAAGGATGTACTGTCAGGTGAAAAAGATGAGAATCAGATACGATGCAACCAAATATGGGCGCTGACGATGCCATTCACCATGCTGCCTGTGGAAAAGGAAGCACTTGTCATCAGAAAGGTGAAGGAATCACTGTACACGACGGTCGGCCTGCGCACACTGGCAAAAGAAGATCCTGACTTTCACAGCGTATACATCGGACCGATGGAGGAGCGCGACAGAGCCTACCATCAGGGAACCGTGTGGGCCTTTCCGCTGGGTGCTTATTACAGGGCCTGTATCCGATATGCTGCACAATGCACGGACACTGCCGAAAAGGAGCGGATCAGAGCAGAACTGACGCAGGGATTTGAGGCGCTTACGGCCTGGCTCAGAGAAGGCTGCGTGTCCCAGATTGCTGAGATTTATGACGGCGGTACGCCGACGGTGTCAAGAGGGTGCTTTGCGCAGGCATGGAGTGTCACAGAACTTCTGCGCGCTGTATATGATTTTGAAAAAATGTGATGTAAACGCTTACATTTTTTGTAGATATTTATTCTCATTTGTGATATCTTTAATATATAGGTGTGTAACAGTTCTGATGAGTCCGGACATTGGCACTGCTGCACAAGTGTTGATGTGGTGATGCGTTGTGCAGATCATGACATCAATAAATGCAAAGATATTATGATATGTGTCAGAGCGACGGTGTGAAAGCACGGCAGGAACAAAAGTTTGTACTGCTATGAATCACAGCTCTGTCAGAATGGAGGATGCGATGAAGTTCGAAGTAATCTACAAAACTTCCACAAGCTTTGTGGTGGAAATCAAGGAAAATGGCTATTTTTCGTCAGAACAGGAGCATGAGATTTATGTGAATGGAAATCTTGCGGAGAAGAGCGACCGAAATGTGGCTACAGTATTCGGTTTGAAACCGGCGACTACATATGATGTCAGGATTAAGTGCGGGGCAGACGAGTCCGGGGATTTTAAAGTCACGACAGAGACAGAGTATGTCACACTGAATGTAAAAGATTTTGGCGCAAAGGGAGACGGAGAGACCGACGATACACACTTTATTCAGTGTGCAATCAACGCGTGCCCGAAGGGTGGAAGGGTTTATATTCCGGCGGGTGTGTACAAGATTTATCCTCTTTTCTTAAAGAGTGATCTGGTGTTGGATATCGGAAAGGATGCGACGCTGTCCGCGTTTACAGACAGGACAAAATTCCCCATCCTTCCAGGTAAAATCGAGTGTGTCGATAAGGAAAAGGAATATCTGCTCGGCACATGGGAGGGAGATCCGCTTGACATGTTTGCCGGAATTATCACAGGAATCAACGTAGAGAATGTCGTGATTACGGGACAGGGAACCATTGATGGCTGTGCAAGCCGGGAAAACTGGTGGGACAATCCCAAGGTAAAGCGCATCGCATGGCGTCCGAGAATGATTTTCCTGAATAAATGTAAGAATGTTGTTCTTCACGGTATCACGGTTAAGAACAGTCCCTCATGGAATATTCACCCTTATTTTTCAGAGGATTTGAAGTTCATCGGCATTTCAGTCCTCGGGCCAAAGGATTCACCAAACACAGACGGATTAGACCCGGAATCCTGCAAAAATGTGGATATCATAGGCGTTTATTTCTCTGTTGGAGACGACTGTATCGCGATTAAATCCGGCAAGATTTACATGGGTGCAAAGTACAAGACGCCATCTGAGAATCTCACAATCCGGCAGTGCTGTATGCGTGATGGACATGGCTCAATTACGATTGGAAGTGAGATGGCGGGCGGTGTGAAGAACCTCAATGTCGAGAATTGTCTGTTCCTGCACACAGACAGAGGACTCCGCATCAAGACCAGACGCGGGCGCGGCAAGGACGCCATCGTGACAGGTATTAAATTTGAGAACATTATTATGGACCATGTCATGACACCGGTAGTGATGAATTCCTTCTATTTCTGTGATGCGGATGGACACTCTGACTATGTGCAGTCCAAGGAATTTCATCCAGTGGATGAGAGGACGCCTTATCTTGGGGATTTTCTGTTCAAAAACCTGAAGGCGACAAACTGTCATGCGGCGGCTTCTTACCTGTATGGACTTCCTGAGCAGAAGATTCACCATGTCGTATTTGAGAATGCTTCTTTCTCCTTTGCAGAAAATCCGACAGCCGGCGTTCCGGCAATGATGGACGGCGCCGATAAGCAGACGAATACTGGTATTTTTGCCAGGAATATTGAGAAGCTGGAGCTGAGGAATGTGACGGTGTCCGGGCAGAACGGCGAAGCTGTGATTCGCGACGGGATTGACCAGTTTGAAAATAATTAAAAAGGAGTTGTGATATCATGGCGATTGCTATAGTAGAAAAATATGTAAATGAACTGATTGACCGCAGCACATTGGACGAACCGGTGTGGAATATTGAAAAGATACGAGCCGGAAAAAAGTCTTCGTGGGATTATATTGACGGTTGTATGATTATGTCTCTGTTGGAGTTGTATAAGGTTACAGACAATCAGAAGTATTTTGAGTTTGCCGAGAAGTACATTGATCACCGCATTGAGGAGAACGGCACAATCACTGGATATAAGAAGGATGATCTAAACCTTGACAACATCAACGAGGGCAAGAATCTGTTCACGCTCTATGACCTGACTGGAAAGGAAAAATATGCCAGGGCGACAGAGAAGATTTATCAGCAGATTCTCGAGATGCCACGCACGAAAGAGGGCAATTTTTGGCATAAAAAGATTTACCCGCATCAGGTATGGCTGGACGGTCTGTATATGGCACAGCCTTTTTACATGGAGTATGAAAACCGATTTCATGATAAGAAAAATTATAAGGACATTTTCTCGCAGTTTTTTAATGTGGAAAAGAATCAGAGAGATTCTGAGACAGGATTGTACTATCATGCATATGACTCTGAGAGGCTGATGTTCTGGGCAGACAAGGAGACTGGCCTCTCACAGAATTTCTGGCTGCGGGCGCTCGGCTGGTTTTCCATGGCGCTGCTTGACACATTGGCGCTGGCAGACACCGAATATCCCGATTACAATCATCTGCTGAAAATGTATCAGGATTTGATTGATTCCATGCTGAAATTCCAGTCGCCGGAAGGTATGTGGTATCAGGTGCCGAACTTCCCGGGCAGGGAGAAAAACTATCTGGAGACAAGCGGAAGCTCCATCATGGCGTATTGCCTGATGAAAGGGGCACGCCTGGGATATCTTCCAAAAGAATACAGTGCGTATGGTGTGAAGGCTTTCAAGGGAATCTGTGATACATACCTTTCTACAGTAGAGGGCGAGATGAGTCTCGGCGGCATCTGCCTTGTGGCAGGTCTTGGCCCGGACAATAATCCAAGGAGAGATGGAACATATGAGTACTATATGTCAGAGCCCGTCGTAAAAGACGATGCGAAAGGAACCGCCCCATTCTTGCTAGCCTATGCGGAAATGTTGAGACTGGAGGAGGAGAAAGCGTAGACTCCGCATAGGCTTGCGTATGAGGAGATATTAAGACTGGAGGAAGAGAAAGCGTAGACTCCGCATAGGCTTGCCTATGAGGAGATATTAAGATTAGAGGAAGAGAAAGCGTAGACTCCGCATAGGCTAGCGTATGAGGAGATATTAAGACTGGAGGAAGAGAAAGCGTAGGTTCCGCATAGGCTTGCGTATGCGGAAATACTAAGACTGGAAAAGAGAACGTATAGGCTCGCCTATGTGGAACTATTGAGACAGGAGCGTATCTTTCATACGATAGATCCACAGTGATATTGAAATTAGGAAGTAAATCGATAAGAAAGGCACTTAATTATGGAGAAAATAGAATTGTACGTGGATATCGGCGGCAAACAACAGTTTTCTGGCATCCATGACGCGTTGGAGGCTGCAAAGCTGTATGCAGATATGGAGGTTGTCATACATATTGCGCCGGGTACTTACAAAGAGCGTCTCGAGATAAAGCAGAACCACATTTCGTTTATCGGTACAGATGCAGAGCAAACGAAGATAACATATTCAGACGGGGCTTTCGATCTCATGCCAGAGGGCGATAAGCGAGGAACATTTCGGACGCCGAGTGTCTTTATTGACGCCGATTATTTTTATGCCCGCAACATCTCTTTCTGCAATGAGGCAGGACAGGGAAACAAAGTCGGTCAGGCGCTTGCAGTGTATGCGGACGGAGACCATCTGGTTTTTGAGGATTGCCGTTTTGACGGGCATCAGGACACGCTTTTTACGGCGCCGCTTCCGAAAAAGGAAAAGCAGGCAGGAGGGTTTAAGGGTCCAAAAGAGTTTGCACCGCGGCGCATGGGACGGCATTTGTATAAGGACTGTTATATCGCGGGCAATGTCGACTATATCTTTGGCAGCGCCACCGCCTATTTTGAAAACTGCGAGCTGTTTATGAAGCAGAGAAAGGGCGAAATAAACGGTTATGTGACAGCTCCCTCAACTTACGAGGAGCAGAAATACGGCTATGTGTTTCAGAACTGCCGCTTTACAAGTGACTGTCCCCCTGAGAGCGCCTACCTTGGCAGACCGTGGAGAAAGCATGCGAAATGTGTTATCCTCAATTCTGAGATTGGAGCGCATATCCGCAAAGAAGGCTGGCATGACTGGGACAACAAGGAAGCGTGGGAGACCATGTTTTTTGCAGAGTATGGCAATTATGGAGCCGGTGCCGCAAAGGAGCGTGCGCCGTTTGTGAAAATGCTCACTGAGGAGGAAGCTGCGGAATATACCAGAGAGAATGTGATTGGGTTTTAGCAGTGAAACAGTTTTTCCGGTTGAAGAGCACTTCAGCCGGGCATGAAATGAGGAAATAAGTGTTAGGAGGGAACATCAATGCAGTTTGGAATCAGATTACACGATGCCGTCAAAGCACCGATTGAGGAGAGACTAAAGATTGTAAAGGAGCAGGGATTTACCTGTGCGCATGTGGCGCTGTCAAAAGTAATCAGCGAGAATTCCGTAGCGCCGGAAGCGCTTACACCCGGGTATGCCATGTACTTAAAGCGTTTGTTTGACAAGAATGAGCTTGACTGTGCTGTCCTTGGCTGCTATCTGAATCTGGCTAATCCTGATGAGACACAGTTAAAGGCGATTCAGGAGAAGTATAAGGCAAATATCCGCTTTGCGGCGCATATGGGCGCAGGTGTGGTCGGCACAGAGACAGGCGCGCCAAATGTGGAATACAAATTTGAGGAGGCTTGCTGGAACGAAGAATCCTTACAGATTTTTATTAATAATCTCAGACCTGTTGTGAAATATGCAGAGCAGATGGGCGTGCTCATGGCGATTGAGCCGGTGGTGCGGCATATCGTGTGCAATCCTGTCCGCGCCAGACGCGTGCTTGATGAGATTGATTCTCCCAATCTTAGAATTATCTTAGATCCGGTTAATCTCTTAGAGAGCTATAATTATGAGAAGCAGGACGAGATCATCGACGAGGCCATTGAACTGCTCGGCAAGGACGTCGCAGTGCTGCATGTGAAGGATTTTGTCATGAAGGATGGCAAGCTGGTATCCGTTCCTGTAGGACAGGGACAGTGCCACTGGGACAGAATCATTCCCTACATGAAGAAGGAGAAGCCGTTTATGCACGCAACGCTCGAAGATACCAAGCCGGACAATGCAGTGGCAGCGCTGGACTATATCACAAAGATTTATGAAGATGCATAGACGAGTATAGGAAGCAAATGCCGAGGGGGAACATAAATGTTTGCTATATTATTCGTGATGCAGATTATTTGTGGCATTTTACTTTTGTATAAAGCAAAGAATACGCTTGACAAAAATGGACTTAATGCCATTTTTGCCGTGAGTGGAGTAATACTGATCGTTTATGGTGTTGTACAGATCTATTATGTGCTTACAGGTGTTATTGAATTGCCACTGTGGTGAGAACATAAAGGGGGATATGTCATCAATCCTGAATCTGCCAAACGCGAAATTATCGATAAATATCCTGATGTGGATGAAGTGCTGATAGATTCCATCATAGCAGAAGTGTATGGACTATAGTTTGCATAAGATAAAAAGCCCTTTTGAAAAAACGAAATGAAAAATTTGCGTATCTATATTGAAATATTGTTAAAAATATGTCAAAATAATACTGTTCATAGTCACCCAAGACAACAGTCCAAAGTCAGTTTCGCAAGTTGTCTCTGAATGTTATAAGTTTTAAGGGTGCATTTGGACAGTATTATATTGTTTCACAGATTAATACGCAGGAGGCATAGAGTATGAGAGGGATAGATACACAGGTTCGCAAGACGCGGCGCGCGATTTTCAGGGAAGTAGCAAACATGGCCTATCATTCCACGAATCTTGTGGATGACATGGAGGCGCTTCCCTATAAACTTGCAGATGCAGAAAATTCACCGTATTGGGACAATATTTACCGGGAGCGTGAGATTATCCGCGAGCGCACAAGACTTGCAATGGGAATGTCGCTGCGCCCGGAGGATGAGCCGGTGCAGGTCAGCCAGGGCGTGGAGGAGAGCAATATTGACGAGAAATATTATGAGCCCCCTCTGATGCAGGTGATTGCGTCTGCGTGCAATGCATGTCCGGAAAACCGATATGAAGTGACCGACAAATGTATGGGCTGTCTTGCACATCCGTGCAATGAAGTCTGTCCAAGAGGGGCGATTACCATGAAGAATGGGCATTCGGTCATTGACCAGGAGAAATGCATCAGGTGTGGTAAGTGCAAGACTGTGTGCCCCTATGATGCGATATCCCACCAGCAGCGTCCATGTCTCGCCCACTGCGGCGTAAATGCGATTCATTCTGACAGCCATGGACGGGCAGTGATTGACAATGATAAATGTGTCTCCTGTGGACAGTGTATGGTCAGCTGTCCATTCGGGGCTATCGCAGATAAATCGCAGATTTTCCAGCTGATTCGCGCGATGCAGTCAGGCAGAAAGATTATCGCGCAGGTGGCGCCCGCGTTTGTCGGACAGTTTGGACCGAAGGTGACACCGGATATGTTAAAGACGGCGCTCAAAGAACTCGGTTTTTATGATGTGTACGAGACAGCAATCGGTGCCGATATGGGGGCCATGACAGAGGCAGAGCATTATGTGAAAGAAGTCGCGACAGGGGAGGTTCCATTCCTTCTCACGTCATGTTGTCCATCGTGGTCAATGCTTGCAAAAAAATTTTTCCCGGAAACGATTGATAAAATCAGCAATGCGCTGACGCCGATGGTGGCGACTGCTAGGGTCATCAAGGAGGAGCACCCGGATGCGAGTGTTGTGTTTATCGGACCATGTGCAAGCAAAAAGCTTGAGGCAAGCCGCAGAACGATTCGCTCCGACGTGGATTTTGTCATAACGTTTGAGGAGCTCACAGGCATGTTTGAGGCAAAGGGAATCCTCCTGGAGGAAATCGAGGCGATGGACTCCATGAATGACGCTACCGCGGCGGGGCGCGGCTATGGTGTGGCCGGCGGTGTGGCAAGCGCTATTGAGAATTGTATCAAAGAGTATTATCCCGACACGGAGATTCATATTGAGCATGCAGAGAGCCTTGCTGAGTGCAAGAAAATTCTGATGCTCGCAAAAGCCGGCAAGAAAAACGGATGCCTCATTGAAGGCATGGCGTGTCCGGGCGGATGCGTTGCCGGTGCAGGCACCAATATCGCGATTCCTACAGCGACCAAGGATTTATTGAGCTTCAAAAATTCTTCGGAGAAGAAGCTGCCGGAACACGATGTCCGTCAGCCTGAGTGAGCGGGTGATTTTAACGGTTGGACAGGGATTGGTTCCGCGTTATAATAGGAAAAGTACGGAATAGAGGACAATTAGAGGAGGTATGAAAAAATGGCACAGAAAGTAAGATGCAGATTTGCGCCAAGCCCGACGGGACGGATGCACGTTGGGAACTTACGTTCGGCATTGTATGAGTTTTTGATTGCGAAACACGCAGGGGGAGACTTTATCTTCCGCCTGGAGGATACCGACCGCGAACGTTATGTTGAAGGCGCAGTTGATGTGATATACAATACATTGGAAAAGACAGGTCTGACATACGATGAAGGTCCGGACAAGGACAAGGGTTTCGGACCTTATGTGCAGAGTGAGCGCGTGCAGGCGGGGATTTACATGAAGTACGCGAAAGAGCTGATTGACAAGGGCGAGGCATACTATTGTTTTTGTGATAAGGAAAGGCTTGCCACGTTGAAATCAGAGGTTGTTGAGGGCAAGGAAATCACGGTCTACGACAAGCATTGTCTTGGTCTCCCGAAAGAGGAAGTCGAGGAAAAACTTG
This sequence comes from uncultured Lachnospiraceae bacterium, assembly GCA_947178145.1. Lineage (GTDB taxonomy): Bacteria > Bacillota > Clostridia > Lachnospirales > Lachnospiraceae > COE1. Next base: position 39,069 of record CAMWXE010000019.1, on the reverse strand, counting down.
CGAGCGGAATTCCTTATGTTATCAGACAGAACAACCCGACTGAGGGGACAACGAGTTTTCACGATGAGCTCTATGGCGATATTTCGATTGACAACTCAGAGCTTGACGATATGATTCTGATCAAATCTGACGGATACCCTACTTACAATTTTGCAAATGTGGTGGACGACCATCTGATGGAGATTACCCATGTCGTGCGCGGGAATGAGTATCTTTCCTCCACGCCAAAATACAACCGTCTGTACGAGGCGTTTGGCTGGGAGATACCGACTTATGTACATCTGCCGCTTATCACTGACGAGGAGCACAAGAAGCTCAGCAAGAGAAGCGGACATTCCTCCTTCGAGGATATTGTGGAGCAGGGGATTCTGCCGGAGACCATTGTGAACTTTGTCGCACTGCTCGGATGGAGTCCGGAGGATAACAGGGAAATCTTTACGCTTGACGAGTTGATTCGAGACTTTGACTATACCAGAATCAACAAATCGCCGTCTGTATTTGATATGAACAAGCTCAGATGGATGAACGGCGAATATATCAAGGCGATGGATTTTGACCGCTTTTATGACATGGCACTGCCCTATATGAAGGAAGTCATCAGCAAAGACCTTGATCTGAAAAAGATTGCTGCCATGGTCAAGACCAGAATCGAGGTATTTCCGGATATAAGAGACCTGATTGGCTTTTTTGAGACTTTGCCGGAATATGACATTGCAATGTACACGCACAAGAAGATGAAGACAACCGCAGAGAGCTCTCTTGCGGTATTAAAGGACGTGCTTCCGCTGCTCGAGGCGCAGGAGGACTATTCGAACGATGCACTTTATCAGCTTCTGCTGTCGTATGTGGCGGAGAAGGAAGTGAAGAACGGCTATGTCATGTGGCCAGTCAGGACAGCGGCCTCAGGACTGCAGATGACGCCTGCTGGAGCGACGGAAATCATGGAAATACTTGGCAAAGAGGAAACCCTTGTGAGAATCAGAAAGGGTATTGAGTTACTTGAAAATGCTTGATCAAAATGTAAATGAAGCCCAGTACAGGGCGATTACCCACGGAGCCGGAGCGATGCTTGTATTGGCAGGCCCCGGCTCTGGAAAGACATTTGTCGTCACCCGGAGAATCAAATATCTGATTGAACATCATCATGTCAAACCGGAGAGTATTCTTGTCATCACCTTTACAAAAGCGGCTGCTGCAGAGATGCAGGAACGTTTTGTGAAGCTCAATGAAGGAAGAAGCTATCCGGTTCAGTTTGGCACCTTTCATTCCGTTTTTTTCCAGATTTTGCGGCATACCTATCGTTTTACTGCGCAGAATATTATACGCGAGGGGGACAAATACAGACTTTTGTCCCAGATTATCAACGAAATGCCAGAAGAAATCAGAACACAGTCACAGGGCGATGACAGTACAGATACACTGCAGAGACTTTTGTCGGAGATTAGCACTGTAAAAAACAATGGAATTACGCCGCAGGAAGTCAAGAGCACTACTGTATCGCAGGCGGAATTTGAGTATATCTTTCAGATTTACAAACAGGAAATGAACCGCAGCAAGCTGATTGACTTCGATGATATGGTGCTCTTGTGCCGTGATCTTCTTGTTTCCAGACCAGATACGCTGAAAATATGGCAGGAGCGCTTTCAATATATTCTTGTCGATGAATTTCAGGATATCTGCCCTTTGCAGTATGAGGTTGTAAGGCTGCTTGCGAAACCGCAGAACAATCTGTTTATCGTGGGCGATGATGACCAGTCGATTTATGGGTTCCGTGGCTCTAAACCGGAAATTATGCTGAATTTTCCCAAGGATTATCCTGATGCCGAGCGGGTGCTTTTGGATGTGAATTATAGAAGCAGACGGGATATTGTCGATGTGGCCGGGAAGCTGATTGCCCATAATAAGGCGCGGTATGACAAGAAAGTCAGGACACAGAATGAACAACTTGGCGGTGTGAAGATTTTTTCTTTTCATTCCAAACTGAAACAGGCAGAGAACATTGTATTGTTAATTAAGCAGTATATGAATCAGCCCAATGCTCGCTACAGCGATATCGCAATTTTGTACCGCACGAACAACCATACCGTGTACACAGCAGACAGGCTGATGAAGGAAGGAATTCCTTTTACCATGAAAGAGAAGCCTAAGAATATTTATGACAGTGCTGTGGCAAAGGATATCATTGCCTATCTGCGATATGCCTTGTATGAGGACAATCTTGAAGACTTTCTGCGCATTATGAACAAGCCCGTGCGGTATATCAAGAGATGTACTGTGCCGCGAAAGCCCTTTGCAATGCAGGAATTAATAGCTAACAATCGCGCTGCAGGTTATGTCATACAGAATATTCACGATTTCTATGACAATCTTCACTTTATCAAAAATCTGAATCCCTTTTCGGCAGTTAATTTTATTCGAAAAGGTGTGGGATATGAGTCTTTTCTGAAAAAGCAGGCAGTAGAACAGGGCCGGGATGTGTCAAAGGATTTTGAAGAGCTGGAGGAACTGATGCAGTTGGCCAAGGGCTTTGAGACAATCCCGGAGTGGCTGGAACAGATACAGAATTATGATGCATTGCTGCAGGAGATTGCACGGCAGGAGAGCAGACAGAAGCAGTCTGACACGGATGCTGTGAGTATGGTGACAATGCACGCTTCGAAGGGATTGGAGTGGAAAGTCGTGGTACTTCCTGATGTAAACGAAGGTGTCATTCCGCACAAAAAGGCAGTTACGGACAACGAGCTGGAGGAGGAGCGCCGAATGTTCTATGTGGCGATGACACGTGCAAAGGAGTATTTATTTATTTTCTACATACAGGAAAAGGAGGCAGGAAACCTCCTGCCTTCACGCTTTCTCGATGAGATTACAGCGCCTATTTCGCCTGACTAATCAAGTCCTTGAGTTCTAAAGCTTTGTCCTTTAGACGGGGGGTGACACTCCGGCTGGTGACAACACCGGACAAGAGCTGCATGGCAGTCTGGTGCTCGCCCTTCTTGTATGCGAAATAGGCCAGAAGATAGTCAAGTGTCGTCTCATTCATGCCAGCAATCGGGAAGCTCTCATGCATGCGGGCATTGGTGAGACGCTCATAAGCATTCATTGCAGCATGATCAGCTTCTTTGAGATAGTGTTCCTTCCTGGCAGCAGCATTGGGGTCATCTTCGGGGACTTCGTCTGCCAGATCCTGATACAGCCAGCTGATCTTGAGACATATATTACCAATTTCGCTGTCCTTACCCTCTTTTGTAATTGTACATAACAATGCCATTTTCATGCGGCTGATTGCTGTTTCTACCGTGTAGAAATCACATTCAGCTTCCTCATGGGATTTATAGTTTGTCTGTATTTTTTCGCGGATAAGCTTGCGCTGGGTAGCTGTGGGACTGCCGAAGTTTTTGGCAAGAGCGGCATAACCACAGTGGGGACAGCACACAGCGTCGTATTTTGTGACGACAATATTGCTGTGGATTGGCCTTAAATCTGCCATTGTGTCGACAAATCTTGCCGCGTTGGATTTTACAGTCTTGGCGTGCAGCTGCTTCTCGCAAATCGGACAGTCATATTTCTTATCGATAAGAAGTGTTTTTTCGTTTGTTTCCATTTCGTTGTATTCCTCCAGATTTATTCCTCATTTTCTACATCGACGATTTCATCGAATTCAACATTGTCAAGATACTCATCGAACGCATCCGCGACATTTTCGTATTCCTCATCATTGTCAATATAAGTTAGTTTTGGCTCTGCATCAGGATTGTTTTCGTCTTCCTCATATTGATAAAACCATACTTCGCCATCGTCGTTGTTTCCGTTCTCATCTAGCGGAAGCAGGGCAATGTAGTCTCTCTGATCAACAGTCAGAATTGTGATGATTGCGCAGTTCACGATTTTCCCATCATCCAGTTCGAGTTCGACTGTCATTTCCTCGTCATCATAACCATTTGTTTTTTTGTCTGTCATAGTTCAGTATACCAAACCTTTCATAAATAATATGCAGTTATTCAGCTGCCAATACTTATATCTTAACCAAATTGTATGGACAAATCAAGAAAATTCTGAAATTTCATGTATAACGGTATAAAAGGGAATGTTGTGGTTCATGCGCTTATTGAAGCAGAGGGATAAGAGCGTTACGGGCGAGAACGGTAACATAAGAGACTATGAAAAGAATATCTAAAACTGCGAATTACTTGACACGGAGTATAAAAAGCGAGTATTATAACAATATAGATACAAAATAGTATCATAGATGGCAGGAATGATTTTTCAAACACGCTCTAGAGCAGACCGAGGTACTGAGATGGAAATCAAAACGGATGAAAAAATTATCAATTTCATAAGGAAAAGAATTAGTGATTCCCATAGCATCGTTGCAGTACTGGGTATTGAAATGCTGGTAGAAGGGGGAGGATGTGATCTCGACTCCAATGATGAGAATTATCGCGTCGAGGAGGAGTACGGATTTTGCCCTGAAGATATGCTTTCAACCAGCTTTTTCAACGCTAAGGTAGAGAAGTTTTATCGATTTTATAAAAAGGAGATTCTCGGAATGCAGCAGCATTCCACGCCGGCCTATGACGCACTGATGAGACTTCAGGCAAAAGGTAAGCTTTCTGCCGTAATCTGTCAGAATTACCATGGAATTCCGCAAGATGTAATTCTGAATAAAGTTATTAATCTAAATGGAAATATCAATATTAATCAATGCCCGCATTGTGATAAAGGTTTTGACATTCATTATATTATGAATTCAAAGGGGATTCCGCAGTGCGACCACTGTAAAGTAGCAATAAGACCGGGAATCCGTCTGATCGGGGAGCGGGTAGACAGCGAGCTCATGACACAGGCAGCAGTGGCATGCGACAAGGCAGATGTTCTGCTCCTGCTTGGCAAGAATATATACCATGACAGACTCGAGTACAGTGCGGCACCCGAACACAAACAGCTCAAAGTACTTTTTTCCAAAAATGAATTTGAGTGTAATGATAAAGTTGATTTTATTATCAGAGATGATATATGTAAACTTTTGCCTCTTATTATCGATTAAATTACAATGAACCAATACAGCGAGGTTTTATGAAAAAGATAAAAATAAATATAGGACAACCATATCCTTTAGGCGCTTCCATCAGAGAGACTGGTATTAATTTTTCTATGGTAAATAGTTCAGACAAAGAATGTGGGATCATTTTCTATCGAAAAGGTGTGGAACAGAAGGAACGGATTTTTTTTGACCAGAAACACAGAATCGGAAATATCTGCTGTGCTCTGGTTGAGGGAATTACGGCACATGATTGTGAGTATAATTTTTTTATTGGAGATGAAGTTTTTGTAGACCCTTATGCCAAAAAGATTGTCGGAAATGAGAAATGGCGTTCGGGCGAATTTGAGCGTCCACTGCTGCGCGGTGGATTTGATTATGGCACTTTCGACTGGGAGGAGACGGCACCATTACATATTCCATATCATGAAAGTATTATGTACTGCCTTAATGTCAGAAGTTTTACGAGGCATACCTCGTCAAAAGTGAGGAGAAAGGGAACTTTTGAGGGACTTGTGGAGAAGATTCCCTATTTGAGGGAGCTTGGTATTAACTCAGTTGAGCTAATGCCTGCCTATGAGTATGAGGAATGTGAATGGGACAATACCGATCACAATACAAAGAGACAGATTGCATATCAGGTGAATCACATTGACGAGGAGCTGCCGTCTGACGAGGAGCCCCCGAAGGCGAAGAGACTGAACTGCTGGGGGTATAAGAATGCTTTTTACTTTGCACCCAAGGCGTCTTATTCTGCAAGTGGAAGTCCCTGTGAGGAATTTCGCCGCATGGTACGTGAGCTTCACAAAAATGGAATAGAAGTGGTCATGCAGTTTTATTTTCCTGATTTTATTCAGCAAGGCTATATTCTGGAAATTATCAAACACTGGGTTTTGGAGTATCAACTCGACGGCGTACACCTCAAGGGAAGCAGGCTGCCTATAACGCTGGTTGCAACAGAGCCTCTTCTGGCCAACACTAAGATTATGTGTGAGGACTTTTACCTGCATGAAATTTATCCGAATGGAATGAAACCCAGAAATAAGGTGCTGGGGTATTACAGAGATGAGTATATGTACGATATGCGCAAGTACCTCAAAGGGGATCAGGATATGCTTAAAAGCTTCCAGTATCATATGAGGAATACCAATGCGGCGTGCGGCGTCATCAACTATATTACAAATTATTATGGATTTACACTGAATGACCTTGTGTCTTATGAAAAAAAGCATAACGAGCCAAATGGTGAGAACAATACAGACGGAACCAATTACAATTTCAGCTGGAATTGTGGCGCGGAGGGGCCGTCGCGCAAGAAGGCAATCAAGCAGCTTCGTCAGAAGCAGATGAAGAATGCGTTAAGTTTTCTGTTTACTGCGCAGGGGACGCCGCTTTTGTTTGCAGGGGATGAGTTTGGAAATAGTCAGGATGGGAATAACAACTGTTATTGTCAGGATAATGAGACCGGATGGGTTGACTGGAGGGGGCTTTCCCGAAATCAGGATCTCTTTACCTACGCAAAGAACTTGATTTCTTTCCGAAAAAGTCATAGCATTCTGCACTTAAATGAACGCTTAACGACACTGGACCAATATTATCTCGGTTATCCAGACCTGTCTTATCATGGAGAGGAAGCCTGGAAAGCTCAATTAGAAAACTATAACAGACATATCGGTATCATGTATTGTGGAAAAAATAACCATAATAGCGATGGCGATTATATCTATATTGCTTATAATATGCATTGGAATTCGCATCGTTTCGCACTTCCATCCATCGCGAATCATAAGTGGACTTCTTTGCTCAGCACAGAGGAAAACAGCGTCGTATTTGACGAGGAAAGAAATATGGAATATGTGGAGATTGCGCCGCGAAGTGTCTCCATTTTAACAGGGAAAAAATTGTCGGAAGAGGAGATAAAGCAAAAGACAGCTATGTATATGAAAAATGTGGCATCTGTGACAGGAAAAGCGGCAAAGCAGACAAAACAGTTGAGTCAGGCTAAAAACAAAAAATAACTTGAATGAGGTAAACAGCAGTGCATATTTGGAAACATTTTAAGACAATTACGCATCATAAGCTTATGGTGATGAAGGGGTGTTTTTCTGTCGGGTTGTATTGGCAGGGGTTATTACATGACCTTTCCAAGTATATGCCAAGTGAGTTTATTGTTGGTGCGAAATATTACCAGGGAACACAGAGTCCCAACAATGCAGAGCGGAGACGGAAGGGCTACTCGTCGGCATGGCTGCACCACAAGGGAAGAAACAAACATCACTATGAATACTGGATGGATTACAGTGCCCATGCAGGGGATGGCATCATTCCGGCAAGAATGCCTGACAGATATGTGATCGAAATGTTTATCGACAGGATAGCAGCCTCCAAAAATTATAATAAGGAAAACTATCAGGATGATATGCCGCTAAAATATTATATGAGTGGCAATTCCGAAAATTTTATTCATTCAGATACGAAGAGAAAGCTTGAAAAATTGTTGCATATGCTGGCTGATAAGGGCGAGGCATACACAATGCGCTATATTCGCAAGAAAATCATTCCGAAAATAAAAAACAAAGTTTTGGAATGATAAAAAAGAGATACAAGTAACCGAAATGAGAGCTCCTCATATATTAAGTATTAGAAAAAGTGCTTGATGCATGAGGAGTTGTTTTTATGAATTGTTGGTTTTGGATTATTTTACTGTGGTGTTTCTGCGGAAATGGCGGCAATCGGAACAATTGCATGTGTACCTGCAATCGCGATCGCGATAACGATTCAGATTGCTGCGAGTCTGTATTTCCGACACCAGTCGCTCCTCCCTGTCCGCCTCCAAACAATGGATGCGGCTGCGGCAATGAAGTGATACAGCCGCGCGGGTTTGCAGGGTTTGGAGACAACAATACCTGCGGATGTGAAGAGAAAGAGAACTAACGAAGCACGCGCGCAGCAATGCTGCGCGCATATGCATATGTGAGCGGAGTGTATGGCATGGAAATTAGAAATCAAGATATCAGAGAAAGAGCCAATCTCAGAGAAATATATCGGTATCTGGGATATGGAACAAGAACTCCCGATGACAACATTGCGGCCATGATTGTGGAAGTCCTTGACAGTCTGAGCAATATGATACAACCCAAAAACATATACAAAATCTATCCTTGCAGTATTTCGGAGAATATTGTCGTCCTGAAGGGAGAGAAGAGGGCACTTGCCTTTGAGAGCCGGAATCTGGCCGACAACCTCGCGCAGTGCAGAAGCGTGATTTTGATTGCGGCCACGCTGGGTCTCGAGGCGGACAAGCTTCTTCAGAAGTATGAGATATTGAATATGACAAAAGCAACAATTGCACAGGCATGCGGCGCCGCGTGCATTGAGGCCTACTGCAATATTCTTCAGGAACAGATTTGCGAGGAAGTGTCGACAGATGAGCGCAAACTATATTTAAGACCACGCTTCAGTCCGGGATACGGAGATTTGCCCCTGCGTTATCAGAAGGTGATCTTTGAGGAACTGGAATGTACGAAACGCATAGGTCTCACGCTCACAGACAGTCTTTTGATGTATCCCACAAAGAGCGTAAGCGCATTGATCGGACTGACAGCCAATCCGCAGAGCTGCCACATCGGAAAGTGTAAAAATTGTGATAATACAGAATGTGAATTTCGTGAAACATGAAACAGATTGAACCACACAGATAAATGTTATGGGGGATTGTGATGAGTTTTAGAGAATTACTTGGAAAACAGATACTATTTTTCGATGGCGGCATGGGAACTTTGCTGCAGGAGCGCGGACTTCAGACCGGAGAAGTCCCTGAGACCTGGAATATCCTGCACCCGGAGATAATCCGCCAGATTCACAAGGAATATCTGATGGCGGGATGCAACATGGTTTCCGCTAACACATTTGGTGTGAATGCTTTTAAGTGCAAACACCTTGACTATACAGTGGACGAGTTGGTGACAGCCGGCATACGGCTCACGAAGGAAGCGATCGAAGAGGTGCGCAGCGCGGCGAAGTGCGGAGAAACGAGTCATCCGATGTATTCTGTGCTGGATATCGGATCGATTGGAAAACTGCTGAAACCTCTTGGGGAAATTGCTTTTGACGAGGCGTATAACACATTCAAAGAAATTGTCATAGCAGGCGACAGGGCGGGCGCAGATTTGATTTTAATTGAGACAGTGAGTGACTCCTATGAGATTAAGGCGGCGGTTCTCGCGGCAAAAGAAAACAGCGATCTGCCAGTCGTTGTCACAATGATCTTTGACGAGAACGGAAAGCTTCTGACGGGCGGTGACGTCGCGAGTGCTACAGCCATGCTTGAAGGTCTGGGTGTTGATGCGATTGGATTTAATTGTGGATTGGGTCCGGAGCAGATGAAAAAGCTGCTGCCACAGCTGACCACATGCTGTTCGCTTCCGATTGTGATCAATCCAAATGCCGGACTTCCGGTCGTCGTCAATGGGCAGACTGTATTCAATGTGGAGCCGGACGAGTTTGCACAGAGCGTCAGGACGCTGGTCGAGATGGGGGCAAGTGCAGTCGGCGGCTGCTGCGGAACGACACCAGCGCATATCAGGCGCGTCGTGGAGCTCTGTGGGGGGATGGATATCAAGCCCGTCACAGACAAAAAGCTGACAGTCGTGTCGTCGTACAATCATGCGGTGTACTTTACCAGAAAACCGCTGATTATCGGAGAGCGCATCAATCCGACCGGCAAATCGAAGTTCAAGCAGGCTCTTCGGGATCATGACATGGAGTATCTCTATAAGGAGGGGCTTACACAGGAAGAGAATGGTGCACACATTCTGGATGTCAATGTAGGACTGCCGGAGATCGATGAGCCGCAGCTCATGGAGGAGGCTGTCACCGGAATACAGGCGATCATTGACCTGCCCCTTCAGATCGATACTTCCGACACCGAGGCGATGGAGCGGGGACTGCGTTATTATAATGGAAAACCGATGCTGAATTCTGTCAATGGCAAGAAGGAATCCATGGAGAGTGTCTTCCCGATTGCAAAGAAATACGGCGCTGTGTTGGTATGTCTGTGTCTCGACGAGGGCGGAATCCCTGAGACAGTCGAAGGGCGATTGAAGGTGGCGGAGAAACTGATCAAAACTGCTGCTGAGTATGGTATTCCGAAGAAAAATCTTGTGATGGATGCGCTCGTGCTCACGATCAGCACTGGTCAGGACAACGCCAATATCACGCTGGAAACCCTGCGCAGGATCCGGTATGAACTGGGGCTTCACACGGTACTTGGCGTGTCCAACATTTCCTTTGGACTTCCGGAGAGGAGCCGTATCAACACGGCATTTTTCACGATGGCGATGAACAATGGTCTGAGCGCCGGCATCGTGAATCCCTCCAGCGAGCCGATGATGGCGGCGTATTACAGCTTTAACGCGCTGATCGGCGAGGACGACCAGTGTATGGAATATATCGCGAAAAGTGCGTCTCAGACAACAGACAAGCCTGTTGCTGCGGCGTCCCCCAAAAGTGAGCTGACGCTTGACGAGGCGATTGTGAAGGGATTGGCGGAGAGTGCCCACGAGGCGACTGTCAAGCTGCTCGCGCAGAATGTCGATTCGCTGACCATCATCAACGAAAAGCTGATTCCGGCTCTGGATATCGTCGGAAAAGGTTTTGAGGAGAAGAAAATGTTCCTGCCGCAGCTTTTGATGAGTGCGGATGCGGCGAAGGCTTCCTTCGAGGCGATCAAGACCGTCATGTCAAAGCAGGGAAAGAGCAGCGAGAGCAAAGGAAAGATAGTGATCGCCACGGTGAAGGGCGATATTCATGATATCGGGAAAAATATCGTCAAAACGCTGCTGGAAAACTACGGATTTGACATGATTGATCTCGGAAAAGATGTTGAGCCGGAACTGATATTAAAAACGGTTCAGGAACAGAACGTGAAATTAGTGGGACTCAGTGCGCTCATGACCACCACAGTCGTCAATATGGAGGCAACCATCAGGCTTCTGCGTGAGAATGGCGCAGACTGCAAAGTCATGGTGGGCGGGGCAGTGCTCACCCAGGAGTACGCAGACATGATCGGCGCAGACTTTTATTCCAAAGATGCGATGGGCTCTGTGCGCTATGCGAATGAGCTGCATGATAATGGGGAACTGTGACAGGATGCCGCAGGATTTCACTAAGGAACTGTTTAGAAATGATCTGTACAGGTTATTTCTGAACAGTTTTTGTTTTTAGTTGACAACATTTTACAGATATAGTATACTCAACTGTGTCAAGTGTATTAATACAGTTAAAAGGAGAGATGGCAATGATTTTGATAGACCACAAGGACAGACGCCCGATTTATGAACAGGTCATTGAACGGTTTCAGCAGATGATCTTGTGCGGCGCAATACAGCCCAATACGCCCATGCCTTCTGTCAGAAGCCTTGCGATGGAATTGTCATTAAATCCAAATACCATACAGCGCGCCTACCAGGAGCTGGAGCGCGCAGGGTATATCTATACGATCAAGGGGAAAGGCAGCTTTGTGAGTGAGACGGCGACAGCTGCGTCGAACAAACGCCGGCAGCTCAGGAAGGAACTGCAGGGATTTGTCGACAAAGCATTGCTTGCTGGTGTTCTGGCACAGGAATTGCAGGAAATGTTTATATCATGTGTGCAGAACAGCAGCGTGCTAACAAACAAAACGGGGGATGAGTAGTATGATAACAGCGACCAATGTAAAAAAGCATTTTGGTGAAATAGCGGCGGTGAACGATATCACTGTGACAATCAAAGATGGGGAAGTTTTTGGACTGATTGGCACGAACGGTGCCGGGAAAAGTACTTTCCTGCGCATGGCGAGCGGTGTGTTAAGACCGGACAGCGGAACAATCCTTGTGAATGAAAGACCAGTCTATGAGAATCCGGCAGCCAAGGCTGATATTTTTTATATATCGGACGACCAGTATTTTCTTCCCAATGCCACGCCGGGGGACATGGCAAATTTTTACAGTGATTATTATGCGTCCTTTGACAAAGTGCGGTTTGAGGAGATGCTTGGAAGTTTTCAGCTAAAGCCGGACAGGAAGATCAACACCTTCTCAAAAGGAATGAAGAAGCAGCTCTCCGTGCTTCTGGGTGTCTGTGCCAACACAAAATATCTGCTCTGCGACGAGACGTTTGACGGACTTGATCCGGTCATGCGCCAGGCGGTGAAGAGTATCTTTGCGGGGGAGCTTGCCGGGAGAGATTTTACGCCGGTGATTGCTTCCCACAACCTGAGGGAGCTCGAGGACATCTGTGACTGTGTCGGCATCCTGCACCAGGGCGGCGTCCTGCTGCAGAAGGATTTGGAGGAGATGAAGCTGAATATTCACAATATACAGTGCGTCTTTCAAAACGCGCAGGAGGAACAGGCTGCCCTGGGGCTGCTCGAAATCGTCAAGGCGGAGAGAAGAGGATCCCTGAATCTTATCACTGTCCGCGGTTCAGAAAGAGAGATCATGAATAAGATACATTCTTTCTCACCGATTTTTGCGGAAATTCTTCCGCTTACCCTTGAGGAGATCTTTATCAGTGAAACGGAGGTAGTTGGATATGATATCAAAAAACTTATTTTTTAAGATGGTGAAGCAGGATATCAAGAAAAGAATATGGTGTCCGATTCTGATATTTATCGCATATTTTCTCAGCATGGAGGTTCGTCTTCTCATGGTGACGGATCAATATCTGAAGTATCCTGGTGAGTACAGCTATGGTATTGGCTTTTATGATACTGTCACATTTGTAAGGGAGCATTTCTACGGCAGGGATGCAGCGATGCTGTCGATTGTTACCTGCGCTGCCGCGTTTTTGTGCGGGATCAGCGGATATGCCTTTTTGCATTCCAGAACACAGCTCGACACGTATCACAGTCTGCCGGTCAGCAGGACACAGCTTTTCTGGTCAAAGTACCTCTCCGGAATTTTGCAGTTTTTCCTTCCTTTTGTGCTGCATGTGCTGATTTGTGCAGGAATTGCTGCGGGGAGAGACGCCTTTACGATCGAGACAGTTCCTCCTATGCTATCCTATATCGGACTGCATCTTGTTATCTTTGTCCTGGCATACAGTGTGGCTGTAATGACAGTGGGACTTACCGGAAATGTCATTATCAGCATTCTGGGAACACTGATATTATTTTCGTATAGTACTATTGTTAATATGCTTGCGAATTTATTGTTTGACCGTTTTTTTGATACATATTACACATATGGAAATCGTGCTAATGGCTGGATCAATGGAAAGATCTGGTGTTTTTCACCGCTATCCATGCTGTTAAAGTTATTTGCCAGACCGGACAACACGACGCTGGAGACGGCAAAGAGATTCTATAAATATGATACTTCCTATGTGTGGGTTTTGATTGCTGCGGCTGCGGTGTACAGTCTGGCAGCGTATTTTATTTACATAAAAAGGGCATCGGAGGCTGCGGGGAAATCCATTGCGTTTCACGTAGCCGAGCCTGTGATCAAGACAATGACTGTCATACCGTTTGCCTTCTATGCGGCGTTCTTTTTTAGCGAGATTTCTTCTGACACCGCCTCAGATAACTGGTTTTTGTTTGGGTTGATCTTTGGGTTTGTCGTGTTCTGCATTTTAATAGAAATCATATTCCGACTGGACATCCGCGGTGCGCTGATGCACAAAAAACAGTTTTTGTTCAATGCGGCATGCACAGCACTGTTGTTTGTGGTGGTGCGATATGATGTGGCAGGATATGATACCTATGTGCCCGCGGATTCCCAGCTGCAAAGCTGTGCGGTATCGATTTGCCAGCTGATGCCGCTGTCACAGAATGTAAAAGTGAGCGCATTTGGATTCCACTATTTGAATGCCGAGGACTATCGTATGGCCAATATGGAAATGCAGGGAAATCCCAGTGTTATGGAGCTTGCCTGGAAAGCGGCAAAGGAACAGCTTACCTATCGTTATTTTGATTATTATGAGGGGATAGAAGAATCGCCGGAATATATTGAAGCGTTGAACAGACAGGAGAATTACCGGTTGATTGCCTTTGGGTATAAGCTTCTGAACGGCAAGACAATCTACCGCAATTATTACATTGATATCGCTGATGCAGATACAATAAGGCTGCTTGCAGATATTTTTGGCGACTATGACTATAAGCTTGGCTCTACGCCGCTGTTCAACGACAATTGGGATATTGTATTTGATACTGTGGAATGTGGGAATAATTTTATGAAAGCAAAGATTGAACTGACACCGGATATGCAGGCAGAGCTGATAGAAACGTATCAAAAGGAGTACGGGAACCTTGCTCTGGATACCGTCATGAATGTGATACCTGTCGGTACAATAGATTTTGAGACAAAGGACGAAAAATACGGTTATACAAGCTATTCCGGTGAATTGTTTGTGTATCCGCAGTTTGTCGAGACGATTGCACTGTTGAAGAAATACGGTTTCGATATGGAGGAGAGACTGACAGCGGACGATGTAGAAAAAATCATTGTGCAAAAAAACGATTATGACGATTCGGCACATGCTATATCTGAGAGTGTCGCCTATATAGAGGACCCGGCGGCAGAAACAGACACTGTAGAGTATACTGACAAAGAACAGATCCAACAGATTCTTGACAGTGTGATCAGTGAGGAATTTTCGTGGAATATCAGCGATTTTGCGGTTTTTTTTGATAAGCAGTACACCATTGTGATCCGTTTTGATATGGAAGATTGCAGACGTTCCGACTATTATTGTTTCATAAAAGGAAAGATACCTGATTTTGTAAAATAGAAGAAAAGAACCGTTGTGGCGGCAAGAAGGCAGTCGAAGTAAAAAAATATCTTCAAAAAATAATTAACAAATGCAATCTCTTGTGATAAAATACTTATATATATTTTTAGTGAATAAAAATTTTATATAAATGTGTAATCAGGAGGAGAACAGGATGGCGGAAAAGAAATGTGTAGCCTATGTATCAACCTATACAATGGGCGACAAGCACGGCATTAAGATCTACGATGTTGATATGGAGCATGGGCGTTTAACTGAGAAAGGTGAGGTGCATATCACCAATTCTTCCTATGTCACAATCTCACACAACAGAAAATATCTCTACGCAATAACAGATACTGGTGTTTCAAGCTATCGGATATTGCCGGATGGGAACCTGGAATTTGTAAATACTGCTTCTACAAACAGTATGAGAGGATGTTATCTCTCAACCGATTATGAGGACAAGTTCTTGTTTTGTGCAGGTTATCATGATGGAAAGATCACAGTGCTGCATTTGGATTCCAACACAGGTGCAGTAGATGCTATCACAGACGAGGTCTTTCACAAGGGACTCGGAAGTATCGCAGAACGAAGCTACAGACCACATATCAGCTGTGTTAAGATGACGAGGGACAACAAGTATCTGTGCGCAGCAGACCTTGGTATTGATTATGTAAATATTTACCGTCTTGATCATGAGAGAGGTGTTTTGCGACAAGTGGATATTATCCGGTGCGATATTGACTCTGCTCCGAGACATCTCAAGTTTTCGGAGGATGGGCGCTTTCTATACATTATCAGTGAGATGAAAAACTGCATTGATGTGTATCGATATTATGAGGAAGAAAATGTGCCTTACTTTGACCTGATACAGACAATACCAACTTCGGATAAATTCGAGGTGAAGGGTGTGGCGGCAAGTGCGTTAAACATTTCCTTTGATGGAAAATATATTATTGCATCTACTGCTGGGGACAATTGTGTCTCTCTGTTTCAGATTAACCGGGAGACAGGCGAACTGACGAGACTGTTTTATCTGCCTGTGAGTGGCGAATATCCAAAGGACGCAGCGCTGTTTCCTGATAATAGACATTTGGTAAGCTTGAATCATGAATCCAATACCATGACATTCTTCAGGGTGAATTATGAGGAGAATTATATGGTAATGAATGGCAAGGAGCTTGTAATCAATCAGGCAAACTGTATTATTTTTCATGAACTTCCACAATAGCTTCTCTAATGAAGAGAATAAAGTAAAAAAGTGGCTCTGCCACTTTTTTTACTTGCCATAAAATCTTTTTATGTTGTCAACTCTCGCGGTCATATTTTGCAGAAGCATATCAAGTATCGTGATTGCAGTCATGGATTCCACAACGACAACAGCTCTTGGAACAATAATCGGATCATGGCGCCCCTTGATTTGTATCGTAATATTCTCTCCATCTCTGTTCACAGTATCCTGTTTTTGGAAAATGGATGGAGTAGGTTTAAAATAAGCTCTCAATATGAGTTCAGAGCCATCACTGATGCCACCGAGTATCCCGCCTGCATGATTGGTGGCTTTGGTTACTTTACGACCGCACATACGAAAGCTGTCGTTATTTGAGGAACCGTTTGTGGATGATACTTTTACACCATCACCAATCTCAAATGCTTTGACTGCTCCGATGGACATGATTGCCTTTGCAAGGTTTGCGTCAAGCTTTTCGAATACCGGCTCGCCGATTCCAGCAGGCATATTAGAGACGCGGCAGGTAACAATTCCGCCTGCAGAGTCAAGTCTTTCCATACATTCCTTCAGGTAGGCTTCCGCTCTGAGAGATGTTTCTCTGTCAGGCATACCAGTGGGATTGCTTCTGGCTTCTTCGATAGAAATCATTTCCATAGGACGATCGATATCTGGTATTTCAATATCACCGATTGCCTGCGTGTAGGCTGTGACAGTAATCCCGAGCTCTGCCAGCAGCTTGGATGCTATCGCACCGGCAGCGACGCGTCCGATTGTCTCGCGCCCTGAAGAACGCCCACCGCCGCGGTAGTCCCGAAAGCCATACTTCTGGTCAAACGTGTAATCCGCATGACCAGGCCGATAGTAGGAGGCAATATCACTGTAATCAGAAGATTTCTGTGAAGTGTTGCGAACAAGCATGGATATAGGAGTACCTGTTGTTCTTCCCTCAAAAATCCCGGATAAGATTTCGACGCAGTCCGATTCCTTCCGCTGCGTTGTAAAGCGGGAAGAACCAGGCTTTCTTCTGTCAAGAAAAGCCTGAATATCTGACTCACTCAATGCAAGTCCAGCAGGGCATCCATCGACGACGACACCGATGCCTGGACCGTGGGATTCTCCCCATGTGGTGAGTTGAAATATATTTCCAAATGTTGAACCAGCCATATCATTGTTTTCCTTTCTGTACTTTAACTGCACTTAAAACAAACAGTAATCCATTATTATTTTTTGTTACTGTTCACTCTGTTCCAGTAACGGGCTAAAACCTGTGAACAGTAACATTTTTTCAAATAAAGGTTGCATTTGAGAACCACACCATTTAATATTATAGATGTAAAAAATTTTAAAATCAAGAAATAGTGTATTATTTTTTATTTCACTCTTGTTCAGAGGGTTACTGTTCACGCCCGCGAAAGCTTTTATCAATTTGGCGCATGATTCCCACTACTTTTGTGGATGTCTGAACAGTAGCTTCAGAGGTGCCAGTGTTTTTTGCACAAATTACATAAAGAAAGGAAATCAATACAAAATGTATAAGTTACTAAAACAGGAAGGACGTGCCAAACGCGCGGAAGTCACTACAGTCCATGGCACGATTCAGACTCCGGTATTTATGAATGTTGGTACTGTTGCAGCGATAAAGGGAGCTGTATCGACGGCAGATTTAGAAGAAATCGGCACACAGGTAGAGCTTTCCAACACATACCACCTCCATGTCAGGACCGGTGATGAAACGATTAAGAAGCTTGGCGGCCTCCACAAATTTATGTCCTGGAATAAGCCAATATTGACAGATTCCGGCGGATTTCAAGTATTCTCTCTGGCAGGACTTCGAAAAATTAAGGAGGAAGGTGTATACTTTCACTCTCACATAGATGGCAGAAAAATTTTTATGGGACCCGAGGAGAGTATGCAGATTCAGTCAAATCTGGCATCCACGATTGCCATGGCATTTGACGAGTGCGCACCCAGTAAGGCAGACAGGCAGTATGTTTCGAATTCTGTGGAGCGCACGACGCGCTGGCTCGCGCGATGTAAAGAGGAGATGAACAGACTCAATTCCCTTGAGGATACCATCAACAAAAATCAAATGTTGTTTGGTATCAACCAGGGAGCTGTCTATGCGGATATTCGCATCGAGCACGCAAAACGGATTGCCGAGATGGACTTGGACGGTTATGCGGTCGGCGGATTAGCTGTAGGGGAAACACACGAGGAAATGTATTACATTTTGGATGAAACATTGCCTTATCTGCCAAAGGACAAGCCGACCTATCTGATGGGAGTGGGGACACCGGCAAATATTCTGGAAGGCGTGGAGCGCGGCATTGACTTTTTTGACTGTGTCTATCCAACCAGAAACGGGCGTCATGGACATCTCTACACAAACCATGGCAAGATTAATCTGTTCAATGCAAAGTATGAGCTTGATTCCAGACCGATTGAGGAAGGGTGTAACTGCCCGGCGTGCAGGAGGTATTCGAGAGCTTATATCCGACATTTATTGAAGGCGAAAGAGATGCTTGGTTTGCGGCTTTGCGTCCTCCACAATCTCTATTTCTACAATACAATGATGACGGAAATTCGGAATGCGCTTGATGCAGGCGAATTTGCTGCCTACAAGAAGCGTAAACTAGAGCGTGTTTGAAAAATGCTTTCTGCCAGATGTGCGTCACAGTTTGTGGGAGATTTGTGCCAAATGAAGGAGGCATAGCGGGCTATGTTGACTGAATTTGGCGCAAATCTCACGCAAAGTGGTGAATACGACGCGTACGCGTCGTTATGCAGGTGGTAGGAATGAATTTTCAAACACGCTCTAGAGGGAATGGAGGCATTTTAATAAATATTTTACTTGAAGAATTGGCAAATTTTGTGTATGATATATACTATGTGTTTTACGCAATAGTCGTTTTTTGGTATGTTAATCGATTAGGAGGAATAATTAGACATGAATTTATTGTTGACAGAGGCAGATGCAATTGCAGCAGGACAAGGTGCTGGCAGTATTTTTTCATTTGTTATTGTGGTAGTAGGCTGGTTTGCTCTTATGTATTTTCTGATGATTCGCCCACAGAGAAAAGAGCAGAAGAAAAAGGCAGCTCTTGTCAATTCGGTGGAAGTTGGCGACAGCATTTTGACTACCAGCGGTTTCTATGGTGTTGTGATTGATGTCACTGACGAGGATGTCATCGTGGAGTTTGGCAACAGCAGACATTGCCGTATACCGATGAAAAAGGCGGCAATCGAGCAGGTTGAGAAACCGGAAACAGCTGAATAAAGGGTATTTGTGAATCGTTGTGTCAAAGTCTCCTGATTTTTCAGGGGACTTTTTCATAATTTTATCGTTTGGCTCTGTCGGACTGTAATATACAATCCTATCCCATCTTTTTTTATGTATTCTGTTGAAATTTTCTGTCGAATGTAATATGATTGAATATGTGTATATTTATTCAAGGGATAGATTAGACCGATTAATTTCATCCATTAGAAAAGGAGAGAATGTTAATGAATTTGAATATTGTGTGTATACCCGGTGATGGAATCGGACCGGAAATTGTCGCTGAGGCGAAAAAAGTACTGAATCAGGTTGCTGAGAAATACGGTCACAGCATTTCGTATAAAGATATTTTGATGGGAGGAGCCTCCATTGACGCGTGCGGGGAACCTCTTACAGAGGAGGCGATTGCGGCAGCCAAGGCTGCAGATGCCGTTCTCATGGGCTCTATTGGCGGAAATACTTCCACATCTCCATGGTATAAGCTGCCACCTCATTTAAGACCGGAGGCGGGACTTTTGAAGCTGAGAAAATCCCTGAACCTTTTTGCAAATTTGAGACCGGCATATTTATATGAAGAGTTAAAAGAGGCGTGTCCGCTGAGAGATGACATTATAGGCAGCGGGTTTGACATGATGATTATGCGCGAGCTCACAGGCGGTCTCTATTTCGGAGAGCGCAGTACAAAGGAAGTGGATGGCGTTGTAACAGCGATTGATACACTTACTTATACAGAAAAAGAAATCAGACGCATCGCAGTCAAGGGTTTTGATATAGCAATGAAGCGCAGAAAAAAGGTGACAAGCGTTGACAAAGCAAATGTGCTTGACTCGTCCAGACTTTGGAGAAAGGTTGTCGAGGAGGTTGCCAAAGATTATCCTGAGGTCACACTGGAGCATATGCTTGTCGATAACTGTGCAATGCAGCTTGTAAAAGATCCAAAGCAGTTCGACGTAATTTTAACAGAAAATATGTTTGGAGATATTCTCTCGGATGAGGCAAGTATGGTCACAGGTTCTATCGGCATGCTGTCATCGGCAAGTCTGAATGACACAAAATTCGGGCTCTATGAGCCAAGCGGCGGTTCCGCACCTGATATCGCCGGAAAGGGTATTGCAAATCCGATTGCGACAATTTTGAGTGCGGCAATGATGCTTCGCTATTCGTTTGATCTTGACAAGGAAGCTGAGGCGATTGAGATGGCTGTCAAAAAGGTGCTTGAGGAAGGGTATCGCACAATTGATATTATGCCTCAGGAGGAGCATAAGCGCGCTGGCGTGACACAGATTGGCACTGCTGAGATGGGTGATCTGATTGCAGAGAGAGTATAAAGCGAAAAAGCTTGCGAAATGAATCAATATGGAAGGATGGAGCAATTGAAATGAGAAGTGATAATGTAAAAAAGGGAATGCAGCAGGCACCGCACAGAAGCCTGTTTAATGCATTGGGATTTACAGAAGAAGAAATGAACAAACCGATGGTAGGTATTGTCAGTTCATACAATGAGATTGTGCCAGGTCATATGAACCTGGATAAAATAGTCAATGCAGTGAAGCTCGGCGTGGCGGAAGCGGGTGGTGTACCTGTCGTATTTCCGGCAATCGCTGTCTGCGATGGTATTGCGATGGGACATATCGGCATGAAATATTCGCTTGTTACAAGAGATCTGATCGCTGACTCGACGGAATGTATGGCTCTGGCGCATCAGTTTGACGCGCTTGTCATGGTTCCAAATTGTGACAAGAATGTTCCGGGACTGCTGATGGCAGCTGCGCGCATCAATGTGCCTACGGTGTTTGTGTCGGGCGGACCGATGCTTGCAGGGCATGTGAAAGGACAGAAGCGCAGTCTTTCCTCCATGTTTGAGGCAGTGGGTTCCTATGCCGCCGGGACTATGACAGAGGAAGATGTGTGCGAGTTTGAGAACAAGGCGTGTCCGACCTGTGGATCTTGTTCCGGTATGTACACTGCAAACTCCATGAACTGTCTGACAGAGGCACTCGGAATGGGCTTACAGGGAAATGGCACGATTCCGGCAGTGTATTCCGAGCGAATCAAGCTTGCAAAACATGCTGGCATGGCAGTTATGGAAATGCTCAGGAAAAACATCTGTCCGCGTGATATTATGACAAAAGAGGCGATTATCAATGCGCTCACAGTCGACATGGCACTGGGATGTTCAACAAACTCCATGCTCCATCTGCCTGCTATCGCGCATGAGATTGGATTTGATTTTGATATTTCTTATGCAAATGAGATTAGTGCAAAGACACCAAATCTCTGTCATCTTGCGCCGGCTGGTCCGACTTATATGGAAGACCTGAATGAGGCGGGCGGTGTGTATGCTGTGATGAATGAGCTGTCAGAGCTTGGTCTGCTGAATGAAGACTGCATGACAGTGACAGGAAAGACCATCGGAGAAAATATAAAGGGTGTTGCGAATAAAAATCCAGAGGTTATCAGGCCGCTTGACAACCCATACAGCAAAACAGGCGGGCTTGCCGTGCTAAAGGGAAATCTTGCCCCTGATGGAAGTGTGGTAAAGCGTTCTGCTGTAGCTCCTGAGATGCTTGTCCACGAGGGACCGGCGCGCGTGTTTGAGTGCGAGGAGGATGCGATTGAGGCAATCAAAGGCGGCAAAATTGTTGCAGGTGATGTGGTGGTAATCCGTTACGAAGGTCCCAAGGGTGGTCCTGGTATGCGTGAGATGCTGAATCCCACATCGGCGATTGCCGGAATGGGGCTTGGCTCTACGGTGGCGTTAATCACAGACGGACGATTCTCCGGCGCATCGCGCGGCGCATCGATTGGCCATGTGTCGCCGGAGGCAGCTGTGTGCGGACCAATTGCACTTGTCGAGGAGGGCGATATTATTTCCATCAACATTACAGAGTGTACTTTGAATGTCAAAGTATCAGATGAGGAGCTGGCAAAGCGCCGTGCAGACTGGCAGCCGAGAGAGCCAAAGATTACGACAGGTTATCTTGCAAGATACCGCGAGCTCGTCACAAGCGGCAACAGGGGAGCAATCCTCGAGATACCACGAAATTGATGTACACAATATCATTCTATGACCAAAGGAGATTTTTAATATGCAGTTGACAGGTTCACAAATTGTTATCGAATGTCTGAAGGAGCAGGGGGTAGACACTGTATTTGGCTATCCCGGCGGCTCGATATTAAATATTTATGATGAGTTATACAAGCACAGCGATGAGATTAAGCATATTCTGACATCCCACGAACAGGGAGCTTCTCACGCTGCGGATGGCTATGCGCGCGCCACAGGTAAGGTCGGTGTCTGCCTTGCGACGAGCGGTCCTGGTGCGACAAATCTGGTTACGGGCATCGCCACAGCGTACATGGATTCTGTGCCGATGGTTGCAATCACGGCAAATGTTACATTGCCGCTGCTTGGAAAAGACTCCTTTCAGGAGGTCGACATTGCAGGCGTGACCATGCCGATCACAAAACATGGATATATTGTAAAAGATGTAACAAAACTCGCCGACACTATCAGAAAAGCGTTTAAGATTGCAAAGTCAGGGAGACCAGGACCGGTATTGGTTGACATCACAAAAGATGTGACAGCAAACAAGTGCGAGTTCGTTCCTGTGAAACCGGAGGCTCCTGTTATCATCAACTCGTACACAGAAAAAGATATTGACACAGCTCTTGAGATGATCAAAAATGCCCAAAAACCGTATATTTATCTGGGCGGCGGCGCGATTCTCTCAAACGCTTCCAGGGAAGTCAAGGAATTTGCAGACAAGATACAGGCGCCTGTGTGCGACACACTTATGGCAAAGGGCGCTTTTGACGGAAAGAGTGCGCTCTATACGGGTATGATTGGTATGCACGGAACGAAGACATCCAACTACGGTGTCAGCCAGTGCGATTTACTGATTGCCCTGGGCGCGCGATTCTCTGACCGCGTTGTCGGGAATCCCAGGAAATTTGCGGAAAATGCAAAGATCCTGCATATTGACATTGACGCTGCGGAGATTAACAAGAATATTAAGACGGACGCCTCGATTATCGGTGATTTAAAGACTGTTTTGAAGGAGCTGAACAGCAAGCTTGAACAGCAGGAGCATGATGCGTGGATTGCCCAGATCAAAGAGTTTAAGGCAAAGTATCCTTTAAGGTATGAATCCGACAAGCTGACTTGTCCATACATTATCGAAGAGCTCGACCGGGTGACAGAGGGAAAGGCGATTGTTTCGACGGATGTCGGACAGCATCAGATGTGGGCTGCACAGTTTTATCAGTACACAGAGCCCCGCACATTCCTTTCGTCGGGAGGTCTTGGCACGATGGGATACGGACTTGGTGCCTGTATCGGCGCCAAAGTAGGCATGCCTGGTAAAATCTGTGTCAACATTGCCGGAGATGGCTGTTTCCGCATGAATATGAATGAGCTGGCAACTGCAAGCCGCTACAACATTCCGATTATTCAGATTGTTATTAACAACCATGTGCTTGGCATGGTAAGACAGTGGCAGACATTGTTCTATGAAAAGAGATATTCGCAGACTGTGTTGACTGATAAAGTCGATTTCGTGAAAGTTTCTGAGGGACTTGGCTGTGAGGCGATACGCGTCACAAAACGCGAGGAAGTAGGGCCTGCTCTTGAGAGGGCTGTTTCCCTGAATAAGCCTGTCGTGATTGAGTGTGTGATCGAGGAGGATGACAAGGTATTTCCGATGGTTCCGGCAGGAGCGGCAATCAGTGAGGCGTTTGATGCGGAGGACTTGAAACAGCGCCAGTAATATGGAATGATATATGAGAAAATTTTTGCTTGGTTTCATCATAGGTGGTGTGATGGCAGTGCTGGGATTGGCGCTGTCATTGCATTGGAACAATAGTGTAATATGCTGCTTTTGCGTTGTAAAGTAATCTGCTGCATCTGCAAGAGGGCGCATCAAAAAAGAAAATCAGGAGGAGTCAGAAATGTCCAGAGTGTACAACTTTTCAGCAGGTCCCGCAGTTTTACCTGAAGAAGTTCTTAAAGAAGCTGCAGACGAGATGTTAGATTATAGAGGAACCGGTATGTCGGTTATGGAGATGAGCCACCGTTCGAAAGCTTATGATACCATTATCAAGGAAGCGGAAGCGGATTTGAGGGAGCTCATGAATATTCCTGACAACTACAAGGTTCTGTTTCTGCAGGGCGGCGCAAGTCAGCAGTTTGCCATGATTCCCATGAACCTCATGAAAAACGGTGTCGCGGACTATATTGTCACAGGCCAGTGGGCTAAGAAAGCTTATCAGGAGGCGTGTCTCTTCGGCAAGGCAAACAAGATTGCGTCCAGTGAGGATCAGACGTTTTCTTATATACCAGACTGTTCTGATCTGCCGATTTCCGAGGATGCGGATTATGTGTATATCTGTGAGAACAATACGATCTACGGCACAAAGTTCAAGGCTTTGCCAAACACAAAAGGAAAGACGCTCGTGGCTGATGTGTCTTCCTGTTTCCTGTCAGAGCCTGTGGATGTCACAAAATATGGTGTGATCTATGGCGGCGTGCAGAAGAACATCGGACCAGCAGGTGTTGTCATTGTAATCATCAGGGAAGATCTGATTACGGATGATGTGCTTCCGGGAACGCCAACCATGCTGAAGTACAAGACACATGCAGATAATGACTCTTTATACAACACACCGCCCGCATATGGTATCTATATCTGCGGAAAGGTGTTCAAGTGGATCAAGAAGATGGGCGGACTTGAGAAGATGAAAGAGCACAATGAGAAAAAGGCAAAGATTCTCTATGATTTCCTGGATGAGAGCAAGCTCTTCAAGGGAACGGTCAGAAAAGAGGATCGCTCTCTGATGAATGTGCCTTTCGTGACAGGAAGCGAGGAACTGGATGCCAGATTTGTCAAGGAAGCAAAGGAAGCAGGCTTTGAGAACCTGAAAGGGCACAGGACAGTTGGCGGTATGCGTGCAAGCATCTACAATGCGATGCCAATCGAGGGCGTGGAGAAGCTTGTGGCGTTTATGAAGAAATTTGAGGAGGCAAATGTATAATGTATCAGTATAAATGTCTGAATCCTATCTCCGATATAGGATTGTCAAGATTTACAGAAAATTATCAGACAACGGATGACATCGCAAAGGCGGAGGGGGTGCTTGTCAGAAGTGCGTCCATGCATGAGATGGAGCTGCCGGAGACGCTTCTGGCTGTTGCAAGAGCCGGAGCCGGTGTGAACAATATCCCCCTTGACAAGTGTGCAGATAAGGGGATTGTCGTATTTAACACGCCGGGTGCCAATGCAAACGGTGTTAAGGAGCTTGTGATTGCGGGTATGCTGCTGGCATCGAGGGATATCACAGGCGGCATTGACTGGGTGAAAGCCAACACTGGTGCGGAGTCGATTGCCAAAGATGCCGAGAAGGAGAAGAAGAACTTTGCTGGTACGGAAATACAGGGCAAAAAGCTTGGCATCATCGGTCTTGGGGCAATCGGTATCAGGGTGGCCAATGCGGCAGTGGCCCTCGGTATGGATGTCTATGGATATGACCCTTATCTCTCTGTCGATGCGGCATTGAAGCTTTCCCGCGAGGTAAAGCATGTCATCAATGTCGATGACATTTATGCAGAATGTGATTTTGTGACAATCCATGTACCGCTTATGGATGCCACAAAGGGGATGATCAACGCTGCTGCCATCGCAAAGATGAAGCCGGGTGTCGTAGTGCTGAATTTTGCGCGCGATCTCCTTGTCAATGAAAAGGATATGCTCTCTGCGCTCGAGTCAGGAAAAGTCAGAAAGTATGTTTCGGACTTCCCCAATCCGACGACAGCTGGTCAGAAGGGATGTATTGTGATTCCGCATCTTGGAGCTTCCACAGAGGAATCAGAAGATAACTGTGCAGTGATGGCAGTGGATGAGCTCAAGGATTATCTTGAGAGCGGTAATATCAGAAACAGTGTAAACTATCCGGCATGCGACATGGGTGTGTGCAGCAATGTGGGAAGAGTAGCAATTCTTCATAAGAATATTGCAAACATGATCACACAGTTTACCGCTGCTTTTGGTGCAGCAGGTATCAACATCAGCGACATGACCAACAAGTCGAGGGGCGGATATGCCTATACCATGATTGATATTGAACAGTCTGCTGACGACAGGATTATTGCGCAGTTGAATGGGATTGACGGCGTGTTCCGGGTGCGTGTTGTGAAATAATTCTATATTGAGAATAACCAGAAAAGCAGAACAGCGTTCTTAAAGAATTCATGTTCTGCTTTTTGCGCACAATATTTGTGCATGCTTACACTTGTTGGCTCGAGGAGATGCAAAAGAAAAGCTGGGTGAAGAAGTATAGCCAAAGAGTAACAGCGTTCTTTGTGAAAACTGCACGCGCAATACATAAAAATTGCATCGTTTATGTAACAATATATTAATGAAAAGTTTAAAAAAAGGTTGACAATGCGTAATAAATATGCAATAATCTATACATAGAAACATCGTTACATATTTCGAAAACAAGGTTTTTATAAAGTACCATAGAGGGATTTAGCGGAACGTCTTTTGTGTAAAAGGGATAGGCTTTCGGAGGCAAACTTGGGGAAGTTTGTATAGAAAGTTATGATGTGTATGGGGAAGTGTGTGAGAGGAAAACGATACAGAGGAACCGTGTTGAAAAATGTGTAAAAGGAACATTCAAAAAAGGATGCATAACATCCTTTTTTTGTTGCCTTAAATGATATTCTTAGTAACTGTTAACAGTTCCTTGCTAAGCGTCATGAACATCACCATATTTGGTCATGTTTCCGATGGTGTTCTGAAACTTCGTCTCGCGGCTGACAGTGACCTGACTTGCCAGGTCCATATATTTGATAAAAATTTCTTCCACAGTTGCCCCAGTCTCTTTTGCGATTTCCTCCATGATCGGTTTGAGCTTCTCCAACTGAAATGAAACGCGTGTTTTCTGCGGATCGAAATCTTTCAGCACCCGGTCAGCATAGTCATTGATTCGTTCCAATAATTTCTTATCTTCAGGTGTCATGTTTATCATCCTTTCACAAATATTAGCGGGAATACAGTAATATGACTGTATTCTCTAAATAATAACTATACCACTATAAAGAACAGTTGTCAAAATGGAATGCGCAATAAAAAATTCTGTAAAAAATGAGTCTATGCATATATAATGATGATATAAATATATGAAATCTGCAACCATACGTTACAGATTCCCTCTTAATAAGTATAGGGAATTGCACGCAGTTCCACAGTGTATGTGAACCATACGCTAAATGAAACAAAGGAGGACATCACTTTGGAGGACAACGAGATTATCGAATTATACTGGAAGCGCTCACAGCAGGCGATAACAGAAACGGATGGAAAATACGGTGGGAGGCTCCAGAATCTGTCAATGAATATTCTGCATGACAGACAGGACGCGGAGGAGTGTGTGAATGATACATACCACGCTACATGGAATACACTGCCGCCGGAGAGACCAAATTTCTTTTTTGCATATCTTGCAAAACTTACGCGTAATTTTTCCTTTGGAAAGTACGATTACTACCATGCGCAGAAACGGTGCGTGACGGTCGTGGAGCTGAGCGACGAGATTGAGAACTGCATCCCTTCGCCGGACGATCTGGAGCAGAAGCTCGACAGTAAGGAGATTGGGCGTATTATCAGTGAATTTTTGTATCAGCAGCCGACAGAGATGCGGAGGGTGTTTGTGCGCCGCTATTGGTATATGGATTCCGTGAAAGATATTTCCGGCACATTTCGGATTAGCGAGAGCAAAGTGAAATCAATTCTTTTCCGCATGCGAAAGAAACTGCGTGAACATCTGGAGAAGGAGGGCATTCATTTATGAGAGGAAAAGATCTGCTGGAATGTATGGAGTATATTGATGATGCACTGATTCAAGAAGCGCTGGAAGCACCAGCCAATGTGCTGTATAGAAATAAAACGAAACGATTCGGAAAATGGGGCGTGGCAGCGGCATGCATTGCCATGATTGGCATCTCAGTATCTGCGTTCTGGCTGCATCAGGACGCCCAGGAGGAGTATTCTGGAAATGCGGGTGCCGATACAGCATCTCCGATTGCAATGGATGCCACAGTAGCCAATGACAGCGGCGGCGAAGGAAGCACAACAGAAAATATGCCAGCGGAAAACAATATGGCATCGGATACACAAACCGATATGGTGGCAGGCGGTCAGGGGACAGCAGGCAGTGATGCTATGGCAGACAATACCGATACCAAACAAAGTACTGAGGAGGCTTCGGCGTCCTTCAAGGATTACGCAGCAACAACTGGTGAACTGCAGGATCAATCAAGAGATATCGTGGAAACAGAGACAGAACGCCTTTCATACACAGTCGTTCGCGACTATTATGGCGAAAAAGACAATTCAGTCTACGATTATCCGGTTCCCGGGAAGGGAGACTATTTCTGTTCTCATTATTTGCAGGAGACGATAGCGTATTATACAGCGCAGGAAAATGCACTGGATACTGCTGACAGCCCCGTTTATGCATATGAAGTTGTGATTGACCTTTATGGTGACGTTGAAAAAGACGATGACAGAGGGATTCATTATGAACAGTTGAATATGTTGGACACTGGCAGTGTGAAAATCGAGCAGGAGTACAGACGTTTGGCAGAACTTGGATACGCCGTGAAGCTTTCCGAAGATTTCCAGCTCACAGGAACTTTTACAAAAATAGAGTTTGATACATTTCAGGCATCGCCGGAGTACGGCTATATATTCCGGTTTGCCAATGAATATTAAGGAGGGATGCACTATGGCTCGAAAATGTATGATAACAACATCCGTAATTATCGCAGCTGCTTGTCTTTTCAGCGGCTGTGCCAGCAGAAACAGTGAGCGGCCTGACTGGCAGATAACAGAACAAAATCAGGCAGTTATTTCAGAGGAGAAGGAGAGTCAAATATCTGTGGAGAATCTGACAGAAAACACAACGCAGGGTGTGTGCATCGATTATTCTATTACATCGTATGAAGATGTGCAGCAGTTTGGATATGAGCTGTTTGCACAGAGTATCGGTGATAAGAATCCTGTGCTCTCACCAGTATCGGCTTATCTGGCACTTTCCATGGCAGGCTGCGGGGCGGACGGCGCGACACTGGACGAATTTGGCAATGTGCTTGGGGATATGGAGGTATTTTCGGATGATATGACAAACACGTTCCCACAGAACGGGGATACACTCAAGATATCGATAGCAAATTCTGCGTGGATAGACGATGAATTTCTCGTGGAGGATGCATGGCTTGGCACAATCAAATCCCTGATGGGCGCAGAGGCCTTTCAGACGAATCTGTCCACACAAGAGGCTATGAACTGTATGAACAGGTGGGTTTTTGACAAAACAAACGGCATGATTGACAATATGATTGAAAGTCCCGTGGATAGCATGACGAGGCTTGTACTTTTTGATGCCGTGTATTTCAAGGGAAAATGGGAGACACCTTTTGCGGCGGAGCATACGTATACAGAAGATTTTTTCACGGACAGGGCACGGAGCGCAGCGCAACAAGTTGATATGATGAACCTCTATATGACAAATCTGGATTGCATCGCAAATGAATTTGCAGAAGGGGTTATCCTGCCTTACCAGAGCGATAGCGATACAAGCGTAAATATGGCATTGATCGCATTGAAACCGACAGGAAATGACGATATCAGGGAGATGTACGGGAAATTGACAGTTGAAGTCGTCAGGAGTATGCTCCTTAGCAGACAAAACGAACGGGTTCATCTAAAACTTCCCAAATTTGAAGTGACATTTGACAGGGAATTAAACAAGTATTTGTTTGATATGGGACTGACAGAGTGCTTTGATCCTGTGAAGGCTGATTTTAGCCAGATGGGCACGACACAGAGCGGCATGAATTTGTTTATCAGCCTGGTGAGGCAGAAGGCGAAAATCATTGTGGACGAGGAGGGAACGGAAGCTGCTGCCGTGACTGAGATTGATATGAGGGATGGCGGCGTGATGTTCGGATCCGAGCCAAGAGCACTTTACTTTGACGAGCCATTTCTTTACATGATAATGGACATGGACAGAGAACTTCCATTGTTTATTGGCATTTTGGATGATCCGAAGGGGGAATGAATATGAGAAGAAAACAAATTTTGATTTTGTCTACGGCAATGACAACAGCATGCCTTATGGGAGCATGCGCAAAGCAAACAAATGAAAACACACAGAAAGAAATATCTGTAAACAGCGAAATGGAGGGGAATCAAATGGATTCAGCAGAAACAGATTTGACGGGACAGACCGCGAAGGCAGTCACGATTGACTATAACATCGAATCCTATGAAAGTGTCCGGAAATTTGGATATGATTTGCTTGCACAGAACATCCAGGACAACAACCCTGTGCTGTCACCCGTGTCAGCCTATCTGGCGCTTTCTATGGCCGGCTGTGGGGCGGACGGGACAACCAGAGAGGAATTTTACAATGTGCTTGGAAATGATATGATGACATTGTCTGATGACATGATGAACACATTTCCGACAAAGGGGGACTCGCTGAATTTGTCCATTGCAGATTCTGCGTGGATAGACGATGCGTTTATTGTGGATGAGGTGTGGCTTGGCACGGTGCGCTCTCTGATGGATGCGGAGGCCTTTCAGGCAGATCTCTCCTCAGAGAAAACCATGCATGAAATTAACCGCTGGATTGAGGAGCAGACAAACGGACTGATCGATAAAATGTTGGAACAACCGCTGGATGAGATGGCAAGACTTGCGCTGATTAATACTGTATATTTTAAGGGAAAGTGGGAGATACCTTTCGAGGCTGGCGATACACGCAAGGAAGATTTCTATCTGCACAAAGGACAGGATGTGACAGAACAGGTAGATATGATGAACCTATATCTGACGGATTTGGATTACATCGCAAATGAATTTGCAGAAGGTGTTATCTTGCCATATCAGAAAAACAGTGACAGCAGCAGAAGCGAGAATCTGGCATTTGTGGCATTAAAGCCATTAGAGAACGGTGACGTCAGGGATGTCTACAACGGATTGACCAGTGAAGTCATGACAGATATTCTGGTCAATAAGCAGACTGAATTAGTCAATTTAAAGCTCCCTAAATTTGAGATAACATTTGACAAAGAGTTAAACAAAGCCTTGGAAAATATGGGGTTGGTTGAATGCTTTGATCTGGACAAAGCAAACTTTGACCAGATGGGTAAAACACAGAGCGGCGACAATCTTTATATCGGTTTGGTGCGGCAGAAGGCAAAAATCATTGTGGATGAAGAAGGCACTGAGGCTGCTGCTGCGACGGAGGTGATCATGGCGTGCGGCGCGGCAATGGTTGAACCACAGGAACCGAAGGAAGTTTACTTTAATGAACCTTTTGTATATATGATTCTGGATATGGACAAAGAGATACCGCTGTTTATTGGCATTCTGGACAATCCAGTCTCATGAGCTGTTCACTATATAAAGAATATATGTTTGAAGATTACAATACAGGAAGCCTCCAAAAACAAGGCTTCCTGTATTGCTCTCGGCACGCGGTATCAGAGCTGTTTCTTGACAATTTACATCAGGACTGATAATATTTTAAATAAGAAACTGTCACAGATTGTAATTTGAAAGAAAAGCAAAAATGAAATGAATGCGGGCTGGGGGTAAAGGGCATATTTTATGATATGTGGCAGTGCGACAGAAGGAGAGGGAAAAGGATGGAATTATAAAGTAAATCTGGACCGTGCGATTGCGCTTTATGATCAGGCACTTGAAGAGTTTCAGAAGAAACCCATGGATTGTAAATACGACATTGAACGCACACAGCAGCTGCGCGGCGAGGCGAAGCGAAGCGACTGAAAAAAGATAATCCAGTGATGTAAAAAAGTTAAGGAGGAGAAAACACATGGCAGTAATCAGACCATTTCAGGCATACAGACCCAGGAAAGGATTGGAGGAAAAAATCGCAGCGCTCCCGTATGACGTCTATAACAGGGAGGAAGCGTGTGAGGCGGTGAAGGGCAACCCGCTGTCGTTTCTGAACATTGACAGGGCGGAGACACAATTTGACAGCAGCGTTGACACATATGCGGATGAAGTTTATCAGAAAGCCCACGATATGCTGTGGGATATGATTCAAAAGGGTGAGTTTGTTCAGGAGGACAAGCCCGTTTACTACATTTATGAGCTCACGATGGACGGGCGTGTACAGACAGGCATTGTGGCCTGTGCGAGTGTTGACGATTACCAGAATCAGGTGATCAAAAAGCATGAAAACACACGTGCGGACAAGGAGCTTGACCGCATCCGCCATGTGGAGGCCTGTGAAGCGCAGACAGGGCCGATTTTCCTGGCGTACAGAGCGAATGATACGATCCGGGAAATCATCACAAAGACAAAGGCGGAACAGACTCTCTATGATTTTGTGTCCGATGACAATATCACACACAGAGTCTGGTGCATCCGCGCCGATGCAGATATCACTGCAATTCAGAATGCTTTTGCAGGTATCTCACAGATTTATATTGCCGACGGGCATCATCGCTGCGCATCGGCTGTCAAGGCAGGCCTGAAAAAGCGTGAAGAGAATCCAGGCTATACGGGAGAGGAAGCGTTTAATTATTTCCTGTCTGTTTTGTTTGCTGATGAAGAGCTTATGATTATGGATTACAACAGGGTTGTAAAAGACCTGAACGGATTGACGCCAGCGCAGTTTCTGGAGGATGTCAGCAAGGTTTACCATTTGGTCTCAAAGAGTGCTGTCTGTCAGAAACCAGCGCACAAAGGACAAGTATCCTTGCTGGTGGATGGTACATGGTACTTGCTGGAAGGAAAGGAAGAATACCAGAGCAGTGATCCTGTAGACGGTCTTGACGTGGCGATTCTTCAAAACCACATATTGGACCCGATTCTTGGCATCAAAGATCCCAAGACCGATAAACGCATTGATTTTGTGGGTGGCATCCGGGGGATTTGTGAGCTCGAGAGAAGAGTAAAGACGGACTCTAAAGCAGCATTTGCCATGTATCCGACCTCCATACACGAACTGTTCCGCGTTGCCGATGCGAATATGCTGATGCCGCCGAAGTCAACCTGGTTCGAGCCAAAGCTCAGGAGTGGACTATTCATTCATGTGATGAAAGATTAGTACATAAATTATACTAATGGATGGGAAGAGAAATGCTGATAAACGAGATGGAATTAGATATTGACCAGATTACCGAGAATCTGAATGCTTTTGAGAAATTTCTTGATACATTGCCAGAGAAGGCGCTGGGGCTTGGCGTAAGGGTGTTGGTTGCGGCAATATTATTTTTTGTGGGCTCCAAGCTTATAAAATTCATACGCAGGTTAACAAAAAAGTCCCTTCAGCGGGCCAATGTGGAAACAGGTATTATTCAGTTTCTTGACGGACTGATCAAGGTATGTCTGTACGGTTTGCTGGTACTGGTTATTGCCGGGAACTTTGGATTTGATGCGGCAAGTGTCGTGGCGCTTGTGGGCTCTGCCGGCGTGACAGTCGGCCTTGCATTGCAGGGAAGTCTCAGCAATCTTGCAGGCGGTATGCTGATTCTGCTGCTAAAGCCTTTTCGGGTAGGTGATTTTATCATAGAATCCGGCCATGGCACAGAGGGAACGGTAAAAGAGATAGGAATCTTTTACACAAAACTTAGCATGACAGACGGAAAGGTGGTTGTACTGCCAAACGGCAATCTTGCAAACAGCTCCATCACAAACGCGACAGATGCGCCTGTCAGACGTATTGACCTCACAGTTGGGATATCTTATAACGCCGATATCAGGGAAGCAAAGGAGGTCTTGCAGGGTGTGATGGACAGCGATGCGGATGTGCTTCACAGTGAACCGATTCTCGTGTATGTCAGTGACCTTGGCGACAGTGCAGTGGAGCTTGGCATGCGCTGTTACTGTGAGAATCCTGTATACTGGGACGTGCGCTGGCGTCTGTTGGAAAATGCGAAAAATGCGCTGGATGACGCAGAGATCGAGATTCCATATCAGCAGGTCTCCGTGCATATGCGGACTGATATGCAATGACAATTCCGTATATCCCTGACTAAATTGTGAAATTTTTTGTAAAATAATCCTTTACAAATTGTAAAAAGTTTTGTATAATAGTCTTCGTGGTTGACAGACCAGGCTTCCATAGCGCAGTTGGTAGCGCAACTGATTCGTAATCAGTAGGTCGAGGGTTCGAGTCCCTTTGGAAGCTTTTTGGAGACGTGACGTTTGTCGCGTCTTTTTACGATGACGGGCATGCCGTCAGTCTGTGGTGAAAGTCCATAGGATGACAGAACGTAAGAGATAAGCGGTGTTAAAGAACTTGGTGGTTATGTCATAGGGTATGAAAAAGGGAAATTGTACAAATGAAAATCTTGTATGGAACAGGCAATCAGGCGAAACTTTCCGCCATGAAAAGGCGTCTGGAAGAGCCAGGCAAAATAGAAATTCTTGGATTGAAGGATTTGGATATGAAAATACCACACGTTCCGGAGGAAGGCAGTACACCGCTGGAAAATGCCCGACAGAAGACTTCCGCATATTACAAAGCGTTTCATATGCCTGTATTTTCGTGTGATTCCGGGTTGTATTTTGACAACGTTCCCGATGAAGTCCAGCCAGGGGTTCATGTGCGGACAGTGAATGGCAGCTCTCTCACAGATGAGGAGATGCTTGACTATTACTCGGGTCTTGCCAGGAAATACGGTGATCTGACAGCATGCTATAAAAATGCGATCTGTTTTGTCTATGATGACACGCTGCAGTTCGAGGCCATGGAGCCGTCTATGGAGAGCGAAAAATTTTTGCTGACTGCAAAGCCTCATTCTGCCATAAGGAGAAAAGGATTTCCGCTTGACAGCATATCTGTTGATATCAAGTCCGGAAAATACTACTATGACCTGCCGGAGCAGGAGTTAGATCAAGTGGCAGTGGAGGATGGCTTTTTACAGTTTTTTGAGCGGGCGCTGGCGGAAATTTTCCAAACACGCTTTAGGTACTGCTGAATAAATTATAGAAAAGAGACAGGTAAGAGAAACAAAAACATAAATATACAAGGAGAACGATATGGGAACAAATATTTTGAATTTACTGGACAACAAAAATGTAGAAATCGTGAGTGAAAACGAGCAGGCCGGCGTGACTATTATAAAGATGGTCAGGGATTTGTCATTGAACAAATCTCAGGTGGTGACAGAATATTATGCTTCAAAAATGAATGTCTGCAAGAGACAGGCGATTATCAGTCTGAATAATAATCGATGGACAATCAGTGCAGGCGCCATGCAGGTGATGGTCGGAAATGTGTCCGTGGAAACCGGTGTAAAAAGTGCAGGCGACCTTGTGAGAAAGGCTTTTGGCGGCGCGGTAACAGGGGAAAAGGGCATCAAACCGGAATACACAGGTGACGGTGTGCTCATTCTCGAACCTACATATAAGCATCTGATTATTGAAGATATCCGCGAATGGGGTGGCGCGATGGTAATGAACGACGGATTTTACTATGCAAGTGTCGGGCTCACACTCAAGACGGTGCCCATTAATTCTGTGAGTGGTGCGCTGTTGGGCGGAGAGGGATTGTTTAATCTCAGCGTTCAGGGAAATGGAATCTGTTTATTGGAGTCACCCTGTCCAAGAGAAGAGCTTGTGACAGTCGAGCTTGACAATGATGTCCTGAAGATTGACGGAAATTATGCCGTGTGCTGGTCACCAAGCCTGAGCTTTACTGTTGAACGGACAACGAAAACACTTGTCGGATCTGCTGCGTCAGGGGAAGGACTGGTAAATGTCTATAGAGGTACAGGCCGCGTCATGATGGCTTTAGTATAAAGTATAATATTATACAAGAGGCAGATTCTTTGCAGAATCTACCTCTTGAGTTTAATAGCTTATTTTCTTTTCCAGTAAATTCAATAGTCCATAGATTCCCATCGCAATCACGCAGAGGATCACTATGCTCAAAATTACCATATCGAGTTTAAAGACCTGATGTGTTTTGGTATATTTTTGAATATCCAAGAGTGAAGTAATGTATACAAAATTTGAAAATTATTGACAAAGGTGAGTGGTTATCTTATCATTTAAGTAACACACAGGGTATAGCAAATTGGAAAAGTTAACGCTAAAAAATAGTGGGGTGGTATAGATTGGGAAAACAGCAAAATACGGAAGATGATGAAAGCATTCGCTGGCATAGTGCTTTTTGTGCAGCGACTGAATTAGAGCTTGCAGATAATGCAGATGTCCTTGAATTTCACAGAGAATATATCTTGGGCAAAGAACCAATAAAAATAGATATGCTAGTGGTACGTGTAAAAGATAACGTCATATTGAAGAATGAGATTGCTAAGGACTTCTTTAGAGGGCATAATGTTATTGAATATAAGTCACCTGGCGATGAGGTGAATATTGACACACTGTACAAAGTTATAGCATATGCAGCTCTTTATAAAGCAGAAACAGGTGGATACGTAGACGCAGTCAAAGACAATGACATAACGATGTCAATTGTACGAGAAGGCAAGCCAGTGAAGCTGCTTGACATGCTTAGAAAGAGAAATTTTCAAATCGATACACGCTGTAAAGGTATTTATGAGGTGGGTGGTCTGATATTTCCATACAAATAATTGTTGCCAGTGAACTCAACGAAGAAGGGCATATATGGTTGAAATCACTTACCAGACAAATAACTGTGCAGAGGGCAAAGAGTTTGGCTTATCAGTATCACTTAATGCGTGAGAGCGGATCTAAGGTTGATTTATTAAATGCGGAAGCAGTTGTGGATTATGTATCACGTGCAAGCGATGTTGTGCTTGAAAAAGATGTGAAGGAGGATGATATCATGACTATAATGGAATTAGCAGCACCTAAGATAGAGGAAGAGAGAAGGAAGGCAGAGGAAGAGAGAAAGTTAAGTATCAGAAATATGGTAGAACTATGTTTTCAGTTTGGACTGCCAAAGGAAGCTGCAAGAGATACTGTTATAAAGAAATATCCTAGTATTGGCAAAGACTCTATTAATTCAATTATCGCAGTAATTTATGAATAGTCATTGGTGAAGTCGGTATAAGCATAATGCGTTTGTGTATGTGGTAGGCTGGCAGAGGTTACACAAGAACATCTTTCGGGTGTTCTTTTTATTTTTACATTTGACAGGAGTGTTGCAGCATTACTAAATGTCAAAAATGAAGATTACAAAGAGTTAATAAATGACAGGCTTTGCGTGTATTATAGCAAAGCCTTTTTATTTTGAAAGAGGGATCATATGAAAGAATTATCTTTATTAGAAAAGCAGTTCATGTTAAGTCCATTGAATAAAATAGTATTCGATAAAATATTTGAACTAAAGGCAGATGCGATAGAACCAATTCTTAGTGTATATAAAGAGACGCAGGAGAATTTAAAAAAGATATTGTGGAAAGAATTCAATATAGCAGGTATGGATGTACGTACTGCAAATACTGCATTTGACTGGCTGATTAGCCGCTGTGCAGAGGGCGTTGATTTATGTGCAACGTTAGAGGGTGAGATAAAGAATGTAATATTACACGCAGCAATATTTTATACAAATGTTGCGCCAGATGCCATAACAGACAGAGATTGGAAGCCGAGTAATGACAATCAAATTTAAGCTTTGCTTTAAGGAAGGATTTTGTAAAATAAAAACACAATGATTGGCTATTAATGAAATAAGGTCTTATAAGAGGTTTGTTTATGGACAAAACAATAGTTCAAGTGTTGCAAGAGGTCGCGACGGACATATGTAATAATTTCTGTAAATATCAGGATACGGAGACTGAAGATGAGCCATGTGTCTGGATTAAGAACGGCGGCAAATGTCCACTTGACAAGATAAACTAAGCACGGTGTTGAGACGATTCGATTGTCAGTGAATGGTTCAGAATATTGACTTAAAGGATTTTGTTATTATAGATAATGTGTACAGTGTTATAAATGACGGAGAAAAAGCTGTAGTTTGGCATCCTGGTGATAAAAAGGAAATTTCGCCTATAATTGTCAAGAATAGTTTAGAGATTTGTATGATTCTACCTTTCTGTTATGATGAAAAGAA
Organism: uncultured Lachnospiraceae bacterium; assembly: GCA_947178145.1. Lineage (GTDB taxonomy): Bacteria > Bacillota > Clostridia > Lachnospirales > Lachnospiraceae > COE1. The sequence goes on along the minus strand of CAMWXE010000019.1, from coordinate 684 downwards.
GGGCGGAGTTACAGTCATAAATGCAGTGCCCGAAAATTAAAGTAGTCTCCAGACATATAAAAATGAAAGGGAAAAGGAATAAAAAACCAGAAAGGAGCGAATAACAATGCAGCAGTTGGAGATTGCAACATCATATTTTTATCAGATAAGATTTTTTAAACCATCTATGATACCTGTGAGTACAGCGGTTTTTGATCCAAAGTGGTATCATAACTTTAAGGGACAGGATCATGTTTTCATAGATAAGCGAGGGGTAGTAAATGGACTACGGATTAAATCATTAATGCCAGATTATACTTGCAACAATCTGTGTCGTGGATTTGAAACCTGCCCGACAAAAGACCCAGGAACATGTGATTTTTGAAGGCATATTCTCGACAGCTGGATACTATAGATATTGCGGACTTTATGAACAGGCTTAGCGATAACATAGAGAGATTGGTAATACAGATGGATCTGCGGCATAAACCGCTTGTTGTGTTTATAGTACATGAGGCATTTGGCAAGGAGTGCTCTGAACGTGGGGCAATTCTTAACTGGCTGCATAAAGTGGGTGTAGGTGCAGATGAACTATACTACCCAATCGAAGATAATTATTGAGGTAAAATTTGCCGTTTTTGTAACATATGTAATGATTAAAGCGTCAAAAGGGGTAATCAAGGAAAATGACCACAATATATAGAA
>CAMWXE010000018.1 GCA_947178145.1 uncultured Lachnospiraceae bacterium | reverse complement strand
AGATCTACACGAGCGGTGCAAACAATATTTTTAAGTATCCAGAGCTCGCAGACAATCAGAGGGCCAGCGAATTGATCACAACCTTTGAAGAAAAGCAGCTGTTGAACGAGCTCGTGCAGGATACGCTCACAGACGAGAGCGGAACGGGTATACAGGTTTACATCGGAAACGAGACACCGGTAAAGACTATGAAGGACTGCAGCGTTGTCACAGCCACCTACGAGCTGGAGGAGGGCATGAAGGGCACGATCGGAATCATCGGTCCGCGGCGCATGGATTATGATAAGGTTATCAGTACATTGAAAACACTAAAAAGTCAGCTGGATACGATCTATAAAAAAAATGATGGACACAGCGGATAGAGTATATATTTCATTTAACAGAAAGGAAACGAATGGCAGTGGAAGAAAAGGAATTGGATGAACAGATCAAAGAAGAAGTAAATTCAAGTGATGCAGACGTGCAGCCGACAGATTCGGAAGCGCCCAACCCGGGAACAGCGGATTCCGGGGAAAGCACAGCGACCGAAGCTGAGGAGAGTGAGGAATCGGGCGACAATGCCGAGTCAGACAACAAAAAAGAGAAAAAGAAATCTTTCCTGGGCAAGGACAAGAAAGAGAAGGCCAATAAGCTGCAGGAGAAGGTGGATGAGCTCGAGGATCGGGTAAAGCGCCAGATGGCAGAGTTTGACAACTTTAGAAAGCGCTCTGAGAAGGAGAAGTCCGCGATGTTTGAGACTGGTGCCAAGAGCGTTGTGGAGAAGATTTTACCGGTTGTGGACAATTTCGAGAGAGGCCTTGCAGGGCTTTCGGAAGAAGAAATAAAACAGCCCTTTGCGGAGGGAATGAACATGGTCTACAAGCAGCTGATGACAGAGTTAGAAAAGCTTGATGTGAAACCGATTGAGGCAGTTGGCTGCGAGTTTAACCCAGAACTTCACAATGCAGTAATGCAGGTGGAGAGCGAGGAGTATGAGTCGGGTATTATTGCCCAGGAGCTTCAAAAGGGTTACACGTACCGCGGCAGCGTGGTAAGGCACAGCATGGTAGCAGTAGTTATATAACTACAAAGTAGTTATACAACGAAAAACTTCATGGCACCGCGTATGAGGACGCAGTGTCAGGGAGTGCTGGATGATGAGAAAAATGTTTAATAAGATGATTTTATAAAATGAGGAGGAAAAAATCATGGCAAAGATTATTGGTATTGACTTAGGTACAACAAACAGCTGCGTAGCAGTTATGGAAGGTGGTAAGCCCACCGTTATCGCGAATACAGAGGGAGCAAGGACAACGCCTTCCGTTGTAGCATTCACAAAGACTGGTGAGAGACTTGTCGGTGAGCCGGCAAAGCGTCAGGCAGTTACCAACGCAGAGAAGACGATTGCATCGATCAAGAGAGATATGGGTACAGACCACGGCAGGACAATCGATGACAAGAAGTACTCTCCACAGCAGATTTCCGCTATGATTCTTCAAAAATTGAAGGCAGATGCAGAAAGCTACCTGGGTGAGAAGGTTTCAGAGGCCGTGATTACAGTTCCGGCTTACTTCAATGATGCACAGCGTCAGGCGACAAAGGATGCAGGTAAGATCGCAGGTCTTGATGTAAAGCGTATCATCAATGAGCCGACTGCGGCAGCGTTGGCTTACGGTCTTGACAACGAGAAGGAGCAGAAGATTTTAGTGTATGACCTTGGCGGTGGTACATTTGACGTATCCATTATCGAGATTGGCGATGGCGTTATTGAGGTTCTTGCGACAAACGGTGATACACACCTTGGCGGTGATGATTTTGACAACAAGTTGATTCAGTGGATGATTGACGAGTTCAAGAAGCAGGAGGGCATCGATCTTTCCGGCGACAAGATGGCTATGCAGCGATTGAAGGAAGCAGCAGAGAAGGCAAAGAAAGAGCTTTCCTCTGCCACGACAACAAATATCAACCTTCCTTTCATCACAGCGACAGCAGAAGGTCCAAAGCACTTTGATATGAATCTCACAAGAGCGAAATTTGATGAGTTGACCAATGACCTGGTGGAGAGAACAGCAGTTCCTGTGCAGAATGCATTGAAGGATGCAGGACTGACCGCTTCTGAGATCGGCCAGGTGCTGTTGGTAGGCGGCTCTACACGTATTCCGGCAGTACAGGAAAAGGTAAAACAGCTGACAGGCAAGGATCCAAGCAAATCCCTCAATCCGGATGAGTGTGTGGCAATCGGTGCTTCCATCCAGGGTGGTAAACTTGCGGGCGATGCAGGCGCAGGTGAAATCTTGTTGTTGGATGTAACACCGCTCTCTCTTTCCATCGAGACAATGGGTGGTGTCGCTACCAAGTTAATTGAGAGAAATACAACAATTCCGACGAAGAAGAGCCAGATCTTCTCAACAGCGGCAGACAATCAGACCGCAGTGGATATCAATGTCGTGCAGGGTGAGAGACAGTTTGCAAGGGACAACAAATCACTCGGACAGTTCAGACTTGACGGGATTCCTCCTGCAAGACGCGGTGTTCCTCAGATTGAGGTTACATTTGACATCGATGCCAATGGTATTGTAAACGTGTCTGCGAAGGATTTGGGCACAGGAAAAGAGCAGCATATCACAATCACGGCAGGTTCTAACATGTCAGATGAAGATATCGAGAAGGCAGTGAAGGAAGCTGCGGAATATGAGGCACAGGACAGAAAGCGCAAGGAAGCAATCGATGCAAGAAACGATGCCGATTCCTTCGTTTTCCAGACAGAGAAGGCACTCAATGAGGTTGGCGATAAGATTGATGCGTCAGAGAAGGCGTCTCTGGAGGCTGATTTGAATGACCTCAAGGCACTGCTTGACAGCACAAAGGATACGGAGATGACAGAGGATCAGGTATCAGAGTTAAAGGGCAAGCAGGAAGCGCTGATGTCAAAGGCACAGAACCTCTTCACCAAGATGTATGAGAATATGCAGGGTGCAGCAGGTGCAGCAGGCCCGGATATGAGCAACATGGGCGGAGCAGATCAGACACAGGATGCAGGCGCAGCAGATGATGTAGTTGACGGAGATTACAGAGAGGTATAAAAAACGAAAAGGAAATCGAGGACTGCAAAATATGCAGTCCAAGATTTGCTAAGTTTTATCGGGATGCTGGAGGAATGTTATCATTTTGATGCGAAAGAAACGCCAAAGGACGGCGTTCTTTGCGCGGATTGTTTTTTAGTTTATACTGTTTATAAGAAAGGCATGGATGAACATGGCAGAGCAGAAGAGAGATTATTATGAGGTTTTAGGCGTTGAGCGGGGCGCGGACGATGCCAGTATTAAAAAAGCATACAGACAGCTTGCCAAGAAATATCATCCGGATATGAATCCGGGTGACACTGAGGCTGAGAAGAAATTCAAGGAAGCATCAGAGGCCTATGCCGTATTAAGTGATCCTGACAAGAGGCGCCAGTACGACCAGTTCGGGCATGCCGCATTTGAGGGCGGCGGTGCAGGTGGATTTGGCGGATTTGACTTCGGCGGGGCTGATTTCTCTGATATCTTTGGCGACATTTTCGGTGATTTCTTTGGCGGCGGCAGCAGGAGCAGTTCGAGAAGCAACGGTCCTATGAAGGGGGCCAATATTCGCACCAGTGTGCGCATTACATTTGAGGAGGCAGTCTTTGGCATCGACAAGGAGCTGGAACTCAATCTTAAGGATACCTGTAAGACATGCAACGGCAATGGCGCAAAGCCCGGTACATCGCCGGAAACATGTCATCGCTGTAATGGACGTGGGCAGGTGGTGACACAGAGCAAGACACCGTTTGGCATTATCCGAAATGCGCAGGTTTGTCCAGAATGCGGCGGTTCCGGAAAGACAATCAAGGAGAAATGTCCTGACTGTCATGGAAGCGGGTATATTGCAAGCAGAAAGAAGATACAGGTGTCAATTCCGGCAGGGATTGACAACGGGCAGAGCGTGCGTATCCGGGATAAAGGCGAGCCAGGTGTGAACGGCGGACCAAGGGGTGACTTACTTGTGGAAGTGGTAGTTGACAGACATCCGATTTTCCAGCGGCAGGACATGAATATCTTCTCCACGGTTCCGGTATCGTTTGCAGTGGCGGCACTTGGGGGCGAGGTATTGATCGACACCGTGGATGGTAAGGTTGTCTATGACGTGAAAGCCGGTACACAGACGGATACGCGCGTCAGACTGCGTGGAAAAGGTGTTCCTTCGCTCAGAAATAAGGATGTCCGCGGAGACCATTATGTGACGTTGGTGGTTCAGGTGCCGGATCGGCTTTCGAGCGAGGCAAAAGAGCTCTTACGCCAGTTTGACAAAGAGACAGGAAACAGTCTGGAGACTGTGAAGAATATGGAGTCCAATGACTCTGGTGAAGAGAAAAAGAAGGAAAAGAAATTCAAGAATCCATTTAATAAGGGATAAGCGTCAGAGTAGATTTGCAAAACGCGCACATGGTGTTAACACATCATCATGTGCGCGTTTTTGGCATGCACGTTTTGGACAGGAACGTATGAATGATGCAACTTTGATGCAAAAAGTATGCCTGTTTGATACAAAAAATATGCAACTTTGATGTCTTCCCATTGTACCATACTTATAACATCACAACAGATGATTATGAGAAAGGCAGGGTACAATAAAATGAAGAAACATAACAAGTTCTTATGTTTTCTGAGCGTATTACTCATGTTAGTGACGCTCCCAATATCGCCAGTGTACGCTGAGGAAGAACATGTTGAGGAGGAGGACAAAACAGGTGCACCTTATTTCTATGTAGAGACACAGGATGTATCTGTGGACAGTTTTCCCCTGAAAAAGACCAGCGTGACAGCAGATATCAATGGTGTGATTGCCGATATCCATGTAGTGCAGTCCTACGCAAATGAAGGCACAAGTCCCATCAATGCCTGCTATGTATTTCCGGCGTCCACCAAGGTGACGGTTCACGGTATGCAGATGCAGATTGGCAACCAGCTGATAACTGCGAAAATTAAGGAGAAGGAAGAGGCCAAAGAGGAATTTGAGGAGGCCAAGGAGGAGGGGAAAAGCGCCTCTCTGCTGTCGGAGGAACGCCCGAATGTTTTTACGATGAATATTGCGAATATTATGCCGGGTGACAAGGTTTCCGTTGACCTTCACTACACAGAACTCATCACACCCACAGACGGGGTATATCAGTTTGTATATCCTACCGTTTCCGGTCCCAGATATGTAGGGCCTGTCATAGATGACTGCGGAACACGGGAGGAGTGGGTTGCGACACCGTATTTGCCGGAGGGAACAGATCCAAAAGACCAGTATGACATTCATGTCAATCTTTCCGCCGCGGTTCCCATCACAGATCTCACAAGCAGTTCCCATGAGATCACGGTTCAGTGGGAGGAAAGTACCAAAGCTGCTGTATCGCTTGCAGATGTGTCTGACTATGCGGGCAACAGGGATTTTATCCTTGATTACAAGATGACAGGACAGGATATTTCCACAGGACTGATGCTGAATACGGGGGAAAACGAGAATTTCTTCATGCTGATGGTGCAGCCGCCGGAGCGTTGCAATCCAGAGGAGATTCCGCCGAGGGAATACATTTTCGTGCTTGATATTTCCGGATCGATGTCCGGGTATCCGCTGGAAACGGCCAAGGAATTGATCAAGAATCTTGTGTCCGATCTCAGAGCGACCGATACGTTTAATCTGATTCTGTTTTCCGGGGCATCGATGCAGATGTCAGAGCGGTCCGTTCCAGCCAATGAGGAGAATATCAACAAGGCGATTCAGATTATCGACGAGCAGGAAGGCTCTGGCGGGACAGAGCTTGCACCGGCGCTCAGAGACGCGATCGCAATACCAAACATGGAAGATGTATCGCGCAGTATCGTTATCATTACAGATGGCTATATTTATGGCGAGAAAGAAATATTTGAGATTATTCATGAAAATATAGGCGACACAGATTTCTTTCCATTTGGTATCGGCCGGGGTGTAAACCGGAATTTAATCGAAGGAATCGCAAAGACAGGGCAGGGAGAACCCTTTGTGGTGACAGACCGGGAAGACGCGTCAGAAACGGCAGGGCGATTTAAGACATATATTCAGTCGCCTGTCATGACTGATATCAATGTAAAATTTGACGGATTTGATGTCTATGACGTGGAGCCGGCCGTTCTGCCGACACTCTTTGCCCAGAGACCGATCGTCCTTCTGGGAAAATGGCGCGGTGAGCCGACAGGAACCGTCCAGATTACGGGAAAGACAGGAACCAGTGACTATGTGCAGACGATCTCTGTCGCAGAGATGGTATCAGATGAGAATTCAGATGCTTCTTATCTGAGTGGATCCGCAGGGGACACATCAGACGCGAAAGCATCTGTCGTAAATGCGGCCAGTGTACAAGCTGCCAATATGGCAACTGCAGTGCAGGATTCTGACAGCGCTGCGCATGTACAGACTGTTGCCACAGCAGTCATTTTGGACAGCGATGTGCTCAGTTATCTGTGGGCACAGAAGCGAATTGAGCGTTTGACGGACTATGGTTTGAATGAGAGCGATCCCGATGTGAAAGAGGAAGTGACGCAGCTTGGACTGACCTATAATATACTGACACCGTACACTTCGTTTATAGCAGTGACAGAAACCGTGCGCAATCCTGACAAAAACAGCACTGATGTGGATCAGCCGCTTCCACTGCCGCTGGAGGTATCTAACTTTGCAGTCGGTGGCTACCTGTTTGGATCGGAACCTGCAGAAATACTGCTGATTGTGGCGCTGGCACTGATTATGGCGATGCAGCTTCCCTTTATCAAAAGGCGTCTGCACAAGCGCAGCGCATAGAATCCTGTGCGGCAGATACGGGCCTGCGTACAAGCTTACAATTTTGGACAGGAATGGAGCATTGTGATGAAAAAGAACCTGGTAATCTATCTTTTGGCAATTCTGACAGTACTGGCAATCAAAATATTTTACCGCACAGCAGACAGTGAGGCGCTCTTGTGGATACTGACACCCACCACATGGTGGGTGGGAATCCTGAGCGGCATTTCTTTTGAAAAGATGGCACATGTCGGGTATGTGAGCCATGAATACCGCTTTATTATAGCGCCCTCCTGTTCTGGTGTGCGGTTTATGCTGATTGCGTTTGTCATGATGGTATGTTCATTTACACATCAGATGGATTCGTGGAGAAAAAAGGGATACTGGTTTGGGTTTAGTGCACTGTTTTCCTATGTGTCAACGATTTTTGTGAACGGGATACGCATTACCGTTTCGATCTATCTGCCGATGATTCTCAGGAATGATGTTCTGCCAGGATGGCTTACAGCAGAGAGGCTTCATACATTGATCGGCACAGTAATATATTTTTCGATGCTTTTTGGAATCTATTGTCTGGTTCGGAGTATTTTGAATCATTTTGTTATTGACATAGATGCAGGAGGGAAACATACGGCAAAGCGCTATGTGACACCGGTATTCTGGTATTTCGTGATGGTTCTGGGGGTTCCGTTTCTGGGACGGCTGTATCGGAATGACTGGAACGGATTCTGGCAGTACGCATTTCTGGTGACAGTTGTATGCATTTTGATAGTACTGGTGTTTGGCATGCTGGGTGGTGCAGCGCGAATGATCGGAGGGACGGGCGCGGCACTGATGCGTGCAAAGAAGGTTCAGACAGATAGGGAAACCGTGCAGGATTAGGAACATTTGAGACGAAATATTTGGGTGTGAATCAGAAATTTTATCAGAAATGATAATAGTAATAAAAACTTCTGTGTGATATGATAGTATATAGTGTCGCGCAGGAGTTTTTTCTGTGCAGGGATGTATGTGGGAATAATGGTTCGGATCAGGCGGAGCAGCCTGTGTCGTGTGGCAGGGAGTGGAGCAGGCATTTTGAGGAGGTTATTTTATGAAGTGGAAAAAATTTACGATAAAGACAATCACAGACGCGGAGGATATCATCATCAGTACACTCTATGATATCGGTCTTGAGGGGGCGCAGATTGAGGATAAGATACCGCTGACACCGCTGGAAAGGGAGCAGATGTTTGTGGACATCCTGCCCGACGGACCAGAGGATGACGGGATTGCGTACCTGAGCTTTTTTGTGGAAGAGCGTGCAGAAAATCCGGAGGATACGGCCGGCAGTGTGTCCGCGGACGAAATCGTTGCAAATATAAACAGAGAGCTTGATGCTCTGCGCAATTTTATGGATATCGGTGAGGGGACAGTCATGGTCTCCGAGACGGAGGATATCGACTGGATCAACAACTGGAAGCAGTTTTTCCACCAGTTCTATATTGACGATCTGCTTGTGATACCGTCGTGGGAGGAGGTCCGGCCCGAGGACAGGGACAAGAAAATTCTGCATATCGACCCCGGCACGGCATTTGGCACAGGGATGCACGAGACGACACAGCTCTGCATCAGACAGCTGAAAAAGCATATCACATCAAAGACAGAGCTGCTCGACGTGGGAACGGGGAGCGGTATTCTTTCCATTATTTCGCTGATGTATGGCATCCGGCACGCGGTCGGCACAGACCTCGACCCCTGTGCAGTGGAGGCCGTGCGGGAGAATATGGAGGTGAACCAGATCGCACCTGAGCGCTTTGAGATGATGATTGGGAATATTATCACGGACAAGGAAGTGCAGGACAAGGTCGGCTATGCAAAATATGACATTGTTGTCGCAAATATTCTGGCGGATGTGCTTGTGCCGCTGACGCCGGTGATCGTCAATCATCTCAAACCAGGCGGCGTGTACATCACTTCTGGAATTATTGACAACAAGGAGCAGACTGTGCGCGACGCGGTGGAGGCAGCCGGACTGGAAGTCATTGAAGTGACTTATCAGGGCGAGTGGGTGAGCGTCACGGCACGCAGGAAAAGTTAGAAACTGTGGGTGCAGTGGCAGCGCATATTGGATTAGGAATCGTTTTTAGCCAGACAGAGAGTCGGGGGATCAATGTATGTATCATTTTTTTGTGGAGCCTTCCCAGATTTCTGACAGGAGTGTCATAATTGCGGGGGATGATGTGAACCATATCAGGAATGTGATCCGTCTAAAGCCGGGCGATGAGATCAGCGTCAGCAACGGTATCGACGGCAGGGATTACCGGTGTGGCATTGAGAGAATTACGGATGCAGAAGTGGTGTGCACGCTCCGTTTTATCAAGGAAGAGGGTGTGGAGCTTCCCTCTAAAGTATACCTTTTCCAGGGACTCCCCAAAGGGGACAAGATGGAGTTTATCATTCAGAAGATGGTGGAGCTTGGCGTGTACGAGATTATCCCGGTTGCCATGAGACGCTGTGTGGTGAAGCTGGACGATAAGAGGGCAAAGGCGAAGACTGCGCGCTGGCAGGGAATCTCAGAGGCGGCTGCAAAGCAGAGCAGGCGCGGTGTCGTGCCAAAAGTGCGGGAAGTCATGAGCTGTCAGGAGGCGCTGGAATATATAGGAAATATGGATGTGAAGCTCGTTCCATACGAGATGGAGGATATGCTCGACGGGGCAGCGGGTATGGCAGGAACGAGACAGATGATAGACAATCTGGAGCCGGGGCAGTCCGTCGCCATTTTTATCGGGCCAGAGGGGGGATTTGAGGAGAGCGAAATTCAGGCGGCCATTTCCTGCGGCATGACGCCAATCACGCTGGGCAGGCGGATTCTGCGCACAGAGACCGCAGGCATGACAGTTATGGCGTGGATTATGTATCAGCTGGAAGAGCGGTAAGCCTGGACGAACATTGTATTGACATGGTACAAAATATGCACTATACTCAGAGTGCCAATACAAACCATTGTGTTCTGACAGAAAGGCAGATGTGTCAGGGCGGCTGTAAATGCAGCAATGAGAATGGATGCGGAGTGAAAGGCACAGAGTACGCTGTATAAGATTTCCAGGGCATCCTGGCAATGTTGTAGAATCGAATGCGCACAAACTCCGCAAAGAGCGCATATTTATATTATATGATTACTGTTCCAAAGTTAGACATCTTTTTTGCCGGACTTTGAATGGAGAGAAAATATGTTTGAAGGTGTGAAACATGATGGAAGTTTATCTTGACAACTCGGCGACGACGAAATGTCTGCCGGAGGTCGCATCGCTTATGACACATATTATGTGTGAGGATTATGGAAATCCCTCGAGTATGCACAGAAAAGGTGTGGAGAGCGAAAAATATGTGCGCCACGCAAAAGAAGTCATTGCAAAATGCATGAAAGTACAGGAAAAGGAAATACTTTTTACATCAGGAGGAACCGAGTCGGACAACATCGCGCTGATTGGCGGCGCATATGCGAACTACCGGGCGGGCAGACATATCATAACGACCAGGATCGAGCACCCTGCGGTACTGCAGACCTGTGCCTATCTGGAGGAGCAGGGCTTTGTGGTGACGTATCTTCCGGTGGATGCAAACGGTGTCATCCGCCTTGCCGATCTTGAGAAAGCCATGACCAGGAATACGATTCTGGTATCAATCATGCACACGAATAACGAAGTGGGAGCTGTGCAGCCGATTGAACAGGCGGGTGAGCTGATCAAACGCATGAATCCCAATACGCTGTTTCATGTGGATGCGGTTCAGGGATTTGGCAAGTTCAAGATTTATCCGAAGCGGATGCATATCGATCTGTTATCCGTGAGCGCCCACAAGATACATGGACCGAAGGGCATCGGATTTTTGTATATCAATGAGAAGGCGAAGGTGCGGCCGATTCTTTTTGGCGGCGGACAGCAGAGAGGGATGCGTTCCGGCACGGAGAATGTACCGGGCATCGCAGGCATGGCGAAGGCCGTCGAAGAAATCTTTGTGGATTTCGATGCCAAGATTCAATATCTGTACGATATCAAGGAGCGCTTTGTGAAGGGTGTGAGTGCCATCGACGGCATCAGGCTCAACGGTCCTGTTGGCCGGGACGGCGCACCGCATGTGGTCAGCGTTTCGATACAGGGCATTCGCAGCGAGGTGATGCTGCATGCGCTGGAGGATAAGGGAATCTATGTGTCGGCAGGAAGCGCCTGCTCGTCCAACAAGCCATCCGTATCGGCGACGTTAAAGGCGATTGGTGTCGAGAAGCAGTATCTGGACTCCACACTGCGGTTTAGCTTCAGCCTGTATACGACAGAGGCGGAGATTGACTATACGGTAAAATGCATGGGGGAACTGATACCGATGCTCAGACACTACACCAGGAAATAAAACATTGAGAAACACGAAGGCGGCAAAGGACACAGCCTGAGAGTTTCCAGGTGTTTGGGAGAATGCCCATGGGGCGGGCATTCTCCGCATGGGCGGATTTTCATGCCCATGCCTGCAGAGAAGGAGAATGGGATATGTACAAATCATTTTTAATAAAGTACGCGGAGATTGGCGTGAAAGGGAAGAACCGGTATCTGTTCGAGGACAGACTGTGCGATCAGATACGGTATGCACTGACGCGCTGCGAAGGCACATTTGAGGTGACGAAGTCGCAGGGAAGAATCTTTGTCAATTCACTCTCGGATTTCGATTACGAGGAGACGGTAGAAAATTTAAAGACAGTGTTTGGCGTCACGGGCATCTGTCCGGTCGTCCATGTGGAGGACGAAGGATTTGAGAAGCTCTGTCAGGATGTGATCGACTATATCGGCAAAGTATATCCGGACAGGAACTTCACATTCAAGGTGGAAGCGCGAAGGGCAAGAAAGAATTATCCCAAAAATTCAATGGAAATCAACTGTGACATCGGCGAAGCGCTGTTAGACGCATTTCCGGAGATGAAGGTTGATGTACACAGACCTGACGTGATGCTGCGCATCGAAGTGCGGGAAAAAATCTATATCTATTCGACAGTCATTCCGGGTCCCGGGGGACTTCCTGTCGGTTCAAACGGAAAGGGAATGCTGCTCCTGTCGGGGGGCATCGACTCTCCGGTTGCGGGCTATATGATCGCGAAGCGCGGCGTCAGGATTGACGCGGTCTATTTCAGCGCACCGCCCTACACAAGTGAGCGCGCAACGCAGAAGGTGATCGACCTTGCAAGAACAATATCCAAATACAGCGGGCCGATCAGTCTGCACATTATCAATTTTACGGATATTCAGCTCTATATCTACGATCAGTGTCCGCATGACGAACTCACGATCATCATGCGGCGCTATATGATGCGTATTGCCGAGGAGATCGCAAAGAAAAGCGGCTGCCTGGGACTGATCACAGGAGAGAGTATCGGACAGGTGGCTTCCCAGACGATGCAGTCGCTGATGGCGACGAACGATGTGTGTACGATGCCGGTTTACAGGCCGCTGATTGGCTTTGACAAGCAGGAGATCGTGGAAGTCTCTGAGAAGATTGATACATACGAGACGTCGATTCAGCCCTATGAGGACTGCTGTACGATCTTTGTGGCAAAGCATCCGGTGACGAAGCCAAATCTCAATGTGATACGGATTCATGAGCGAAATCTGGATGAGAAAATTGATGAAATGGTAAAGACAGCCCTTGATACAGACGAAGTGATTGAGATTGTGTACAAGTGAGATTTCTGATCTGAAAAAATCAGAAAACAAAACCGGGTACAAAACTGTACCCGGTAAATGTTCAACTCGTCTTAATATTCAAGCTTTGCTATTTAAGCTTTAGCGGACAAGATATCCATATGTATCACTGTGAAACAGATACTATACGATATAAGGCTTCAATACTTCCATAACCTCATCTACGCCGCTTTCAGCATGAATATTCAGATCGATAGGCTTAGATAAATCTAAGCTGAAGATACCCATGATAGACTTTGCATCAATAACGTATCTGCCTGAAACAAGGTCAAAATCATAATCAAACTTTGTGATATCGTTTACGAAAGATTTTACCTTGTCAATAGAGTTTAAAGAAATCTGAACTGTTTTCATTCTGATTACCTCCTTTTATTATCCCTTCCCTTTAATAATAAAGGTAATCAGCAGAAAAGTCAACTAAAGATAAAAAACAGTTGTCATGAAAATTGACGAAATTTAACTAAAAATATGTACAAATTGACATTGAAGCAGGATAAAAAGGTTAGACGAAAGGATAAATGTGCAAAATGAGAACAGTAGCGTACCATAATCTGGGCTGTAAAGTAAATTCGTATGAAATGGATGCCATGCTGCAGACGCTGCGGCAAAAGGGATATCAGATTGTACCATTCGATGAAAAGGCCGATATATATATTGTAAATACCTGTACAGTGACGAACATTGCAGACAGAAAGAGCAGACAGATGCTTCACAAAGCGAAGAAGACCAATCCCGAGGGAATTGTCGTGGCAGTCGGATGCTATGTACAGTCTGACACGCAGACCGTGGAGGCGGACAGTGCAGTGGATCTTTTAATCGGAAATAACAGGAAAAAGGATTTGGTGGAAATTCTTGAGCGCTATTTTGACGGTGCGACGCACAAGAGCGTGATTGACATCAATCATACAACAGAGTATGAGGAAATGCGGCTGACGTCAACCGCAGAGCACACCCGTGCTTATATCAAGATACAGGATGGATGCAATCAGTTCTGCACATACTGCATGATACCTTACGCGAGAGGGCGCGTCAGAAGCCGCAGAAAGCAGGATGTACTTGCGGAGATCAAAGGACTTGTGGCGGCAGGCTATAAGGAATTTGTATTGACAGGGATACATATCAGCTCGTATGGTATGGATTTTCACAACGATCAGCATCAGGAGGAAAATCTGCTCACACTGGTGCAGGAGATTGACACAGTCGAAGGTGTCGAGCGGATTCGTATGGGCTCGCTTGAACCGCGTATTATCACGGAAGCGTTTGCAGATGGTCTGTCGCGGCTAAAGCATGTTTGCCCACATTTTCACTTGTCACTACAAAGCGGATGCGCGACAGTGCTGCAGCGCATGAACCGTCATTATACACCGGAAGAATATTTTAATGGAGTCCGATTGCTGCGCACGTTTTTTGCACATCCGGCAATTACGACTGACGTGATTGTGGGATTTCCAGGGGAGACGGAAGAGGAGTTTGAGACGACCAGACAGTTTGTGGAATCAGTCGGTTTTTATGAGATGCACATTTTTAAGTATTCCAAGAGAAAGGGGACCAGGGCGGCGGTAATGCCAATGCAGGTGCCTGAGAATCTAAAGACCGCGAGGAGCAGCGTGCTGCAATCTGTTGAAAAGCGGGATTCAAAGACTTTTCGCGCGTATTATGTCGGCAAAAATGTGGAGGTATTGTTTGAGGAGAAGAAAGGGATTGCAGGAAAAGAATACTGGTTAGGACACACGAGAGAATATGTGAAAGTGGCGATTGAGGCACACGATGAAATCCTGGAAAATCAACTGATTTCGGGAGAGATCAAAGGATTTCTTGCGGATGATATTATATTTATGTAGGTTTCATCTTGAATTTTGTATCAAATTACGTTATGATATTTATAACAATGCAAAAATACGGAAGCTCATCGATTGGAAGGAGCATAGAGAATGGAAGATTTGACACGTACACAATTCATACAGTTCGCACCGGAGAATCTCGGAGAGACCGCTTCGGTCAAAGATGTGATTGCTTCTGTCTATGCTGCTCTTACAGAGAAGGGGTACAATCCGGTGAATCAAATCGTTGGCTATATCATGTCAGGGGACCCGACATTTATCACCAGCCATAAGGGCGCAAGAGCCATGATCATGAAGGTAGAGCGGGACGAGCTTGTGGAGGAGATGCTCCGATCGTACATTTACAATGCAGGGTGGAACAGGACTGGAAGGTTTTAGATGGATATGAATAGCTGCAATGGAGAAATACATGAGAAAAATGGGACTTGACTTCGGGTCGAAGACAGTGGGAGTAGCCATCAGCGATCCGTTGTTGATCACAGCCCAGGGAATTGAGATTGTACGAAGAAAATCTGAGAGCAAGCTTCGTCAGACCTTGGCAAGAATCGAAGAATTGATTGTGGAGTACGAGGTAGATGAAATCGTGCTTGGTTATCCTAAGAACATGAATGACACTGAGGGAGAACGGGGGGAGAAGACGCTCGCCTTTCAGGAAATGCTGGAGAGAAGGACAGGGCTTAATGTACAGCTGTGGGATGAGCGCCTGACCACAGTGGCAGCAGATAAAGCGATGATGGAAGCCGGTATAAGACGTGAGGAGCGAAAAGAGCACGTTGACAGGATAGCGGCAGTTTTTATTTTGCAGGGGTATTTGGACTATCTTAAAAACAAGGAAAGGTATGGACTACAATAATGGAAAAAATTACCTTTATGCCTGACGGGGAGGAAGCAGCAGTAGATTTTTATGTGTTGGAGCAGACAACCATTGGCGGGGTGAATTATATTTTGGTAACAGACGCGGAAGAAGAGGAGGATGGCGAAGCATATATTTTAAAGGCCTTTCCCGGCGCAGACGATCACGAGCAGGTTTATCGTATGGTGGAGGATGAGGATGAACTTGCGGCTGTAGCGGGGGTCTTTGAAAATATGTTGGACGACATCGACCTGATTTAATATTATATGAGGAAACGGATAAAAACGTTACAGGAGGTTCATTTTGAAACAGAACAAACAAAATACTTCAAAGCTCAAGATCATACCGTTAGGCGGTCTTGAGCAGATTGGAATGAACATTACTGCCTTTGAGTATGAAGACAGTATTGTTGTGGTGGACTGCGGCCTGAGTTTTCCGGCAGATGACATGCTGGGTGTCGATCTTGTGATACCGGATGTCACCTATCTGAAAAACAATCAGGACAAGGTAAAAGGCTTTGTCATCACACATGGACACGAGGATCACATTGGCGCACTGCCCTATGTGCTCAAGGAGATCAATGTGCCGGTATATGCCACAAAGCTTACGATGGGAATTATCGAGAATAAGCTCACAGAGCACAATCTGATACACAATGTGCGCAGAAAGGTGGTCAAATTTGGACAGAATATCAACCTGGGATGTTTCCGGATTGAATTTATCAAGACAAATCACAGCATCGTGGATGCGGCGGCGCTTGCCATCTACTCGCCGGCAGGGATCGTGGTACACACTGGCGACTTCAAGGTAGACTATACGCCAGTATATGGTGACGCTATCGATTTGCAGCGGTTTGCAGAGCTTGGGAAAAAGGGTGTGCTGGCTTTGATGTGCGACAGTACCAATGCGGAGCGCCCGGGTTTTACGCCATCGGAGAAAAAGCTGGGGCCTGTATTTGACTCATTGTTTGAGGAACATAAAAAGACCAGAATCATCATAGCGACTTTTGCGTCCAACGTGGACAGAGTGCAGCAGATTATCAATACAGCGGATAAATTTGGTAGAAAAGTGGTGGTCGAGGGACGGAGCATGGTCAATATCATAGAGACAGCGTCGAATCTCAACCGCATCAGCATACCAGACAATACATTGATCGATATTGAGCGGCTGAAAAATTATCCCAAGGACAAGACGGTCATCATCACGACAGGGAGTCAGGGCGAGAGCATGGCAGCGCTCAGCCGGATGGCAAGCGGCATGCACAAAAAGATTTCGATTGGAAAGGGCGACACCGTTATCTTTTCCTCCAATCCAATTCCGGGAAATGAGAAGGCGGTCACAAAGGTAATCAATGAGCTCTTCAAGAAGGGGGCAGATGTCATCTTTCAGGATACGCATGTGTCAGGACATGCCTGTCAGGAGGAGATTAAGCTGATCTATACACTGACAAAACCCAAATATGCAGTGCCAGTACACGGTGAGTTCAAGCACTTAAAAGCGCAGGCAAAGATTGCGATGGATCTGGGCATTGACAAGGACGATGTCTTTATTCTGCAATCGGGTGATGTGCTTTCGATGGATGATAACAGCGCAAGTATCACAGGAAAAGTGCCAGTGGGCGCAGTGCTTGTAGACGGGCTTGGCGTCGGGGATGTTGGAAATGTAGTGCTGCGGGACAGGCAGCATCTGGCCGAGGATGGCATTCTGATTGTAGTGATGTCTTTGGATGGCGCATCAGGGGAACTGCTTGCGGGACCGGATATTGTGTCGAGAGGATTTGTGTATGTGAAGGAGTCGGACGAGCTGCTCGATGAAGCAAGAAAGCTGATTGAGAAGGCAGTGCTTGGCTGTCTCAAGAAGAATATCACGGACTGGGGTAAGATTAAGGGAACCATCAAGGACACGCTGAGTGACTTTGTGTGGAAAAAGACAAAGAGGCGGCCTATGATATTGCCGATTATTATGGAAGTATAAGACGGACCAAATCTAAAGTTTTAGGGAGAACAGGCGTGTTCTCCGCAGAGTGATTGACTTGGAGGTGGATGAATGAATGCAAAACAGTTGCTGGGGGCGATCTGTGCGATGGTCATCAAAATTGCAATCGCAGCGGTGGTCATTGTTGTAGTGTTTCGGCTTGCAGTGTATTCATATGATTTTGGATATCAGGTATTTGCGGACATTCCTGTAAGTGAAGGTGAAGGCAGGACTGTCAGCGTTGTCATATCCGAGGGACAGAACAGCAGAGATCTTGCAAAAATGCTTGAGCAGAAAGGATTAATTAACGATGCAAATGCGTTCTATGTTTATGAGAGGTTTTCTGACTACAAGGATTTGCTCAAACCAGGAGTCTATGAGCTGAGTACCGCTATGAACGCGGAAGAAATGCTTAAAATAGTGTGTGACGCAGGCGATGAGACAGAAGAGAACTGATTTATTCATCATAAAACAGGATTAAAATGAAAATGCAGTCAGGAGGCAGGTCATATGCCTCCTGTATTTATCACAACAGGGGCTGAAGAGAACCAGCCAGTCCGCAGGAGCAGGGAGGCATTGAAAATACGATGGATGAGAGGATGCGGACGTTTATACACTCGTTCGACAGCGAGAAACCAGCATATTTAAATGAGCTGGAAAAATATGCAGGGGAAACCAATGTGCCAATTATTCGTCCGCAGATGCAGAGTCTGTTGAGACTTTTGATTACATGGGGAAGGCCGATGCGCATCCTGGAAGTCGGGACAGCCATTGGCTTCTCGGCGCTGCTGATGAGTGAATATGCGCCCGAGGGATGTCAGATTACAACGATTGAAAAGTATGAAAAACGGATACCAATTGCCAAGGAAAATTTCGAGAAGGCGGGAAAGGCAGACAGTATCACGCTCCTGGAAGGAGATGCTGCCGGGGTGTTGGCATCATTGAAGGAGGATGGTGCGTATGACCTGATTTTTATGGATGCAGCAAAGGGACAGTATATCAACTTTCTGCCTGACATACTGAGGCTTCTGTCGCCGACAGGACTTTTGGTATCGGACAATGTCCTGCAGGAGGGCGAGTTGATTGAGTCGAAGTATGCTGTAATCCGAAGGAATCGCACGATTCATAACCGGATGCGGGAATATCTCTATCAATTGACACACTGCGAGGAATTGGAAACAACAATACTGCCGGTTGCGGACGGGGTGACACTTTCCGCCAGACGATGCGGCGGAAAGCACACAAAGCCGGCGTCTCCGGCACAGATCGACGGAGGGTTAGAATGAGGAATAAAAGATCAGGAAAACCAGAGCTTCTTGTGCCAGCAAGCAGTCTCGAGGTGCTGCGGACAGCTGTTATATTCGGGGCGGATGCCGTATACATCGGCGGGGAGGCATTCGGACTTCGCGCCAAGGCAAAGAATTTCTCCCGTCAGGAGATGGCGGAAGGAATCCGGTTTGCACAGGAACATGACGTGAAAGTGTATGTGACAGCAAATATTCTGGCACACAATGACGACCTTGCGGGGGCGAGAACATATTTTTCGGAACTGAAAGAGATGAGGCCGGATGCACTGATCATATCAGACCCTGGAATGTTTCTGATTGCGCGGGAGATCTGCCCTGAGATTGAGATCCATATTTCCACACAGGCAAACAACACGAATTACCTGACCTATCAGTTTTGGTGGCAGCAGGGGGCAAAGCGTGTCGTGTCGGCAAGAGAACTTTCTTTGACAGAAATCAGGCAGATTCGTGACAATATACCAAAAGAGATGGAGATAGAGAGCTTTATCCACGGCGCAATGTGCATTTCTTATTCCGGGCGATGCCTGCTGTCCAATTATTTTACGGGAAGAGATGCAAACCAGGGGGCATGCACGCATCCATGCCGCTGGAAATATGCGGTGGTAGAGGAGACACGTCCCGGCGAATAC
The DNA here is from genome assembly GCA_947178145.1 of uncultured Lachnospiraceae bacterium. Lineage (GTDB taxonomy): Bacteria > Bacillota > Clostridia > Lachnospirales > Lachnospiraceae > COE1. Next base: position 52,432 of record CAMWXE010000018.1, on the reverse strand, counting down.
CTTCCTGTGTACGAGAACGAGCGAGGAACGTATATTTTTAATTCCAGGGACCTGTGCATGATTTCGCATATCCCGGAGCTTGTGGCAGCGGGAATTGACAGTTTTAAGATTGAAGGGCGTATGAAGACGGCGCTCTATGTGGCCTGTGTGGCACGCACATACCGGAAGGCGATTGACGACTATTTTGAATCGGCGGATAAGTATCGCGAAAATATGGAATGGTACAGATCGGAGATTGCAAAATGTACCTACCGCCAGTTTACAACCGGTTTTTATTTTGGCAAGCCGGATGAAAATACACAGATTTATGACAACAATACCTATGTCAATGAGTATGTCTATCTCGGCATTGTGGAGTCTGTTGACGAGCGTGGCTATGCGCGGTTTGAACAGAAAAACAAGTTCTGCGTGGGGGATATGATTGAGATCATGAAGCCCGACGGGAGCAATGTCCGAACCAAAGTGCTTTCAATGGTTGACGATGAAGGAAACGCTGTTGAGAGCTGTCCGCATTCCAGGCAGATTCTGCATGTGGAGCTTGCAGACAGACCAGAAGCGTATGACCTGATGCGTGTAGAAAGCACAAAATAGTGCATAAAGTGCGGTATGATGAACTATCGTGGTATAAATTAACGAAAAAAGGGCTTTCTTGAAAAAAGTATCTATGCAATATGCAGAAAAGGTTAAAAACGCCGGAAAAGTTTTCAAGAAAGTCTTGATTTTTTGCGCAAGATATATTATCGTATAAAAAGTAAATAAAGTCAGGCATCAATGATTTTGAAAATGATATATCACAATATCGCGAACAAAGGTGTTCCAAAAAAGAATAATCTCTTTTTTTGGAACTTTTTTTGTAGACAGAGATCCGCTATGCTGCACAAAATATGCAGGAATGAGATGGATATTGTGATCAATAAAAAGGGAGGAAATCAATATGAGCGAAGCATTAAACGTAGAAAAAATCTTTGGTGAGAAGGTCTTTACGATCGAGAAGATGAAAGAGCGGCTCACAAGGAAGGTATTTCTGGAGGTAAAGAGGGTTATGGACCACGGCGGGGAGCTTTCCATGACCACGGCAGATGTCGTGGCCAAGGCGATGAAGGACTGGGCTGTGGAGAATGGCGCGACTCATTACACACATTGGTTCCAGCCTCTTACTGGTATCACAGCTGAGAAGCATGATTCCTTCGTGTCACATCCTGACGCAGAGGGAAAGATGCTGATGGAGTTCTCTGGAAAAGAGCTCATCAAGGGTGAACCGGATGCTTCCTCATTTCCGTCAGGCGGACTTCGCGCAACGTTTGAGGCAAGGGGGTACACGGCGTGGGATATCACATCGCCGGCATTTTTGAAGGAATCGGGATGCGGTGTGATTCTCTGTATTCCGACAGCGTTTTGTTCTTATACAGGCGAGGCGCTTGACAAGAAGACACCGCTTTTGCGTTCGATGGAAGCGTTGAGCGAGCAGGCGCTTCGCATCGTAAAACTGTTTGGAGACAAAGAGGCTACAAAGGTGACTGCTTCTGTCGGACCGGAACAGGAGTATTTCTTAGTAGACAAAGACCTCTATATGCAGAGGAAGGATTTGATGTTTGCGGGCCGTACCCTTTTTGGAGCGCCCGCCCCGAAGGGCCAGGAGATGGAAGATCACTATTTCGGTGTCATCAAAGAGCGTGTCGGCGCATACATGAAAGATTTGAATGAAGAGCTCTGGAAACTGGGTGTTACAGCAAAGACACAGCACAATGAGGTTGCGCCCGCACAGCACGAGTTGGCGCCGATTTATGAGACTGCAAATATTGCAGTAGACCATAATCAGCTCGTGATGGAGGCGATGAAGCGCGTTGCATACAAGCACGATTTGAGATGTCTGCTTCACGAGAAGCCGTATGCAGGGGTCAACGGTTCCGGCAAGCATAACAACTGGTCTATCACGACAGATAATGGGGAAAATCTGCTTGATCCAGGCGATACGCCAAATAAAAATATTCAGTTCTTATTAGTGCTTGCCTGCATTCTGAAGGCAGTAGATACGCATGCAGATTTACTGCGTCAGTCAGCATCCGACGTAGGGAATGACCACAGACTTGGCGCAAATGAGGCACCACCGGCAATTATATCTGTATTCCTTGGCGACCAGCTTGAGGATGTGGTGAGACAGCTGGTGGAGACGGGCGACGCGGCGAAAGTAAAACAGGGGGGCAAGCTGGAGACAGGTGTGTCTACGCTTCCTGATTTCGAGAAGGATGCGACAGACAGAAACAGAACTTCGCCGTTTGCGTTTACAGGAAACAAGTTCGAGTTTCGTATGGTTGGTTCCGCAGACTCGATTGCAAGTCCGAACACTACACTGAATGCAATTGTCGCAGAGGCATTCTGCGAGGCGGCTGACAGACTGGAGAAGGCGGAGGATTTCGATCTGGAAGTACATGATATCATCAAGGAGTATATGACGAAACACCAGAGAATTATCTTTAACGGTGACGGATATTCCGACGAGTGGGTTGCAGAGGCCGAAAGACGTGGTCTTCCGAATATCAAGTCCATGATTGAGGCAGCCTCCACGATCACGACAGACAAGGCAGTTGCGCTGTTTGAAAAGTTTGGTATTTTCACGAGGGTTGAGCTTGAGTCGCGCGAGGAGATTATCTATGAGACGTATGCCAAGACGATCAATATTGAGGCACTCACCATGATTGACATGGCTGGAAAAGATATCATTCCTGCAGTGGCTTCCTATGCTGGTGACCTTGCAAGCGCTGTGATTGCAGTCAAGGAGGCGGGTGCTTCCGCTGAGGCGCAGATGGAAATGCTGATGGAAGTAGACGAACTTCTGGCGGAGGCAAAGAAAGCCCTCAACACGCTGAAAACGGTGGAGGCTGGCGCTTCTAAGATTTCCGACGTAAAGAAACTGGCGTTCTATTACAAAGATACAGTCAAGGCGGCTATGGATGCGCTTCGCGCGCCGGTCGATAAGCTGGAAATGATTGTGGACAGTACAATCTGGCCGATTCCTACATATGGCGATTTGATGTTTGAGGTTTAGGTGAGACAGGACGTGAGTTCCTGCGTTCATAATGAGAGCAGCTTTACAGGGAACAATATCCATTGGACATTGTATGATTCCTGTGAGGCTGTTTTTTGTATGGACTCAAATTGGAGCATAAAATGAAAAATGGATGCAACCGAATCCCGCAAACTGGTATCTAATCTATGTAAGTTGAAGCGCTTCGACAGAATATCGAATGGAGTGGAGGAGGAAAATGAATACAGTTAATACATTGGTGAGACGCGCAAGGCGCGGAGACGCGGAGGCATTTATCGCATTAATTGAAGAATGTAAGATGACACTCCAGCGCGTTGCGCTTGGCTATCTAAGAAACGAGGAAGATGTCGCAGATGCGATACAGGATACCATTTTGGATGCCTATGAGCATATCGAAAACCTGAAAAGGGAGGAGTATTTTAAGACGTGGCTGGTACGTATATTGATTAACCGGTGTACGAAGCGATATCGGATGAATCAGCACAAGGCTTATCTGGAGGATTACAGCGAGGAAGCGCAGCATGATGTGGGAAAGGCAGATGTGGAGTTCCGCGAAATGCTGTCGATACTGCCAGATGACAGCAGAGTCATTTTCCAGTTGTATTACGGGGAGCAATTCACGATCAGGGAGATCGCGGCGATTCTCGACATGAACGAGAATACCATAAAGAGCAGACTGCATCGTGGAAAAGAACAGCTGCGTGTGGCACTGGAAGGGAGATAAAATGAACAAGTTCGTTTGGCAGGTGTTGATTTACAGTCTTGCAGGAAATGAATAAATGGAGGATTACTATGCAGGAAAAGGAATTGAGAAGAGCTCTGGGGGCGGAGCTGCGTCCGAGCAGAGTCATTGATGCGAAAATGGAGGAGGCCTATAGAATGATAAGGAATGCAGAGGTTAAGCAGACAAACGGAAAAAGACCTGTGATACGCAGGATTCTGGTGGGAATCGGCAGTGTTGCGGCAGTGTTTGCACTGATGGTCACGTTCTGTGTTATGAATCCGGTGCTGGCAAGCGAAATACCGATTTTGGGAGGCATTTTCTCGAAGCTTTCCGATTTGTTTTCTTTTGGTCAGCTTCCGGAGGAGGATACTGTTCTATTGTATCAGGATAATGGAACTGCATCAGCGGACAAGGGCAGTGCGGGCGAAAATGCATCCGATAGCCAGGAAGTGCGTGATACAGCGATCTACCAGCAGACGTCGGGGGATATCACGATCACGCTGACGGAGGTGTACGCCTCAAACCAGGCACTTTTTATCGGTGTGAATGTCAAAAATGCACAGGAGTTTCCAGAGATGGCGCTCTTTGTGGACGGGACACAGAATTTGTCGGTGGAGACAGTCGAGTACTATTCGTTCCGCCCTGACGCTATACAGTCATTGCGCCATATCGAGGGAAAATTTGCAGATGCGCATACATATGACGGAATTCTGCGGATTGACTATTCAGAGATCAACGTTGATGACAGCCGGTACCAGCAGATGCTGGATAGTGTCGGAGTCACGCCGGAGGATATCGGGCAGACAGGCAATGAGGAGTTCTGGCTGACAGATGAGAATTATGCACAGTATATAGACTATTACGAGATCCCGGAAACATTTACCATAAAGCTGGATATTTCCAACATCGTCGGAGATTTGGCGGAGCCGCTCCCGCTGGAGGGCCAAAAGTCTGCTGAGGAGCTGGAGCGCATGAGTGACGAAGAGTGGCAGAAGTATATGAAGACATTGCCGCAGGAGTGGTATGATTATCCCAACAAATACCAAAACTGGTGGCAGGAGGGAAGCTGGTCCTATGATCTGACCATCACGAAGAAGGACAGTGCTTCCCGCGTGATCGAGGTCAACCAGATAAACGAGGCCGGCATCGGCGTCAAGAGCATCGAGCTGTCCTCGGTAGAGATGACGCTGAACACGGTCGAGGGCAATGACACGTTTGCTGTCGCACTTGACGCGGACGGCAATAAGATAGAGAATGGCAGCTCCAACGCGTATGAGCTTGCTATCGCAGGACATGATATCTCCAGAGTGTACATTTACATCTGCGACTATGACGAGTATATGGATGAAATCAAAGGCTACGGTGTTCCGGGGAATCATCAGGACAGAAGCTTTCAGGAAGTGCTGGAGGAGAGAGCGGTATTTAAGACGGTAGTCGAGACAGGTGAATAGGGAATTATGTTACATTCTCCTTGACACTGTTTTTTAATAATGCTAGTATTAAAAACAGCAAACAGGCATAGTTCATGCCAATAAATTAAGAGAAAAGGACAGTGGAAAAATGCAGGGACGTACACATAATTGCAGCCAGCTGCGGCTGGAGAATGTTGGAGAGGAAGTAAAACTTGTCGGTTGGTATGACAATCTGCGCAAGGTCAGTAAAAATTTAGGTTTTTTGATTCTCAGGGATTTTTACGGGAAGACACAGATTGTGGTCGAGACTGAAGAGATCATGGAGCAGCTTAGCGGCATCAACAATGAGTCGACACTGGAGATCGTTGGAACAGTGCGTGAGCGCAGCGCCAAAAATCCCAAGATGGAGACAGGCGATATCGAGATCGTTCCGTCGAAGGTAACAGTCTTAGGTAAGTGCCAGTACAACGAGCTGCCATTCCAGATCGACCACTCCAAGGAGGCAGATGAGAATACCAGACTGAAATACCGCTATCTGGATCTGCGCAATCCGAATGTGAAAGCAAAGATCGTGCTCAGGAGCAAGATCGTCGCAGATCTCCGCGCGGCCATGATTGGTCATGATTTTATGGAAATTACTACGCCGATTCTGACTTGCTCCTCCCCGGAGGGGGCGCGCGACTATCTTGTGCCGGCGAGAAACCACCCAGGAAAATTCTATGCGCTTCCGCAGGCACCGCAGCAGTTCAAGCAGTTGCTGATGGCCTCGGGTTTTGACCGCTATTTTCAGATTGCGCCTTGTTTCCGCGATGAGGATGCGCGGGCAGACCGCTCGCCCGGAGAGTTTTATCAGCTCGATATGGAGATGGCATTTGCGAGTCAGGATGATGTGTTTGAGATACTGGAGGATGTGCTGCCTCCGATTTTTGCCAGGTATGGAATTTACCACGAGGCTTCCAAACCTCCATTCAAGAGAATACCCTATCTCGAAGCGATGGAAAAATATGGTTCGGACAAGCCAGATCTGCGCATTGATCTGCTGGTGCAGGACGCGACGGGTGTGCTTGCTGACTGTGGTTTTGAGCCTTTTGTGGGAAAGACCATAAAGGCGGTTGTCGCAGACAACTTTACAGGGACAAGAAAGCAGATTGACAAGATGTGCGCCGATGTCGAGGTTGTGAGTGCACAGAAGACATACTGGTTCCGTCTTGACGAAAATGGAGAACTTGTCGGCGGCATCTCCAAATTTGTGCAGGAGAAGAAAGCAGCAGTGATTGAGGCGCTTGGACTGAAAAATGGCAGCTTTGCTGCGCTTGCTGCAGGTGATTTGAGAACGGCGCAGAAGACAGCAGGTGTGATCAGAAAAACGCTTGCCAATACGTTTGACGGTTATATGAAGAAGGACTGCTATGAATTCTGCTGGATTGTTGACTTTCCAATGTATGAGATCGGTGAGGAATCTGGCGAGCTGGAGTTCTGCCACAATCCGTTCTCAATGCCGCAGGGAGGCGTGGAGGCGCTGGAAACGAAGGAACCACTTGATATTCTTGCATACCAGTACGATCTTGTGTGCAATGGCGTGGAGTTGTCATCAGGCGCTGTCCGTAACCATGATCCTGAGATTATGGTAAAGGCATTCCAGATTGTAGGGCTTGGCGAGGAGGACGTGAAGGCGAAGTTCCCGGCGATGTACAATGCATTCTGCTACGGGGCACCGCCACACGCAGGCATCGCTCCCGGCGTTGACCGCATGGTGATGTTGATTGCAGGCGAGGAGAGTATCCGCGAGATTATCCCGTTCCCGATGAACAAGACCGCGCAGGATGTGATGATGGGAGCTCCAGCGGCCGTGGACGAGAGACAGCTGCGCGACGTGCACATTCAGATTGTGGAGGAAGCGGAAAAGGAGAGAGAATCATAAAAGAAATCGTAAAAACTGCTTGCTTTTTCGACATTTTTGTGATTAAATAGTACATGTCAGGGCGATGTCCTGACAGATGGGTGGATTCCCGAGTGGCCAAAGGGGACAGACTGTAAATCTGCTGCATTATGCTTCGGTGGTTCGAATCCACCTCCACCCATTTGATATGCAAACGGCAAGAAGCATAGGGGATAAAAATGAGAGGAATATCGTATCGTGATATTCCTTTTTGCAATGAATGGAATCGGTTGGAGGGAGATTATGAACAGGTATCGTGATATGCGAAGTCGGGTGAAAATCGCTTTGTCAGGCCTGCTGATGGGGATTGTGATTGTAGCAGTGGGATTTTTGTTTCTGCGTTTGCGGGGAAGTGTCGTCGTGAAGCCAAATCAGGACGAACTGTTATCAGGGGAAGCGGTTACTTATCGGCAGGATGATGAAACATGGGCGTCAGACCTGCTCGGCGATTCAAGGTTTACCATGAAATCCTCGGGCTGTCTGGTGACTTGCATCGCGTCTGCGGTCAGCATGGAGACAGGAGTCAGGATGACGCCAGGTGTACTGAATCAAATTTTTTCGGAGAATCAGGTGTATGACAGTGAGGGAAATATCCAGTGGGCAGCAATCGGGAAGATGGAGGGATATTCGGCAGATGTGTTTTCCGAGGTATCGGATACGGAGATAGCGCAGTGTCTTGCGTCTGGTCACTATCCGATTGTGCGCGTGCGGATGCGCGGACTGGGAAGTTATCACTATGTATTGATTGTGGGCATAGAGGATGGGGATTACCTCTGCATGGACCCGTTGGAGAACGAGTTGACAAAATTATCCCGCTATCTGAACAGAGTGTATGCGGTGCGGATGGTGTGCGCCGAATAGGGAAAATTCACAATTATTCAAAAAATTTCCAGATAAAGTTGTTCGATTCAGAAAAAAGGTTTATAATGTTATATAGGGCAGCCATGCAGAAGGTATTTTTCATATGTGCTTATGGGCAGGTTTACAAAGGACATGCTTTAAACGACTGCAAAGGGAGAATGCCCTGGCAAGGCAAAAAGCATATAAACATCATAATATGGAAATAATAATGCGCAGATATTCAATGCGAAGAAGGAGGTTCCCATGATTAGAATCGGAATGTTAACAAGTGGTGGTGACTGTCAGGCGCTCAACGCGGCAATGCGCGGCGTGGCAAAGGGATTGTTCAATGCGGGCAAGGAAGTAGAGCTGTTCGGTTTCCTTGACGGCTACAAGGGACTGATCTATGGCAAGTACAAAATGCTTGCACCATCAGATTTCTCAGGAATCCTGACAAAGGGCGGCACGATGCTCGGAAGTTCCCGTATGCCATTCAAAAATATGCGTGATCCGGATGAAAATGGATTGGACAAAGTGGAGGCGATGAAGCACAACTATTACAAGCTCAGCCTCGATTGTCTGGTAATTCTTGGCGGTAATGGTACACACAAGACTGCAAATCTTCTGCGCGAGGAAGGTTTGAATGTCGTGACGCTGCCCAAGACAATTGACAATGATCTGTGGGGAACGGATATGACGTTTGGATTCCAGAGCGCTGTCGATATCGCGACAATGTGCATCGACCAGATCCATACGACTGCTGCATCGCATGGCCGTGTATTTATCGTGGAGGTAATGGGCCACAAGGTAGGATACCTGACACTCAATGCAGGTATGGCAGGTGGCGCAGACATTATCCTGATACCAGAGATACCATATGATATCAACAAGATTATCAAGGCGATCCAGAAGCGTTCTGAGCGGGGAAGCAAGTTTACCATTCTTGCGGTAGCAGAGGGTGCTATATCAAAAGAGGTGGCTGCACTTTCGAAAAAAGAATACAAGAAGTACATGGCAGACTACAAATACCCCAGCGTTTCCTATGAGATAGCTGAGAAAATCAAAGAAAAGAGCGGCATGGAAGTGCGCGTCACGGTTCCTGGACACACACAGAGAGGCGGAAGCCCGAATTCCTATGACAGAGTGTTTGCAAGCAGACTTGGCGCTGAGGCGTCCAAGCTGATTCTCAAGGGCGAGTATGGATACATGGTTGGCTATCAGAACCGGGAGGTTGTAAAAGTACCGCTTGCAGATGTGGCTGGCAAGCTCAAGATGGTCGATCCGGATTCGACGATTATCAAAGAGGCAAAGATGCTTGGCATCAGTTTTGGCGATTAAACAAAACATAAAAACAAGAACCCATTGACTGTGATTCAGTCAGTGGGTTCTTATTTGTGTTGTCAGGGCAGTTTTCAAACACACTTTGATGTGATATTTGAGGAGCTGTCGATTACTGTCCGTTTGCCACCGTTCTGGTAATCGTAGAAGAAGCATCAAGCTTGAAAAACACAGGAGTTGAGTTGGCGGTAACGTACCATACTACCTCTCCGTTATGGAGAATCGGCTGGCAGTCGGACAATGCGGCGTCAGCTGTGGCAATTGCACCGATGGTGCCGCCGTCCGCATATCTTGTATAATAGAAAGTCCCTGCTGTGTCTGTCCACATCAGATATCCGCCGTCAAGTCCGGTCGGGACGAGAACGGGAGTTTGTGTTCCGGCAGATTCTGTGATTTTTGTTACTGTGGAGTTCAGTCCGTTTTTGCTGGTATAACTGATATAGACTTCGCGAGTAGCACGACCGCCCACGCCGTCATAGTTAAATGCAGCTACATAGCCGTTAGTAGTCTCTGCAAAGCCGCCCACAGACGCACCTGTGTAATTATCGCCTGTTGTACCAGGGAAAGCGACCAAATCCCTGCTCGCAACACTTCCGCTGAATTTATCGCCGCCGGCCTTTGCATTGGTATAGCGCATCAGCGTGATACTGCGTGGATAGGCATCACCGTGATCCAGCGTGACAAGATTGCGGTCCTGATCAACGAGGACAAACTGGTTGAAAGAATGACTGACATATCCTACACTGTTGTTCATTACGATGTAATAGGAATCTGTAAGCTTCATATCACTTTGGCGCACCGCAAGTGTCATATTTGCCTGATGATTTAATCCATCACGTGCAGATGCGTACATTTCATGACAGGTACGAATATACAGATAATCGCCATACTCGGCACAGCGGAGCGATCCTGCATCAAAAGGTACAGTGGTATTGGCACCGCGAAGGCTCGCCTGTCCCAGACGCTTCCAGTCTTTCGAATATTTCACGACACGGACAACCTCTGTATCATTGTTCTGAGAGGGATTCTTCTGACCGAAAATAATGAAATTATAATTGTCTCCGGCATAAAAACCACCCCATATGGGCAGTTCCATAGTGATATTGCGGGTCGAGCGAAGATAGAAATTGTTGTCATAATCCTCCACGACAATCTGTCCATTGACATATTCCACCCGTGTAAGCCCGCCAGCCGGGTTCTCGTACAGATAAGAATTGACTGTGTCAGACCAGTTCCTGTTGTAGTTTTGAGCATCTTTATTGTAGGAGACCACAGGTGTGAGACTGGATGGTACTATCGTGTCGGGAACATTCTCAGCCGCGCTTTGATAAGGCAGCACGTTTGCGGGATCAAAGGTCATTGCATTATAAGGGGTTCGGCCTTCGTCTGCGCCACATGTGACATAGTGCTGGTAGAGAACTTCCGCGGATACCCCGGCTGGAAAGGCAGCGGCGATATCGGGATTCTGTTCCAGATACCATTCTGCATCAAATATGCCGCCGTCAGCCATGTACTCTGGGGCAGCATATACAGGAAAGCTGCTTCCAAAGAGCATGACAGCCAGCGCCGTTAGCAGTACTTTTTTCTTCATGAATTCCTCCGTTCTTCTGCTTGGAAGCTGCACGGAAACAGCTACGCCTCTAATGCGTATGGTTTCTACACAGCTTTCGGGATCGTCTTTTGCATGCGGCAAATAGAGAGCAGAAAATAATCTAAATTGATAAGTTATTCTCATTATAGCATTTTGATATATTTTGTCAACGACCGGCGTTGGCAGATTATGGCTGACTTACCGATCAAAGAGACAGCCTGTAGTGCGTATGTGAAATTTGCATAGAATCTGTTTTCAATATTGCCTAATATGCATGGGAAAGGTATACTATGAGTTGAAAGACTTTGACTGCAAAGCAGAGCGCAATAGCCGCAAAAAGGGAATTTAATCGTGTTTAGGAGGATGAGAGCATGGAACCGATGATTTTATGTTATGAGAAATGTACCACTTGCAAGAAAGCATTAAAATGGGTGAAAGAGATGGGGTGCGAAGTGACAATACGCCCTGTCAAGGAAGAAAATCCAACAGTGGAGGAGTTAAAACAGTGGCATGAAAAGAGCGGACTGCCGCTAAAGCGCTTTTTTAACACAAGTGGAAATTTGTATAAAGAGTTAAAGCTGAAGGACAAGCTGCCGGATATGAGTGATGAGGAGCAGTACCAGCTGCTGGCTTCGGACGGTATGCTGGTAAAACGCCCTCTTCTGGTGGCAGAAAGCGGTGTCTGCCCAGGTTTTCAGCAGGAACAGTGGGAGAAAATTTTGAATGGATAAATAGGAGCAGGGCGTGGTTACAGAAGAGCTATACACCGAACTCAGAAAAATTACAGAGGAAGAAACGCGCATTCTAAATGGTGACACGGAGATTGAGAAGGAGATCTATATGTCACAGGACGCAGATATTACAGATGTGTATATTGTCGATGCGAAGAAACTTCTGGATGCAGGAAAAATGATACAGGTGCGTCCACACACCCGCTTTGTTCATTTTCCGAAGCACACTCATAATTATATCGAAGTAATTTATATGTGCTGCGGCAGGACGCATCATGTGATTGACGGGGAGGATGTCTGGCTTCAGGAAGGGGAGATGCTCTTTCTCAACCAGAAAGCAGAGCAGGAAATCTATCCTGCGTCAGAGAATGATATTGCCGTGAATTTTATTATTTTACCAGAGTTTTTTGACTATGTATTAAAAATGATAGGCGAGGAGAAAAATCTTCTGCGCGATTTTGTGATTGACTGTCTGACAGGAGAAAACGAGGAAGCGGGATATATGCATTTTAAGGTTTCCGGAATTCTTCCGATTCAGAATCTTGTGGAGAACTTAATCTGGTCCATCTGGAACAAACAGCCCAACCGGCGCAGCATCAATCAGGCGACAATGGGACTGTTGTTTTTGCAGCTGATGAACCATATGGAGCGAATGGAGACCAATACAGAGAATCGGGGCAGGCGGCTGCTAATCGAAGTGTATGCCTATATTGAGGAAAATTACCGCGACGGGGAGCTGACAGAGCTTGCCGGATTATTAAACTATGATGTGTGCTGGCTGTCAAAGGAGATCAGGAAAAGAACAGGGCGCAATTACACAGAATTAGTACAGGAAAAACGGCTGAATCAGGCGGCGTACTTACTGCAGAATACTGCGCTGTCTGTCATGGATATCGGACTGTCTGTAGGATATGATAACTTAAGCTATTTTCACCGTATTTTTCAGAAACAATATGGCGTGACGCCAAGAAAATACCGTGTCGGCAGGGCAAAAACGTGAGATGGCAAATCAGAAAAGCGGGAAAGCAGGGGAATTATCTTACGCTCCAATTGAATATATATCGAATGAGGAAACCGGTGGGGATGTGACACAAAGCACCGGTTTCTACTGTTGGAAGTGAAGAAGGTTCTCAATCATATCCCCTGAACAGGAGCTGTCTGCCTGTCCGTGTGATGGATTTGCGGGCACCGGAATAGAGCTGCATTTGCGATAAGACTGCTGCATTTTGGGAATCAATCTTATCCAGATCAATGACGATACAGCGGCAGCCGTCAACGGTCGTTTCCTCAAGCCAGTCGATGTCGACATCAAATAAAATTTCGCTGTATTTTTCGAGCCTTTTCTCGATGATACGCTTTACAGTTCGTTTTAAAGCGCTATTATCAGAGGACGCGGAATGTGGTTGGCCTGCGGCGAATGGTTCTGTGTGGCGGTTTTGGCTGGAAACGCTTACAGGTTCACACTGTCCGGGCTGGATTTCAGGAGCAGAAGCTGCCGTTCTGCGCATGGCTTCGTCCTGTAAACGTGCGCTCGTCTGAGCGATATACTGTTCTTTTACGGCATCTCTGTAGGTATCCGCCGCCTCATTTTTATAGTAAAGTGTGCCCTGTGGGGAGATGGAAAATGCGTTAATGCTGTCCTCCAAAACAGGCAGACCAATCCAGACGCCGCTGTCCAGATTCTCACGGATATAGTACATGCATACCAGCGTGGCGTCGGAGAGCAGGTACTCCTCCTTTTCCGGGTCGGCTATCTTCAGAAAGAGGCAGTATCCCTGCTTGTCCTGCATGTCAATCTGGTGCACAGGGAGCTGTCCGCTCTGAATCAGGTTATGGATATCCGTTAGATACAGGATATGCATTTCCTTGTATTCGTCCAACTCCTGTATTTTTTCAAATGGAATGTTTTTCGCCTCGTTTGCATAGATCAGACCGAAATCGTACTCCTGTGCGTAGTAGGTCAGTTCGTATCTGCGGTTTCCCTTATTGAGCTCCGCAATCGGGATATCGTTTAACAATCGCCTTTGCAAAGTCTGGTTCAGCCAGGTGCGCAGCAAAATCTTGGACTTCTGCGTCATGGGGCTTTCGTCGTAGCAGCAGTTCGCATTTGCACAGTCTATATAATTTCTGAAAAATCTGTGGGTGGTGATGGACTTGTCCCCCGCGACGAGCTGCAGATTGCTCTTACAGCCGCAGGTGCAGAACAGCCGGTGTTCGCGGCTTGCCCTGCGCACCTCCCGAAACAGCCGTGAATTATTGTTCATATAATGGATTTCATCATTGGCATATTCGACCGTAACCAGCTCGTCGATGTACAGGATTCGCTCCTGACGGTTTTCGTCAACGTAGATACATTCTGTTTTCATGCGCATTCTCCGTAGAAAAATATATTTTTACAAAGTATAACATATTTGGAAGGAATCGTGTAGCTTTTTGCAGTTCTATATTGTATTTCTGGTGGAGGGGGTGCAAAATGAAATCTATGCATAGAGAAAAAGGAAAAAAAGAGACCAATAAACAAAGTTCAGAAGCCTTGCCTGAGAAGATAATCAGGAGAAATTCGGAGACGGTCTACAGGTTGGCCTATTCCCTCGTCAGGACGCGCGCGGATGCAGATGATATTTATCAGGAAGTTTTTCTGCGCTATGTGCGCAAAGCGCCCGCGTTTGACAGCGAGGAACATGAAAAGGCGTGGTTTATCCGGGTGACGATCAACTGCTGCAAAAATTTGTGGAAATCGCCGTGGATGCAGAGAAGGAGTGCGTTGGAAAACGATGTGCTGGAAAGGGAGGCATCTTATGAGGGCGCATGGGAAACCGGGGACGAAGACCAGCTTTTGATCGAGACAGTCAGACAATTGCCTGAAAAATACCGTGTTGTCATCCACTTGTTTTATTACGAGGAACTGTCTGTCGAGGAAATCGGGAGGATTACAAGGTCAAAGGCATCGACCGTGAGGACGCGGCTGACCAGGGCGAGGCGAGAACTGAAAAGCCTGTTGGAGGAAGAAGGAGGGGGTTTGCATGTTTCGGGACAGATATAAAAGAGCGTACAATACAATTTCACCGTCACAGGAGCTTGTGTCAGACACGCTTGACAGGGCAAGGTCCGGCAGCAGGAGTTCTGTTAAAAGGCGGTTTGCAGTCAGGACATCGCTCGCAGCGGCAGCCGCGGTTTTGTGTCTTGTGATGGCAGTGCCGGTCTGCGCGGCGCATATTCCGGCTTTTTATAAAATTGTGGAATATATTTCCCCGGCGATGGCAGATCAGCTGGTACCGATCGAGAAGAGCTGCACCAGCCAGGGGATTACGATGCAGGTGGAGGCCATTAACCTGAAGGGAAACGAGGCGGAGATTATTATTTCACTGCAGGATGCGCAGGGCAGTACGCAGGATTTGGTGCACGGTGAGATGGACTTGTATGACAGCTATGGTCTGTCTGATTACACGAATGACAGTATTGTTGGAGGGTGTCTTTTCCTGACCTATGATGCGGCGGAGGATAAGGCGTATTTCCAGGTGATGGTTCAGTCGGACAATGCATATCAGGCAGATAAGCTTCGGTTCTGGGTGCATGCTGTCCTGTGCGATAAGTACGAAGAGACGAAGGACGTTGACTTGTCAGGGATTGACTATGCGCCGGGGACAAAAAAGGTAACGCTGAGCGGTGGCGGCGGACTCATGCCGGAGGAGATGCTTCCAGATTCCCTGCGGGGAGATCCCAGCACACCAGAGAACCCGCTGCCCGACACAAGAGTCCTGGATGGGATAAAGGCAGCGGACTGCGCGGCGGATGATTTTACAGTGACAGGCCTGGCGTACATGGATGGCGTGCTGCGCGTCCAGATGTGCATGGGGGACAATTGGCGCTCAGACAGGCATGTCGATCTGTATCTAAAGGACGCAGAGGGAAATGAGCGGTATTCGGATCGCAGCGTGAGCTGGAATGAGGAGGTTGGCGATACCAGCTATGTGTTTTATGAATTCTGGTATTTGGAGGATATCGCAGATATCAGGGATTACTCCATGTACGGCATCTTCCATGAATCCGGGGAGCTGGTTGAGGGGAACTGGATGGTGACATTCCGCGTGCAGGGGGATTGACATATATTGAGAACGTGGTAAAATAGAATTAATTTTGGAGAGGAGGACGCAGTATGAACGGATTAGGCTACACACCAGTATGCAGCAGCAGTTCTATGTCAAAAACGTGCAGAAAATCGCGTTTACGGGATTACTGCGCCCTTTTTTCGCCATTGCTATGAAGTTTTAGGGACTGTTGGCCGCTAACATTCCGGCGGTTCCTGGCTGGCAGGGAAGTATCAAATACCGCAGTAATTCCAAAACAGTTTGACCAGTATGCAAAATATAAGGTCGGGCTGTTTTTATTATGCACACGGGCGCGAGAGAATCATCCACGGTTTGGTTCCATGCGTATATTAATTTAGGAAAAGAGAGGAATTACAGATGGTTAATATAACAGAAACGAAAACACAGGACAAATTAACAGCAAAATTAATGCACAACATCGCTTTGGACTATTTCATTACATTTATAACAAACCTGAACATGCAGAGTTCCATATGGGTGCTCTATCTTGCGTATTGTGGGTTAAACCTGGCGCAGATCGGTCTTGTGGAAGGGATTTACCACGCGACGGGTATTGTGTTTGAGATTCCTTCCGGTGCGGTCGCGGATTTGCTTGGCAGGAAAAAGAGTATGATTCTGAGCAAACTGTGTATCGCGGTCTCCTGCATGATTATGCTTTTTGCCAGGAGTTTCTGGTTTTTTGCATTGAGCTTTGTGATACAGGCGCTGGGGAATAATCTGAATTCCGGCTCGGAGGAAGCGCTTGTATATGACAGCATGAAATACGCCGGGCGGGAGGAGCAGTATCTGCGCGTGTGCGGCAGGCTGAACATGATTATGGAAGTTTCGCAGGGGATTGCGACAGTTGTGGGAGGGATTCTTGCGGAGTTTTCCTATTTCTGGTGCTACAGCGCATGCGCGGTGATTGCGGTACTCGCACTGGTTCCTGTGGTGCTGATGACAGAAGCGCCCTGCGCCGAGACGGATAACAGCCGGAAATCAGTCAGTGACGTGGTGGTTTTTCATTTTAAGACATGTTTTCAGATTCTGCGGTCAGACCGCCGCATTTTGCATATCATTGTCTATTATTCTGTGGTGTTTGCGGCGCAGACCGTACTGTTTTTCTACAGCCAGCAGTACTATTATGATATGGGATACAATAAGATTCAGATCAGCCTGATCATGTTGGCGGTTGGCGGTGTCTCCTGTGCCGGGGCCGTCATGAGTGAGCGGATTTTTGCAAGACTTGGCAGAAAAACCGGGGTGATTGGTGCGCTTGTTATCGCGGCGGCATTTTTGGGATACGGGGTTCGCAGCCTGGTTGTCTCGATTGCAGCTTTGCTCGCAGCCAATTTTTGCAATTCCGTGCTGTATCCTGTGCAGTCGGAGCAGCTAAACAGCCTGATTCCGTCGGGACAGCGCGCGACGCTCATATCTGTGAACAGTATGTTTTTTTCGATTGGAATGATTCTGCTGTTCCCGGTTGCAGGATTACTGGCGGACAGGTGGGGACTGACAGCAGTTCTTGTGGGAATCGGGCTGGTGCTGATGGCATTTGTATGCTGCTATAATGTGTGGGAAAAGAGAAAATAATGTTTATTGACGGGATTTGCCGCAGGTGATAAACTGAATGAAACTGTGAGGAGGTGTGTTTTTTGAGGATTTTGGTTGTGGAGGATGAGCGGGATATGAACCGTCTGATTCAAAAGACATTGAAAAAAGAGGGATACAGTGTGGACTGCTGTTTTGACGGGGAGGAGGCGCTTGCCTTCCTGTCGGGAGCGGCGTATGATGCGGTTCTGCTGGATGTGATGATGCCAAAGCTTGATGGCTACGCGCTGCTTCGGCAGATTCGGGAAAAGGATATGGACACGCCGGTGCTGTTGCTGACCGCGAAGGACTCTGTTGCTGACCGCGTGAAGGGGCTGGATCTGGGGGCGGACGACTATCTGGTCAAGCCCTTTGCGTTCGATGAGCTGCTCGCCCGCATCCGGGCGATGACGCGCAAGCGCACGGGCAGCCGCAGGAACCAGATTTCCGTCGCGGACCTGACGGTGGACATCGAGCGCAGAAGCGTGTGCCGCGGCGGGAAGGAGATTGCGCTGCTGCCAAAAGAGTTTTCTATCCTGGAATACATGGTGCGGAATCAGGGCATTGTCCTGTCGCGGGAGCAGCTGGAAAACCAGATATGGAACTATGAATACTCTGGCAATTCCAACAATATAGACGTGTATATGAGCAAACTGCGCAAGAAGATTGACGGCGAGGGAATGTGCAGACTGCTGCATACAATCCGGGGCGTCGGCTGGGTGCTCCGGGCGGACGAGACGGGGGATAAGGCATGAGAGGTTTGTCGGTAAAGCTCAGAATCGCAATCTGGCTCACACTGCTGGCAGGGCTTCTGGCAAGCCTGCTGCTGATATTTCTGCTGTCCATCAGCCGGCTGGTGTCCATGCGGACTGCGATGAACCAGTTGTCCGGGACTGTGCGGGGAAATTTGACACAGACCGATATGGTCAATGGACGCCTGGCGCTTGGAGAGGACTTTCGCTTTTACCAGAACGGGGTGTCCACCTTAATCTACAGCAAAAACAAGGCGCTGCTGGCCGGGCAGCTGCCAATCTCTTTCACGGCGGAGGAGGAATTCCAGAACGGGCTGTCGCGGGAGGTCAGCACCGGAACCGGAAACTATCTGGTATTGGACCTGTGGTTTCCTGTGGGCTGGGAAAACGGCGTCTGGCTGCGCGGTATGATAGAGGCGCCGGACAACCGGCAGCTCACTTGGAACCTGCTAAAGGTCGCCATGGTCATCATGCCTGCATTTATGGCTTCGGCTGCCCTGGGAAGCTACTGGATTGTCAGAAAGGCGTTTCGCCCGCTGGACAGTATCACTGCCACGGCGGCGTCCATCAATGAGGCACACGACTTGTCCCGGCGTATCGGTCTTCCGCCCGGACAGGATGAGTTTTCCAGGCTTGCAGGCACATTCGATCAGTTGTTTCAGAGGCTGGAGCTGTCCTTTGAGTCGGAGGAGCAGTTTACTGCCGACGCCTCCCACGAGCTGCGCACCCCTGTGTCCATCATCAAGGGAGCCTGTGAGTATGCGGAAAAGTATGACGAGACTTTGGAGGAACGGCAGGAGACGATCTCCATGATCCACCGCCAGGCTGACAGGATGTCCGAACTGATCGCCCAGCTGCTGAGCATGACACGGCTGGAGCAGGGAACAGAGCTGGCACAGTTGGAGCGGGTGAATTTGAACGGACTGCTGTGCGCTCTGTCCGAGGAGTTTCCCTGCGCGTCCGATCGTCTGATTCTGGAGCTTCCAGAGGAGATTTCTGTCATGGCGGACCCGTCCCTGCTGTCCAGACTGGTTCACAATCTGGTCGAGAACGCATTCAAGTATGGTGTGCCGGACGGCTGTGTGTGGGTGTCCGCCTGCCAGAGCGGCGGCGAGGTTCTGTTACAGGTGCGGGACAATGGCATCGGTATCTCTCCTGACCAGCAGGACAAGGTCTGGCAGCGCTTTTACCGGGTGGATTCTGCACGCGGCAGCGAGGGCGGCGCCGGGCTGGGGCTGGCGATCGTCAGGCAGATTGCGCGTGCGCATGGCGGATATATGACACTTGAGAGTGTCCCGGACAAGGGAAGCACCTTTACGTTTCATCTGCCTGGCAGCAGGGAATCCATATAGAAATTCTTAAAAAATTTCAATCGATTTCATGTAGATTTCATGTTTTTTGTATAAGATATAATTATCAACAGGAAAGGAGTCTGTTATGGAACGAAACAAACTTATTTGCGTCGGAGGACTTGTCGCACTGCTCCTTGCGGGCTGCGCCCCGCAGCAGAGCAGGATGGAGTACATCGGAGCCGACACGGCAAAAAGGACCGCTCTGGAGATGGCTTCCCTGTCAGAGCAGGATGTCAGTCAGCTCAGTACGGATATGAATACACGGGAGGGACTGGATTATTACCAGGTCAGTTTTGAAGCGGAAGGGAAGGAGTATCAGTATGAGATTGATGCCCTCACGGGTGTGGTTATCAGTGGTCCTGCGTTGGAGGAGTCCGCAGGGACAGCCGCACCGTCGGTCCTGGATGCCGATACGTATATAACATCAGGATCGGACAGTAGTGCAGAAATGACATCTGCCACGCCGGGAAGCTCCGCAGAAACGACACCAGTAACGTCGGAAAGCAGTGCAGATGTCGTATCGCCAGCTCAAAATGCCGGATCAGATATCACCACGGCAGCATCGGGTGTCAGTGCAGACAGCTATATCGGAGAGGATGAGGCCAAACGTTATGCCTTGGAGCACGCGGGTCTGGATACCAGTCAGGTTGCAAGAATCAGTGCAAAGCTTGAACGTGAGCACAGTAGATGGGTGTACGATGTGGAGTTTGATACCACAGATGGTAAAGAGTACGATTATGAGATTGACGCTTACAGCGGAGCGGTGCTCAGCTACGACTATGATGCAAAACATGATGTCCGCCAGCAGGGGAACACGAACACCATCACGGCAGAGCAGGCGCAGCAGCTGGCGCTGGATCAGGTTCCTGGCGCGGCCCAGACCGATATTCAGAAGTTTAAGACGGACTACGATGACGGGGCGCTGCGGTATGAAGGAAAGATTCTTTATGACGGCATGGAGTATAAATTTGAGATTGATGCATACAGCGGACTGATCCTCGAATGGTCAGCGGAACCCTATGATCGGTAAGGCATAACAAAAAAGTATGAAACAGGTGAAAGAGGTGCTCTTGGATGAATCTGGTTCTGAGGGCACAGAATGAAGGAGGTATTTATGTACGAAATGTTCAGAAAACAAGTGAAAAAGCTGGCAGGAATGCTGCTGTGTGCAGCCATGCTGGCTGGCGTGCTGCCATTGAATATTCTGGCGGCAGAGACTGTCAACGCGTCCATCTCTCCCGACATTACTGTCACAGTGGACGGCGCAGCCTGGACCTTTTTTTCCGCGTCCGGCGCACAGATTCATCCAATATTATATAACGATGTGGTATATCTGCCCCTGCGCGCGGTCGGTGAGCTGACGGGAAAAAACATAAACTGGAACCAGGCAACCCTGACTTATAATCTCTCGGGAACCAGGACTGCCGCGGTTGTGACAGGCAGCCTGGATCAGAACCCGGTGCAGCAGAATGTCCAGATTCAGCTCTGCCCTGAATTTACCATCGCACTGGACGGTGTGCCCTGTATTTTCGCCGACGCCCAGGGCAATCCGCTCTGTCCGGCGTTCTACAACGGCGCCACCTATCTGCCCCTGCCCGCAGTCGGCCAGCTTATCGGTAAAGCGGCAGAATGGGATCAAAAGACAGGCACAGCCAGCTTTGTCAGCACCGATGATATTTTTGTTACAGATGCGGACAGTTTTGCACAGACGCCTGACAGTACACAGGTGCTGCCGAATCAGCAGACAAACGGCGCCTACATCGGAGAGGAGAAGGCAAAGAGCATCGCGCTTAGTCATGCCGGACTGACGGAGGGACAGGTGCGTTTCATCAAGAGCAAGCTGGACTTTGATGATGGCCGCTGGGAGTATGATGTGGAATTTTACACAGACACTTACCAGGAATATGACTATGAGATTGATGCCGTCACAGGAGCGATCCTGAAATTTGACCAGGATGTGGAGAGCTGGACAGCGCCCGCACAGAATCAGAATACCAGCAGTTCCCAGATTGGACTGGAGAAGGCAAAGAGCATCGCGCTTGGCCGCGCAGGGCTGTCTGCCAGCCAGGTCCGTTTTACCAAGGCCAAGCTGGATTATGACGACGGGCACTGGGAGTACGAGCTGGAGTTCGTCAGTGGGACGATGGAGTACGAGCTCACAATCGATGCCTACAGCGGCGCGGTGCTGGACTATGAAGCGGAATCAATTCATCACTGACTTGTACAGGAAATTGTGAAATTCGTTTGACAGACAGAAGGGGGGGAGCGGAAACAGCCTCGGTTTGTTTCCTCAGCGCCCTCCTCTCTGGCTGTTTTTTGTTTGCGCAGGTATCAAGACATATGCTTCCCTTTGCGGCGTGTATGACCAGGGCAGATTTTTGCCGGTGTCTGATGCAGATAATCAGTGGCAGTTGCAGCAGCGGAATAGTGATTGACTTTTCCCTACAATCGCCTTATGATAGGTATATTGAATAGAAGAACAACAGAGGAGAATCCAAATGAAAAAAGTATTTATCGATGGCAGCGAGGGGACGACCGGGCTGCGCATTTTTGAGCGTTTTGAGGGAAGGGATGATATTGAAATCTTAAAAATCCCGTCCGAATTGAGGAAAGACCCGGCGGAGATCAGAAAATATATCAACGCGTCGGATATCACATTCCTGTGCCTGCCGGACGCGGCGGCGAGGGAGGCTGTGGCGATGGTGGAGAACGACAGTACCATTCTCATTGACACCTCCACAGCGCACCGCACGGAACCCGGCTGGGCGTATGGCTGCCCGGAGCTTTCCAGGGCGCACAGAAAGGCCATTCAGACGGGTAAGCGAATCGCAGTTCCCGGCTGCTATGCGACAGGTTTTATCACGATCGCCTATCCGATGATCGCGCAGGGAATCCTTCCGAAGGACTATCCGGTGGCAGCGTTTGCGATGTCGGGCTACAGCGGGGCGGGCAAGAAGGCGATTGCAGTGTACGAGGCGGGCGAGCGGGACAGGGAGCTCGATGCGCCGAGGGAGTACGCGCTGAATCAGAACCATAAGCATTTGAAAGAAATGCAGCAGATCACCGGGCTTGAAAAGGCGCCGCTGTTTTCACCCTTAATCTGCGATTACTACAGCGGTATGGTGGTGACACTGCAGTTTTACACGGATTTGCTCAAGGACAAGCCGACCCCGGAGAAAGTGCATGCAATGTTTGCGAAATACTATGAGGGTGAGCCGTTTATCAGGGTGATGCCTTTTGGAAAGGAAGCGGACTATAACGGATTCTTAGCTGGAAATACCTGTTCCGGCTGGGACGGCATTGAGATCTATGTGACGGGAAATGAGGACAGAATGCTTGTCAGCACGCGCTTTGACAATCTCGGAAAGGGTGCGTCAGGTGCGGCAGTGCAGTGTCTCAATATTATACTTGGGTGCGATGAGGGCAAGGGATTGGTATTATGATTCAGTTACCACAGGATTTTATGATTCGGATGCAGGATATGCTCGGGGAGGCGTATCCTGCTTTCCTGCGTAGTTATGAGGAGAAAAAAGTACAGGCACTGCGGGTGAACGCGCTGAAGGGCACATGTGAGGAATTTTTGAAAAAAGTGCCCTTTGCAGATTTGAGTGCCGTTGCGTGGGAGAAAAATGGGTTTTATTATAATAATGAAGACGGTGATTTTGCGCCTGGAAAACACCCGCTTCACGAGGCGGGCGTTTATTACATACAGGAGCCCAGCGCGATGGCGCCGGCCGTTTATCTGGAAGCAAGGCCGGGCGAGCGGGTGCTTGACCTGTGCGCTGCGCCCGGGGGAAAGACGACGCAGATTGCTTCCGATATGAAGAATGAGGGGATTCTTGTGTGCAACGAGATTCATCCGGCGCGGGCGAAGATCCTCTCGGAAAATGTGGAGCGCATGGGGATACGAAATGCCCTGGTCACTAACGAGACGCCGCAGCGTCTGGCGGAGGTATTCGGGGAATATTTTGACCGTATCCTTGTGGATGCGCCCTGTTCCGGCGAGGGAATGTTTCGGAAGAATGAGGGGGCGTGCGGCGAGTGGAGCCCAGGGAATGTACAGCTCTGCGCAGACAGACAGGACGAGATTCTGGACTGTGCGGATGGGATGCTCCGTCCGGGCGGAAGGCTTGTGTACGCGACCTGCACCTTTGCGCCGGCTGAGAACGAGGGCAGCATTGCGCGCTTTTTGGAGCGCCATTCGGATTATCAGATTGTGGCCGTTCCTAAATATGAAGGGATGTCAGGGGGAGTTCCTTCGTGGGCGTATTACGGCGCGAACGGCCGGATTGGCAGCGTTTTGCCGGAGGACAATGATGGGATAGAAGCGTTAAAGCACACCATCAGGCTTTTCCCACATCAGGTCAAAGGGGAGGGGCATTATCTTGCCGTGCTGCAAAAAAAGGGCAGAGTGCCAGACGGATATCAGGGAGTTCCGCAAAACGGACTGCAGAAAGGCATCAATGTAAAAGAAGGAAAGGAATTTCTGCAGTTTCAGCAGGAGACACTGAACAGAAATCTGGTGGAACATGCGGAGTGTTGTCTGCTGAAATTTGGAGACCAGTTGTATCGGATGCCAAATGATATGCCGTCCATCAAGGGACTCAAGGTGCTGCGGGCGGGACTGCATCTTGGAACGCTCAAGAAAAATCGTTTCGAGCCCTCCCACGCGTTGGCGCTGGCACTGAAAAAGGAAGATGTGAAGCAGTCAATGGAGCTTGGCAGCGACGCGGATGCGAGGGCGTATCTGAGTGGAATGACTTTGAATCACAGTGGAGAAAAGGGGTGGTATCTGATGACAATTCAAGAATACAGCATCGGCTGGGGAAAGCTTGCAGGACAGGTTATGAAGAACCATTACCCCAAAGGGCTGAGGAAGGTACTCCCAAAGACGGCATGGGGGGATTAAGATGAAAAGTGCAAAAACGGCATTAAATCTAACGGAGGGCAGGCCGGTAAGACTCATTCTGCTGTTTGCCGTCCCGGTGTTTCTGGGCAATCTGTTTCAGATCTGCTACAGTCTTGTGGACACGAAGATTGTGGGAAGGATTCTGGGGGAGACGGCGCTGGCGGCTGTGGGATCCGTGTCTGTCCTGTACACACTTTTGACAGGCTTTTTTAATGGATTAAGCCTTGGGTTCAGTGTGGTAACTGCGCGCTTCTATGGCAGCGGCGAGGAGCGGAAGCTGAAGGAGAATGTGGCGGGAGCGATCGTGCTGGGATATCTGACTGCGGCGGTGATAATCACGGGTGTTGCGGTTTTTCTACGGCCGATACTGACGCTTCTGAATGTGCCGCCACAGCAGCTGGACATGGCGCTGTCTTACATCACTTTGCTGGTGTGGGGGATGTTTGTGACGCTGGCGTACAATCTCTGCGCCAACACGCTGCGCGCAATCGGGGATTCGCTCACGCCGTTGATTTTTCTGGTGATAGCGGCGCTGACAAATGTCGCGCTGGACTATCTGTTTATCCTTGTCTTTGGCATGGGAGTGCAGGGAGCAGCGGTGGCTACGCTGATCTCGCAGATGCTGTCGGTTATGCTCTGTCTGATTCGGATTCGCCAGAGCTTTCCGGTACTGCACATCGCGAGAGAACATTTTGTCCTGTCAAAAGACAGAGTGATCCCGCTGTATCAGAGCGGATTGTCGATGGGATTGATGTCAAGTCTTGTAAACTTTGGAACGCTGATATTGCAGAGCGGCATCAATCAGCTGGGGACAGAGATTATCGTGGCGCACACCGCAGCGCGCAAGGTGTGTGAGATATGGGGACTCCCTGTGAGTGTGCTCGGTTCTTCGATGGCCACCTACTGTGGGCAGAATTATGGCGCGGGCAGGTATGACAGGATACGTCAGGGAATGAAAAGTGTGCTGATTCTGGGCGCTGCGTGGGATGGCGTTGTCTTTATTCTGGCACATACTGTCTCACCTTACCTGATTCGCTTTATCACAAGCTCAGAGAACAGGGAGATTGTATACTGGGGAACGACTTATTTGAAGGTGGACATGTCCTTTTTGATCGTGACGATGTTTATCGTGATTCTTCGAAACTGCATGCAGGGATTCGGGGATTACAGGACGCCTATTCTGTCAAGCTTTATCGAGCTTGTCGGCAAACTGGTGTTTACGTTTGTGTTTGTGAAAATGTTTGGATACTGGGGAATCATATGGACGGAGCCGGTGATCTGGTTTCTGATGGTGATACCGCTGGCAGTGATGACACTCAGGAATCCGATTATGAAAAGGAAGTAAGGAAGGCTTTGAGTAGATGCGAATGGAATTTGTGACAGGAGGATTTGTAGATGAACAAGAGATATGAAATTGACATGTGCAGCGGTTCTGTATTTGGCAAAATGCTCCTCTTTGCACTGCCGCTGATGTGCTCCAGTATTCTGCAGCTGCTGTTTAACGCTGCGGACATCGTTGTGGTGGGGCGGTTTGCGGGGGATAACGCTCTGGCCGCAGTGGGTTCCAACACTGCGCTGATTAATTTACTGACGAATATTTTCGTGGGTTTGTCTGTGGGCACCAATGTGCTGACTGCACAGTATTATGGTGCGAAGAAGGACAGTGACCTGAAGGAGACGGTGCATACTTCGATGCTGCTGAGCATCTACAGCGGCGTGCTTCTCACGGTGATTGGACTTGTTGGCGCGCGCGGACTGCTGGAACTGATGCAGGCACCGCCGGAGGTCTTAGAGCTTGCAGTCCTGTATCTGAGGATATATTTTCTCGGCATGGCGTCCATGATGGTCTACAACTTTGGCAGCGCGATTCTCAGGGCAGTCGGCGATACCAAGCGGCCGCTTTATTACCTGTTAAGTGCAGGGATTGTAAATGTACTGTTAAATCTGTTTTTTGTCATTG
Source organism: uncultured Lachnospiraceae bacterium (assembly GCA_947178145.1). GTDB lineage: Bacteria > Bacillota > Clostridia > Lachnospirales > Lachnospiraceae > COE1. The sequence goes on along the minus strand of CAMWXE010000018.1, from coordinate 26,160 downwards.
TCTGTCACATGGGCGTGGCAGGCGTGGCGCTGGCAACCGTGATCTCACAGACAATCTCAGCGCTGCTGGTGGTGCGCTGTCTCGTGAAAGAGCAGGGCGGCATTCATTTGGAGCTGAAAGAACTTGCCATCTCGAAGGAAAAACTGGGGAAGATCATGCAGATCGGTCTTCCGGCGGGATTTCAGGGAACAGTGTTCTCGCTGTCGAATGTCGTGATCCAGTCAGCCGTCAACTCGTTTGGAAATATCGCGGTGGCGGGAAATTCAGCGGCTTCAAACATTGAAGGGTTCGTCTATATGGCGATGAACGCATTTTATCAGGCGACGATATCCTTCACCAGCCAGAATTACGGAGCAAAAGAGTATAAGCGCATTTACAAAATATTGTTTGCGGGAGAGCTGTTCGTGATGATAACAGGCACGCTGCTTGGAAATCTGGCGTTATTTTTCGGGGAAACGCTGCTTGGCATATACTCTCCGAGCGCGGAAGTCATCACAGCGGGAATGATGCGTGTGCGGATTATATGTTCTGTCTATGCGCTGTGCGGTGTCATGGATGTGCTGGTCGGCGCGCTCCGCGGAATCGGTTATTCCATCATTCCGATGATTGTCTCGCTGGTTGGCGCCTGCGGGCTGCGGCTTTTGTGGATTGCTACAGTTTTCCAGATACCGGAGTATCACAGTCTGACCACGGTCTACATTTCCTATCCAATCACCTGGACGATCACGTTGACCGTGCATGCCATTACTTTTGCGCTGGTGGCGCGGAAGGTGCTAAGACCATCGCAGCTGGATTTTGGCTGACAAATGAATGAAAAAGAGGGATGTCAACATGGAACGAAAAGTACAGAAATGTAAACAATGTGGACGAATAATCTATTTTGATGGGATTTGTGTTTCCTGTCGTGCCGAAAATGAGCGAAATAAAATACTGGCATGGTCACAGGATCAAATTGACGCGGCGGTTCAGAAAATATGTGACGAGATAGCGGTGTCTGGCAAGTTAGACAGAGAACGACAGCTATTTACCAATTTGGTCAATTACAGGGATGCTGACACGACGGAAATTGCCAGGACAGCATTTGAAAAACAACTTTTTTATCCGGGTGAATTATATAAAGACGCCCCTGACGATGTTGTGCAGTCAATGATTGGGATGCTGCAGCAGGATGATGTTGATTCCATGCTTGCAAACCATCTTTTACTGTGTCTTGCAATTCATGGGGGAGAAACGGTCTTTCGCGCTTTTGCGGAACTGGAACAGCACCCGCGAAAATGGCGGGAAAAGCTGCATGTCGATCCTTCCGTTTACGCCACATACGGCGGCTGGTCTTATGACAGCAGCGGCAGCATATTCAAAACAAATTTTGATAAATGTTACCCGATGATAAAGGGAACTTTGGATGAGAAAGCGCACAGCCCTGTTAAAATTGGCGCGAGGACAAATGAAAAATGTCCGCACTGTGGCTGCACAATGGTAAATCTGATGGAGTTTGACGGACGTGATTCAAGGCTGGATTTTCTTGGCATCAAGGGGGTCATAAAGGCGAAGTGCTGTCCGGATTGTGTGATGTGGTCGGAAGATAATTTTTGCAGATATACGATAGACGGTGAGAGCGAGGTTGTCTTTGAAAAGGAGCCATATAATACAGAGAATTATATGAGGGAGGAGAATATTGCGGAACTTGACTCCAATTCCTATATTTTGGGAGATGCACCGGTTCCTCCAAGATACGCGGCTGACTGGGAGGGTGGTTCGTCCGTTGGCGGAGTTGCATTCTGGATACAGGACTGTGTGATCAAGTGCTGTCCCGACTGTGGAAAGCCGATGAAATATCTGGCCCAGATTCAGTGGGATACAGTGCTCAGCGGCATGGAGGGAAATGCTTATATTGAACTTTGCCGGGACTGCCAGGTGATGGCGGTATTGCATCAGCAGACGTGATCGACTGTCTGAGGAAAGCGGTTAGAAAATAAAACAATTGTTTAACAGTAGTGGGTGGTTATGCATCCACTTTTTTTGTGCATCCGGCGAGTACACATTCTAATGGGGAAGATAACCCAATTAAACAAATATTAGATATATATCTAATAATATGATTGACATATATCTTGAAGTATGGTATTAATGATATTAGATATTAATCTAATATCATTATAGATAATAATGCAACTTGCTTGATTTTATCGATTATATGGAAAATTCATGGAGAAATCGATAGCAGACCGACAGGAATGAAATGACATCAGGCAATTGGCATGCATGAACACCGTTATAGGACAGCAACTATGGTATCACACAGTCTCAAAGAGGAAAGGAAATTGGATAACAATGGAAAACAGAGAACACACAACTGAAAAGGTCGGTTACAGGGATATTTTAAAACAGACAGAGTACTTAAAAATCATCCTGGCAGGTCTGATTAACCGCTTCGGGGATTCAATCGACGCAATTGCATTCACATGGCTGGTATATGCAATCACGGGAAATGCAGCGTGGTCAGCCTTGGTTTTTGCGGCAAACCAGCTGCCCTCTGTGCTTGTGCAGCCGTTTGCCGGTGCACTTGTGGAGGGGATGGACAAGAAGAAGCTGATGGTTGTCACAGATATCATCCGTGGAATCACGACATCGGGCCTTGCCATATTGTATCTTGCCGGAGGTGTCAACCCATGGATTTTGCTCGCATTCACACTGATCAATTCCACAGTGGAGGCATTCCGTCTTCCGGCAGCGCTTGCGGTAATGCCGCTGATCCTGAAAGAAAAATACTACGCATATGGAACTTCACTCAACTCGACACTGAGTACGGTCGTACAGCTGATTGGGCTGGGTGTGGCTGGTGTGATCATTGCTTCCTTTGGCATCGGGACAGCAATTGTCATCGATGGAATCTCCTTCTTTGGATCTGCACTGATTCTGAGCTTTCTGCGTCTGCGGGAAACCAATCTGCGGAGAGGTAGTCTGCCCGCAAAGGAGTATATAGAAACGTTAAAGGATGGCCTGCGCTATCTGAAGAGACAGCCTGTGATCCGGAATTTCTGCCTGCTGTCAGTTCTGATCAATGCAGCCATAACGCCGCTCAACTCCCTGCAAAGTCCGCTGATTCAGGAGGTTATGGGGCAGGGGAGTGCGCTGCTGAGCGCCTTTTCCCTTGCGATAACAGCTGGAATGGGAATTGGCTCTTTTGTGTATCCGTTTGTCAGCAGCAAATTTTCTGTCAGGCTGCAATTTTCGGTCACAGGGATACTGGTGGGGGCAGGTATGTGCTGCTACACCCTCGGTGTCAGGCTGCAGTCCAATGTAGTACTGATCTATGCCCTGACAACCGTCACGACATTTGTGATCGGCATGTCCTGTAGTATTCTGGTATCAGCACTGAGCGTTCAGTTTATGAAGACAGTAAAACAGGAATATCTGGCGCGTGTCGGTTCGATTTTCAATGCCGGGGCGAGTGCGGCGACACCGGCAGCGTCCCTGGCAGTCAGCGCGCTGGCAGCTTTTTGCTCTGTCTCACAGATTTTTATATGCAGCGGTGCGATTTGTGTTATAATATTCTTGATGTTAAGTTTGAGGAAGGTCAGACTGGAATAAGGGTATTTGTAAAACGCAAGGGGTGGTTCAATGTTGAGAGAGATCAGCCGGGAGGTGGATTATCTGATGGAAAGCTTTTCGCTGCTGCAGCATCTGGGGGCAGGGAAGGGATATACAGACCTGAAGGAAAGCATTGGCAGAAGATTTGAAGAGCCAAATCAAGAGATACTTCGGAAATTTGAAATACTGGAACAGATTGAAGAGCGTGCAAACCAAATGTTTGAATCAGATAAGAAGACGATTCAGTATTATTTCCCGGAACAGAAGGACGAGGCAATGATCCACCCTGGCAGATTAGTGTTATTGTGGGATCATTTTGAGGTAAACGATTTTCAGGATATCAAGACCTACAAAGCGTACGTGGACGGGCTTTCCGAGTCAGAGTACTGTGAAAGATTTGGGAACTGCCTGCAGAACTATATGACAACAATCACGCGGGACGATTCCGAACTCATCAAAATGAGCGAGCCCTATGCAATTATATCGTATCTGATGAAAATGGAGATGAAGGACGAGGAAAAATGGGAAATTCAAAAGCTATTTTTTGACAGGGAAGAGCATTTTGGAAAAGTCACAGGGCTATTGGAAAAAGCAGAGGCATTTTTGCGGGGATATCAAAAAGATTTGGAGGAGCTCACACAAATGTTTTACCAGTATTGGAGCAGGCAGCTGGAAGGGCGTGAGATGACTTCATATATGAAAGAAATGACCAATATAGATGTGGGAGGCAGTCCCCTTGGATTCAATCTGCAGGCATCTGTTATCCGCCCCAATGTGATTATGTTAAATGCCGATATAGACGATGATGGAATTACTTATAAGGGGCCGGATTATTATAGGATAGGAGTTCTGTTTGGGGAAGGATTTGATATCGGCGCAGACCCGCCGTCACAAAAAGAGGGCTGCGAGAGCCGCGTTATGCAGATCCTAAAGCTTTTGGCTGACAAGAGCAAATTCGAGATACTCTCCTATATCCGGGACAAGGAAGCTTATGGGAGCGAGCTGGCAAAACATCTGAATCTGACAACCGCAACTGTCTCGCACCACATGAATGCCCTGCTTTTAGCAGGGCTTGTTGAGGTGAAACGTGAGGACAAACGCGTCTATTATACAGCAAACAAGAAGGTGCTGGAGGAGATTTTTGATTACTGCAGGAAGAAATTGACATGATATAGCCAGTTTTGGTGTTACTTTTCACACCTACGCCAAAGTAGTGGGAATCATGCGCCAAAATGCTTGCCTTTTAGCATTTTGTGTGCAAAATCTGTTATAATTCACACCTCAATAACTTACAAGCTGATGAAAACTGGCGTTGGTGTGAATTGTAACGTTTTGGTAAACCGCAAGCTTATTGGTATTCCGTGGCAATTTGACGAAAATCTGATCAGATGTTATTCTATGTACAGGACGTAACACGAGCATGGTGCTGCGCGTCCTTCCAACCGGACAGTGCGCCATAGTGGATATGGGAGAGAAAAATACTGTCAAGGAAATAAAATGCAGGCATCAAAGTCTGCAGATAGGGGGATAAGTATGAAAAACAAAAGAAAAATCAGGTTCTCATTCAACTCGCCGGTCGTGATCTGCTTTACGGCGGTCTGCTTTCTGTCACTGATATTGGGGTGGATTACAAAAGGGTGGACGACGAACGCGCTGTTTAGCGTGTACCGCTCCCCGCTGCTGTCCCCGCTGACGTATGTGCGGCTGTTTGGGCATGTGCTTGGACATGCAAACTGGGAGCATTTTATCGGGAATATCATGCTGCTGCTGATTGTGGGACCATTGTTGGAGGAAAAGTACGGTTCTTCCAATATTTTGTTTGTCATTCTTGCGACAGCGCTGGTGACAGGGATTGTTCACTTTATCTTTTTCCCGCAGATACAGCTGCTTGGCGCGAGCGGTGTGGTGTTCGCGTTCATACTATTGTCTCCGTTTACCAGCGTGAAGGAAGGGACAATACCAATCACGCTAATCCTTGTCGCGGCGCTCTATATCGGAGGGCAGATTTACAGCGGCATTGTCACCAGCGACAATATATCACAGCTGACACACATCATAGGCGGCTGTGTTGGCGCAGGATTAGGTTATGTGATGCACAAAAATAAGATGAACAGGTATTGACATTGACGCAGCGTCAACCTTTATAATGTACAGTGGAGACAGTGGAAAAGATTTTCACATTGCCTTTGCTGGAACAATAAGGAGCGCGATGTTATGGAAGAGAGATACACAGCGGGAGAGCTCGCAGAGCTGGCGGGGGTTTCCTCACGAACGATTCGTTACTATGACAAGAAAGGTCTGCTAAAGCCTGTCGCCTACACGGAGGGGGGCTATCGCCTGTATGACAGACAGTCGGCAATGCAGCTGCAAAAGATAAAGCTGCTGCAGTATGCCGGACTGTCCTTAAAGCAGATTGACCGCATGATCGAGAGCCAGAGCGGGGATTCGGTCACGGAGATCCTATGGGGGCAGAAACTGCTGCTGGAGCAGAAGAGAAATCAGATGAATCAGGTTATCGCATCTCTGGAGGATGCGCTTTTTGCATGCAGCCAGACAGACAACGAGCGCGAAAAAATGGAGGCTGTATTGGATATTCTGCATGTGAAGGACATGGAAGCTCCGTTTGATTACCGGTATGCGCTTTATGAGACCTATTCTCCCAATCAACAAAACTGGTTTCAGTGGGTCTACGACCAGCTGCAGGTCTGTTCCGGTGCAGCGATACTGGATATGGGATGCGGACACGGAAACCTGTGGATCAGGAACTGGACCAGAATACCAGAGGGTGTGACAATCACTGTTGTAGAGAAATTGAGCTCGGCGATCGATTTTCTGGAACAGTTTTACCTGGAAAATAAAAAGTTTCTGCAAAAGGATGTGAAGTTTATTTTTTGGCGGCAGGATCTGGAGCATGATTTCCTAGGTCCCTGCCAATGCAAAGGAAATCTGTCATCCGAGCGGTGTGCTGGCGGTGCGCAGGTTGATTCGGAACAGGACTGCACAAAGGCATGGGGAGAAAAATACGACCGGATTGTCGCCAATCACTTATGGGATTTTATTGCTGACAAAGATGCGCTGATGGAAAAGGCAAAATGCGTGTTAAATAAGGAAGGTTTTATGCTCTCGACATACAGTTCCTATGGATTTATGGAGGAAGTAAACCGGCTGTTTGCAGATGTCGGTGCAGGCGTGGATTTTACAAACCTGACAGCATGTCAAAAGAACAGGAGGGAACAGCTTGAGCAGAAATTTTGTGCACATTTTGCCAAGGTCAGGCATGACGTTTTCCAGAACCATCTGACAGGTATCACGGATGCTAAGGTATTGACAGAGTATATAGAAAAACATTATCCAGCGGAGTATGCGGCGCATGCTTCTGCGTGGAGAGAGATTGCCCGGAAAGTCGATCAGAAAATAGCAGAGCAGGGAGCGCTTGAGATTGTGACCTATGCACCGCTCTGTCAGTGCTTCCGGAATCAATAATTTTCTGCGTACCTTTGAGGTAATGTTCCTGATGAAAACAAATCGGAGTTATGGAGGTGTTTATGGGCAAAACTTTTGTAGAAATGGAAGAAATGTACAGGGAAGTTGTAAAGAGATTTAATAGGATTGAATTACAGGAGTGGAATGCAGAAGGTGCAATGATTGAACTGTCGAAACAAGTCGGCGAACTCGCAAAGCAGGTTATGATAAAAGAAAGATATTATGCATTAGAAGGCGAGGTAAGCGATACAAATGAGCGTTTAGGAAATGAGATGGCAGATGTAATTGCACAAGTAATGCGATTAGCAAGTTTTTACAACATTGATTTGGAAAAAGCGTTTATTGAGGCGAGAGAAGATGAGGATAGATACCTAAAATCCAGGGGCGTCTAACTTTTGGTTTGTCAGGAAAGGTGACATATTGATATACTGGAATTGGATGAATAGGTGATCAGAAAGGATTAAAATGTTGAAAATAACAGAAGCACATGAAGAACTCGAGAAAGCTGTCAGCTTGTGTCCTGGTCCATGGGAACAGCACAGCAGATCGGTAGCAAAGAATGCCATGCTGATTGCGGATAAAACGAAAAGAATGGACAGGGAACAGGCTTATGTCATGGGACTGATGCACGACATTGGGCGGAGGGCAGGTGTCAAGGGAATCCTGCACATCTTTGATGGCTACGACTATATGATGCGCATCGGGCAGGAAGAACTGGCGCATATTTGTCTGACACATTCTTTCCCAATCAAGGACGTAAAGACTTATATCGGGGAATACGACTGTACATCTGCGCAGATGCAATTTTTGGAGAATTTTTTGGAGCATAAGGAGTACACGGATTATGATCTTCTGATACAATTGTGCGATGCAGTTTCGCTGCCAAATGGCGCATGTATCATGGAGAAAAGGCTGGTAGATGTCGCATTAAGACATGGATTGCCGGATTTTACCATAGACAAGTGGAAGGCGTTTATGACGATCAAAAAATATTTTGATGAATTGTGTGACTGCAATATTTATACGTTACTGCCAAATGTGTTGGAGAATTCTTCGGCAGACCTGATCTGAAGAAAGATTTGATACGACTGTATTGGGCATTGCTGCTGACTTATTTAGTCGGAGAATAACAGGGAGGAGGAAAACGTCATGAACATTGCAGTGTTGTCAGATATTCATGGAAATCACATTGCACTGGAAACGTGTATGGAATATTTGGATAAGCAGGACATTGATGCGTATTGCTTTCTGGGAGACTATGCAGGAGAGTTTCCCGGAATCAGACAAGTGATGGATACTTTGTATGATTTGCAGACGAGAAAGCCATGCTATATCATAAAGGGAAATAAGGAAGATTATCAGTTATCCGGCCTGGGGGAAGGACACCCGGAGTGGGACGCCTACCCGAGTACTGTCGGAATGATACGTTATGGAAGTCAGCAGTTATCGCAGGAGGACCTGGCTTTTCTGGCGTCGCTGCCGATAACGGACTGTATTCAGATAGACGGCATGGAAGATATCCGGATTTGTCACGGTTCACCGCGTGATGTGCGGGAGGATATCCGTGAGGGAAGGAGTGTCAACAAAGAGATCCTGGCGAAGGTCAGAGAAAAATATATTTTGAGCGGGCACACGCACAAGGTAATGAATATAGTAGCACATTCCAAAGTAGTATGGAATCCTGGTTCTGTCGGGTTGTCCCTGAACGAGAATGGAGCCGCAAAGACATATTTTATGATTCTGCACAGTGACAATCGGGAATGGAAACCGGAGTTTGTGGCACTGGAGTATGATGTCAGGCGTACCATTGAGGAGATGCGGGAGAAAGGATTATATGAGATTGCGCCATTCTGGACGCTGGGAACAGAGCGTATCCTGACAGGTGGAACGATCACACTCGGAAAGATGCTGCGCAGGGCGATGGAATTATGCGAACAGGAGACTGGCAAATGCATCTGGCCAGAGATACCGGAAATCTATTGGAAAAGGGCACATGAGGAATTGTTTGGAGGGAGTGAGGGCATATGGCACAAAGAGCATATGAAATAATCCGGCTGGTGGACAGACCAGAGTTAAAGGAGCGCGCCGCGCAGTGGTTTCATGAGAAGTGGGGAATCCCGCTGGAGGCATATCAGGAGAGCATGGAGCAGTGTCTGGCGATGAAAAGTGCCGTTCCACAGTGGTATCTGGCAATGGAAGGGAATCAGATTATCGGCGGGATGGGTGTGATTGAAAATGATTTTCATGACAGAAAAGACCTCGCACCGAATGTCTGCGCAGTTTACACAGAGGAGCAGAAGAGAGGACAGGGTGTGGCAGGCGCTCTGCTGGGTACTGTCTGCACAGATATGAAGGAGCGGGGGATCGACACGCTTTACCTGTTGACGGACCATACATCATTCTATGAGCGCTACGGATGGAAATTTTTGTGCATGGTGCAGGGGGACGGGGATCCAGAGCTGTCGCGGATGTATGTTCACGTTACAGTTTAGGTTACAATTCACACTCACGCAAGTAACCAGTTTAGCCCTTTGCCCTGTGATTTCTTCTTTTCATTTTGTTAAAACTGTGTTATGCTGTATGAAAGGATAAGAACGGAGGATTGATTATGGGATTACCACAGGAAAAATACTATACAGTCGAGGACTATTACAATATGCCTGACGATATCCGTGCAGAGCTGATTGACGGTGAGATTGTCTATATGGCTTCGCCGAGCCGGATTCATCAGAAAATATTAGGAGAACTGCATTTTGCCATTTTAAACTATATCAAGACCAAAGGCGGAAACTGTGAAGTATATCCCGCTCCCTTCGGCGTACAGCTTGACGAGAACGAGGACACTGTGCTGGAACCGGACATCTCTGTCATCTGTGACCCAAATAAACTAAACGACCGCGGCTGTATCGGGGCGCCCGACTGGATTATCGAGATAGCTTCCCCGTCCAATCCGAAAAATGATTACATTACAAAGCTGAACCTGTACAGTAACGCCCATGTGCGTGAGTACTGGATCGTAGATCCGGAAAACAACGGAATCCATGTGTACAGTATGGACGGAGACAAATTTTCTGTAAATGCATATACATTCCGCGATACTGTCAAGGCGGGAATCTATGAGGACCTGTATATCGACTTTGCAGGCCTCGACCTTGGATAACAGGAACGGTAAAAATTTTGAAAAATGGGGTTGACACTCACGGAGCGTCATACCGTATCTTAGAAACTGTGAGGAGACAGAAACGGGTGGTTGGTACACCCAGGCTGTTTCTTCGCAGTTTTATCATTTTGCAAGGTATCCCTTACCCTGACTCGTCAGATGTTGGAAGCATACGTCTGCGATTCCGATTTCTGTCCGGGAAGGGTACCGGAGAATGGAGGATTCCTATGATGACAGTAAAAGAAATTTCAGACATTACAGGTATCAGCGTGCGCACGCTTCACTATTATGACGAGATCGGACTGTTTTCACCGACAGAGAAAAGTGATGCGGGATACCGGCTTTATGACGATAAAGCGTTGGAGACATTGCGGCAGATTTTATTCTTCCGGGAGTTTGACATTCCCCTGAAAGAAATCAAGGCTGTCATGGAAAATCCGGCTTTTGACAGAAACGGGATACTGCAGATGCAGCGAAAAATGCTTGTCAGCAAAAAGGAGCGCATGGAGCGCCTGATTGCAAGCATTGATGAGATTCTGAAAGGAGAGAACAGGATGGATTTTGAAGTGTTTGGCAAGAGCGAGATTGAGGAGATATGGAACTCTCTGTATGAGAACTGCAGCGAGGCACAGAGAGCACTTTTTATCTCGCATTATGGAAGTGAGGATGAGTGGAGACGGCAGTTTTTGGAAAACGCGGCGTCACAGGAGGCACAGGAAAAGTTTGCAAAGATTGTCGAGTGGTATGGAAGCAGGGAAAAAGCGATGGAGGCGCAGAAGAATCCCACAGATGCAGGTCTGATCACAGCGTATCAGAAGCGCATCACCGCAATTATGCAGAAGCTTGCTGCCAAATTGGGGACAGATGTCAATACGCTTGAAGTGAGAGAGATTGTCGGTGAGTATGATTTCGTGGCAAAACAGCTGTACCAGATGGATGATGCCACCGCTCTGATGCTGGAGCTTGCAGCCAGCTATCAGACCAACGAAACGATGCAGAAAGTACAGGACAGCATCTACGGCGACGGTGTGACCGCGTATATCGGGCAGGCGATACAGGCGTTTTACTCATAAGAATTTTGCGGATGGAGAAATGAGTTACACATTGGCATACCAAGCATTGAGAAATATTCAGTGCAGCAGTTAAAGTAACACATGTGAAAAGGGAAATCCACAACAAAATGAAGCACCGTGGTTTCATCCTGCTGTGGATTTGCTGTGGTTCCGGATGTGCTGCGGGCTACCCTAATCGCTCAAATACCGGAATCAGGTCTAAGGGGGCGTCGCAGGGAATTGTCTTTTTCCCTTCAAAAATCCGGTTGTCCGACAGATTCTTCCAACTGCCATCCGGCAGATAAACTTCGCGTTCACGCTGACCTAACTGGAGAATAGGGGCGACTAAGTATTGATTTCCGAACATGTACTGATCGTCCAGTTCCCAGCAGTGCGGATCATCGGGAAATTCATAGAACATTGTGCGGAGCAGCGGAGCGCCGGTCTCTGACGCCTCACGCATCAGTTTTTCGATATAGGGTTTCAGGGACAGACGAAGTTCCAGCTGCTTTTTCAGGATATCAAACACTTCCCCGCCGTAGCTCCAGAGCTCGTTGGACTGCCCGGTGAACAGGCTTCCGCCGCCCCATTCTTTGTCGGAGAGCGGCGGGATATCATGCGGACCGCGGTCGCCGTGCATGCGCAGAATCGGACTGAACACCGCAAACTCAAACCAACGCAGTAAGAGCTCGTGAAAATCTGCGTCTGCCACGTCGTCGGTCATAAAACCGCCAATGTCGGTTGTCCACCAGGGAATTCCGGCAAGCCCCATATTGAGTCCCGCGCTAATCTGGTCTCTCAGGGATTCGAAGGTGCTCGGGATATCGCCAGACCAGAGAAGGGATGCATATTTCTGGATACCAGCCCAGCCGCAGCGCACGAGCGAGAGCGCCTTTGTCTGCTCGTAAAAAGTCTTTGTATATAGTTTCGGATACAGATTGCTGACTTCCAGACCGGTGCCCAGATAATACCGGTAGTTGTCGTAGTCATAGACGCTGTAATCTGGCTCTGCGTTGTCCAGCCAGAACATGTCGATACCGTAATCATAATAATTCTGTCTGCATTTTTCCCACAGATATGCCTGCGCCTCCGGGTTGGTCACGTCGATTGTGAGGCAGTCTCCCTGAAATTCGTAGGTCTGGTTACTGCCATGCTCTGTCTGAATCAGCAGACCGCGCTCGAGCAGTTCACCGAAGTTTTCACTCTTTTTGTCGACAGTGGGCCACACCGACACGACAACCTTGGTTCCCATGGAATGCAGCTCATCGCACATGGATTTGGGGTCAGGCCAGTATTCCTTGTCGAATTTCCAGTCGCCCTGCCTGGTCCAGTGGAAAAAGTCGATGACAATCACGTCGAGGGGAATCCCGAGCTCTTTGTATTTTCTCGCCACACCGAGCACTTCCTCCTGCGTCCGGTAGCGCAGCTTGCACTGCCAGAGCCCCAGGAGCTCCTCGGAAATCATAGGGGTTCTTCCCGTCACTTCTGTATAATTCTCCAAAATCTTTGCGGGGCTGTCATCTGCTGTAATCCAGTAATCCAGCTGCTTTGCGGCTTTTGCCTCCCACTCGGTATAGTTTTTGCCAAACACCACATTGCCGACGCCCGGATGATTCCAGAGGAAACCGTAGCCCAGGCTGGACACCGCAAACGGGATGGATATCTGGGAATTGCGCTGGGCAAGCTCTAAGGTGCAGCCTTTTAAGTCGAGGTAGGGCTGCTGATACTGTCCCATTCCATAGATTTTTTCCCCGTCATTGCTCTCAAAGCGCGCCGTTATCGCGTAGTCGCCGCCGACAATCGCCTTGTACTCCCGACCGCGGATTCTGAGACATCTGCTTTCCCGGCACGAGGGCTGGTCATAATCTCTATGGTATTCTTTCAGAAATTTCTGACCGTCGCGGTAGAAGGTCATGATGCCCGCGGCATCAATCCTGATGCAGAGCCGACCATTTGTGATAGAGGCGGTGTCTGTTCTGCAGAGCGCGTCTAAGCCGATTTCGATGGAGACATCGGCGGCGGTGTCGGGTACCGGTTCCTCCAACGCCCAGTCGTGTGCTGTAAAACCGGGATATTTTGTGGCGCGGATGCGCAGCGCGTTTTTCCCCCACGGTGTGACCATCACGGTTTCGTACTGGTGTTTCCACATGAGGGATTCCTTTTCTTTCCAAAATTTCATAAATCGATTCCTCCATTTTTTCTTTCCACTATTTGTGCCAGAGTGTGAACACTGGATTTTTCTGGTTGTATTTTGCGTAAAGCTCATTTATAATTGTATTATATTGATTGCGATAGCTATAATCTTGAACAATATTTGCATATGATGATACAATATTAACAATTTAATGGTGCTAATGCAGATAAGCAGATCAGCCTGCGCACGAAAAACATACTGAGAGGAGGATTCATGAACAAAATCTCAACACAGAACATCTCCCATCTGCGCGAGACCACACCGCATGGAAATGCCATGTTTCCATTGATGTTGTATGACAGTTCGCCTGATCCGTCCTTTGAGGAGCGCATCGGCTGTCACTGGCATGAGGAGATTGAGTTTCTTGTCATCACAAAGGGAGAAGCTTTGGTACATCTGGGCGGCACGGTATATCCAGTGCGGGAGAACACCATCTGCGTCATTCCGTCCAATCAGCTTCACCTTCTGACCTGTGAACTTTATCGAAGGCTGGATTTTTTTGCGATTGTATTCCACATTGATTTTTTGCGCAGCATGGGCAATGATATTGTCCAGAAAAAATACCTGGAAGCATGTTTGTCCAGCGGGGCTGCATGCCATGTAATCAACCCGGCAGACGCGTGGGAACAGCAGCTGCTCCAATGTCTTGGCCGCATTCGGGAGGCATTTTGCGCAAAGGAATACGCCTATGAGCTGCTGATCAAGATACATCTGCTGGAGGCGCTGTATCTGCTTGTGACCAATACTGCCTGCGACCGGAATACTGCCGGAAGCACTCCTGACCACCGCATTGTGACAGTCAAATCGATGATGGAGTATCTTCGCAGAAACTATGACAATGACCTTACATTGGAGCATTTGGAAAAGGAGTTTGGCCTGAGCAAAGGGCATATATGCCGTCTGTTCAAATCCATAACGAACATGACACCGTTTGCGTATCTGAATTATCACAGGATTAATCAGAGCTTGGATTTTCTGGAACACTCTGATGATGAAATCAGTGTGATCGCAACGAAATCCGGTTTTAACAACATCAGCTACTACAATCGGACATTTCAGAAATATATGCATATGACGCCCTCGGAGTTTCGGAGGAGTTGTATGGGGGAGGAGACAGGATAGCAGTGGAGAGAACGAACTATTTTATTGAAGGTCTGCAAGGGGCCGGCAAAACAACGCTTGTGCAGAAGCTTTCGGACAAAATAGCCGACTACATGGTTTTTCGCGAGGGGGATTACTCACCGGTGGAACTGGCATGGTGTGCATATGTTACCGGGGAGCAGTATCGCAAGGTGTTGGAGGACTATCCGTCGATTGCGTCAGAGATTAGGGAGAAGACTGTCACGGAAGGGGAGCATAAGATTATCTGTTACACGCAGATCCTGACAGATATCCCCGACTTTCACAGAAATCTGGAAAGATTTGAAATCTATAACGGAAATCTGGACAAGGCGTCTTTTGAGAAGGTGATTCTGGAACGTTTCCGGAGATGGGACGGCGTGGGACAGATTTTTGAGTGTTCTGTTTTTCAGAATATCATTGAAAATCAGATGCTGTATCTCATGATGGCGGACGACGAAATTTTTGATTTTTACCGGAAATTGGAGCGCGTTCTTGCGGATAAACCTTATCAGATAGTATATCTGGATGTGGCGGATATATCGGGTACGATCGAGGTCATCAGGAAAGAGCGGTCTGACGACCAGGGAAATGAATTATGGTTTCCATTGATGATTCGGTATCTGGAGGAGTCGCCTTATGGAAAGCGGCATGCTTTGAACGGCATGGAGGGATTGGTCAGGCATCTGGAGAGGCGCAAGGCGTTGGAACATTCCCTGATAAATGAACTCTTTCATAGAAAGGTTACGATTGTTCCGTCGAAGAACTATAACATCGATGATATGATTAAAGCGTCAAAAGGGGTAATCAAGGAAAATGACCACAATATATAGAATATGTACCTCTGTCCAAATCACTATATATTGTACCATTCTTTTGAAAAATACCCTTTTGACGGGCTAATCATGATATAATATAAAAGACTGCGACAGCACTGTATTACAGAAAAAGTACAACAACAGGATCAGGTATGACATTTACGGCAGAATAAAATCCCCGGGATAACGTAAGACTGTAGTTCTCACGTTATTTCGGGGATTTAAAATGGTCTCAGCTATCCGTTCGATATCAGGCTGCAGACAGTCCTAAACAGGTTATCTTCTGCGCAGATGGAACCTATGTACAGCAATCCGCAAAGCTTCTGCGTCGTGCTGCAGTTCCTGTGCGGAGGAGGCTGAGCCTTCTGCGGTTGAGGCGTTCGTCTGCACCACATCGGATATTTGATGCATGCCTTGTGTCACCTGCTCTAAAGATTCAGCCTGCTGCGTTGCCGAGGAGGCGATTCGTTCAATCATTGCCGCTGACTGCTCGCCGCTGGAGATCACCTGTGTCAGCGCGTTCATGGTTTCGACGGACAGGGCCGCACCGTTTTGCACTTGCTTAATCGAGTTTTCGATCAATGCGGAAATATTTTTGGCGGATTCGGCGCTCTTGTTTGCCAGGCTTTGTACTTCACCAGCCACAACGGCAAATCCCTTTCCGGCCTCGCCCGCGCGTGCTGCCTCCACAGAGGCGTTCAGTGCAAGGATGTTGGTCTGGAGGGAGATATCCTGGATTGCCTTGGTAATGCCTCCAATCTGGCGGGAAGAATTGGAAATCTCATCAATCGCTGCGCTCAGGGCTTCCATTTTCTCATTGCACAATGTCAAATGTCTCATCGCCTCCTCTGACACCCTGTTGGCAGTATCTGCATCGGAGGAGGTATTGCTTACCTGCTTTGAGATTTCCAGGATGCTTGCGGAGAGCTCTTCGACCGCAGCGGCCTGTTCTGTGGCGCCGTCGGCTAAGCTGTGCGCGCTTGTTGACATTTTGCCGGATTCTTCTGACACCTGTTGGGAAGTCCTGTTGATCTGGGACAGCGCATCATTGAGCGAATCCAATATCTGCCGCATCGCGCGCTGAATCGGCAGAAATTCGCCGCGGTAATCGTTTCCGATTGTCAGATCCATATTTCCCTGCGCCATCTGTGTCAGCGTTGTGTTGATGTCGCTGATATATTTTTTCAGCTCATGTTTCGTCTCGTGGATCGAGGCTACAAGCGTGCCGATCTCCGAAGTGTCCGGGCGGAGCTCAAATTCTGCAGAAAGATTTCCCTGCGAGATTTCCCGCATCTGTTTTTTGACCGACATGATGGGGCGCAGCACTTTCAGCCGGACGAGCAGTATATTGCACAGCAGCATGATTTCTACCACGATGAGCGCCAGAATCATGCGCAGTCTGATCTGACTGGACTCCTGCATCAGGACATCAAGCCGATCGGATGTACGGGTGTCCAGCGCTGACAGGAACTGTTCCTTCAAGGCGTTGATCCGGGCAATGGAATCATTGTAATCCGTTCCATATACATAATCGAGTGCGGCGGCAGTGTTTCCTTCCTGTACGTGTCGCATCGCCTCATCCTCCAAGGGAACCAGCTGGTTGGAGAGCGCAGACATGTCATCGATCATTTGCTGCTCCTCGGAGGTGATGCCGATCGCCTGCATTGCGGCAACGCCTTTGTCGCGGTTTTTCAGAGTGTTGACTTCGTTCCAGTAATTGTCATAATGCTCCTGAAAGCCTGTCGCCGCGAAGGCGCGCACTTCGTTTGTCAGGTAGGAGGAGCCGTCCATAAACAGGTTTGCGTTGTACGTCAGGTCAAAACGCTCCTCGTTGGCAAGATTGAGCTGTGTATTCACATTTCTGTAAGAAAACAGGCATATCGTCAAAAATATCAGCGACAGAATGGAAATACCGTTTAAAATAAATGTAAGTAAGGTTTGGCTGATTGCTTTTTTCATCTTATCATCTCCCTTCAGATGTCCCCAATAGCTAAAAACAAAAAGGAAGTATTTTTCCAAAGGGGATGGTTATTGCTACAATTACAGTGTACACAAAATGAGTGAAGTTTTCAACAGAAATTAATTCCAATACAGAAAGTGTTACTGTTCACGTTACTTTTCACAGGTCAGGAATGCGGCATGGAAAGTGCTTGCCCAACCATATATTTTGGAAAAATTACAGTAATTTTATGGAAGAAATCACAAAAAAGTGGAATGCTATCTATTAAATGATAACGATTCAGTACCCACATAGTCGCAGACATCGGGCCATGCAAGGTCTGGCTTGATGCATCTCAAAGATTATGTTTCTTACAGATTTTGCAGTGCAGTGCAGAATCTTGTCCTGAACAGTATCTTACAATAAATTCATAATAAGTGATTGTAATCGGAAAAGGAGAGAATATGAAATTAGGAACAAATATGATGATGCAGTTTCTTGAGAAATTTAATGAACAACCATTTCTGGTGAAAATGAATGGCGGAGAATACAAGATCGGGGAAGGGAATCCGGCGTTTACAGTCAGAATAAACAAGGCGATACCGTTAGATGATCTGGTAACAAGCACCTCCCTCGCACTGGGGGAAGCATATATGAACAAAGATTTGGAGATTGAAGGCGAGCTGTATGATGCACTGGACCATTTCCTTGGACAGATGGGAAAATTCTCTACAGATAAAAAGGCACTGGGAAAGCTGATTTTCACGGCAACCAGTAAGAGGAACCAGCAGAAGGAAGTGCGCAGTCACTATGATCTTGGGAATCATTTTTATAAGTTGTGGCTGGATGAGACAATGAGCTATTCCTGCGGCTATTTCCAAAAGGAGGATGACACGCTTTATCAGGCGCAGCGCAATAAAGTGGATTATATTCTCAAGAAACTGTATCTGAAAGAAGGGATGGAATTGCTGGATATCGGGTGCGGATGGGGATATCTGCTGATAGAGGCAGCAAAGAAGTATAAGGTACATGGCACGGGGATTACGCTCAGTGTGGAACAGCACCGGGAGTTTGAAAGGCGTATTGCAGAGGAAGGACTGGGCGGCCTGCTGCGTGTGGAGCTGATGGATTACAGGGATCTTCCAAAATCCGGCATTACATTTGACCGGGTGGTGAGCGTGGGAATGATCGAGCATGTGGGGCGTGAAAATTATCCGCTGTTTTTGGAGAGCGTCGATAAGGTTTTGCGGCAGGGCGGAATGTTTCTCCTGCATTTTATCAGCGGGGTAAAAGAATATCCGGGAGATCCATGGATCAAAAAATATATTTTCCCTGGCGGAGTGATTCCGAGTCTGCGGGAGATACTTTCCCAGGCCGCGGAGAACAATTTTCACACGTTGGATGTGGAAAATCTAAGACTTCACTATAACCGGACGCTATTGTGCTGGGAAAAGAATTTCAGGGAACATATCGATGAGATAAAGCAACAGTTTGACGAGAGATTTGTGCGGATGTGGCATCTGTATCTTGCCGCATGTGCCGCCACATTTCATAACGGAATCATAGACCTGCATCAGGTTCTCTTTACAAAAGGAATTAACAATGATGTGCCAATGGTGCGGTGGTATTATCAGCCATCCCGTACGTAAAAAGGGGCATGTGACGGTTGAAAGAGATAAGAGCCGGTGAAAAATTGCTTGCCTTTTGCAAAATACTGTGCTATACTATCGAAAATTTACAGATTCAGAAGCAGGAGAGAACAATGTTGAATTATAGTAACGGACTATTTATTTCGATTATGCCGCAGTATCAGATTTTTCAGCATACGGTCACAGACGATTCCCGGTAGAGAACTGGTGGAGCGCGTGGCCGTAGGACGAAAGGTCTTATTTGGCTATGCGGTAATCGGAAGTGATTGCAACAGGTTATCACGATAAATGATTATGGTTTAAAGAGCCGCATGGTATATACATTGAAGTGTATGTAACATGACGGCTTTTTTTCATACAATATTGAAAAACAGGAGGGACAGGCAATGAAGGTAATTGAGGCGGAGGAGTTATCCAAGAACTTTCGGGTGAAGCACAAGGAGAAGGGAATGAAGGGCAGCATCAAGGCGATTTTTCACCCGCAGACGGAGGAAATCAAGGCGGTAGACAAGGTATCGTTTGGCGTGGAGGAGGGAGAGGTCCTCGCATTTATCGGTCCGAACGGGGCCGGTAAGAGCACGACGATCAAGATGCTGACAGGCATCTTGTACCCGGACGGCGGCAGGGTGGAAGTGCTGGGCATTGATCCGGTGAAAAAGAGAAAGCAGCTTGCCTATCAGATCGGCACGGTATTCGGGCAGAAAGAACAGCTCTGGACGCACCTGACGCCGTATGACAATTTTCGCTTCTTCGGTGCGATTTATGATCTCTCAGGCGATGAGACGGAGAAGCGCATCGCGGAACTTGCGGATATCTTTGAACTCGCTGACTTTATCAACATACCGGTCAGGAATCTCTCGCTGGGGCAGCGCATCCGCTGTGAGATCGTGGCATCGCTGATTCACAGGCCGAAAGTATTGTTTCTGGATGAGCCGACCATCGGCCTGGACCCGGTTGTGAAGGAGAATATCCGCATGCTGATCAGGCAGATGAACAGGGAGCTCCACACGACCATCTTTCTGACCAGCCACGACATCGGTGATATCGAGAAGCTCTGCAGGCGCATCGTCATCGTCAATTCCGGGCAGATCGTGATGGACGACTCGATGGAACACTTGAAATATCACTACCTGAACAGAAAAATCGTGGAGGTAAAATTGCAGGAGGAGGCAGCGCTGCCGCCGATGGAGGGCATGACGGTTCTCAAAAGAAAGGGCGGCCATGTCAGATTTGAGGTGGACACTTCCGTCATGAAGATCAGCGACGCGCTCCGCAGCATCGACGCGGAGCATGTGGAGGATATCAATATCTCCAATATTCCGCTGGAGAATATTATCATGGAAATCTACCAGTCAGAGGGGAGGACAGACGGATTATGAGAAAATATGTGGTGATCTACCGCTCGGTGCTGATGGAGAACCTGCAGTACACGGCGAATATTGCGATGGGGTTTATCAGTTACTTTATCCTGATCTTTGTGTTTATCAATCTATGGGATTACATGTATGCGGCGCCGGGCGATCTGATTGCGGGGTATACGAAGGAACAGATGATATGGTATGTCATGATAACGGAGATGATCTGGTTTGGCGCGCGCTCCTCGACGGTCAGGCAGCAGGTGTCAACCGATATCCGCGGCGGAAACATTGCATATCTGGTCAATAAGCCCTACCGCTATCCGCTGTTTATCCTGGCAAAATTTACAGGGGAGTGGAACATTCAGCTGCCAATGTATGCAGTGCTCACGACGGTGATCGGAGTGACCATGGTGGGGGAGATTCCGCATTTTCATCCGGCCACACTTCTGGCGGTAGTTCCATGTATTATGCTGGGGGTGACAATCCATGCGGTGTTTAAGATCTGCATCAGCATGCTCTCGTTCTGGATTGAGGACGCCAATCCGTTCCAGTGGCTGTATGACAAGCTGATACTGGTGGTGGGAACGATCTTTCCAGTCGAGATTTTCCCGGCGGCGCTGCAGCCGGTATTGAAGCTGACACCGATCTATACTGTATGCTATGGACCGGCAAAATTGATTGTGGATTTCAGCGCGGAAAAGTATCTGGAGATTTTGTTTGCGCAGGTGCTTTATCTGGCGGTTGGCTGTGGAATCATGTTTTTGATCTATGAAAGGGGAGGGAGGAAGCTGTATGTTAACGGCGGTTAAAAATCAGGTGCGCGTGTGCGCGCTCTCTGTCAAATACAATATTATGCGGGAGATGCTCAACAAGGTTACGTTCGTGACAAATATTTTGTTTATGATGTTCAACAATGCGACATTTATTGTACAGTGGGTTATCCTGCTGCGCCTCAGGGACGATGTCGGCGGATACACCATGCGCGAGGTCATGCTGTTGTGGGGGCTTGCCGCGAGCAGCTTTGGCCTGTCGCGGATTTTGTTTGCGAGGGTGTTTTCGCTGCCGGATTTGATTATCAATGGCAAGCTGGATTCGTACCTGGTACAGCCAAAGAATGTCCTGCTCAGTGTGATGACGTCTGAGACAAACATTTCGGCAATTGGGGACCTGCTGTATGGACTGGTGCTGATCTGTATCTTTTGCTTTCGCGTGGAGCGCTTTTTTCTATTTTTGCTGTTTACGGTGACAGGGGCAGTGATTATGACAGCAGCTGCCCTGCTGCTGGGCAGCTTAGCCTTCTGGTTCGGGCGTGCGGAGATGTTCGGAAATCATATCGTGGGCATCATGACCAGTTTTTCCACCTATCCGGACGGTATCTTTAAGGGGACAGCGCGGTTTCTGCTCTACAATGTGATTCCGGTGGGCATGATGATCTATCACCCGGTGCACATTATGATGGAGTTTGATGCGGCAAAGATGCTGATGGTGTTCGGGTATCTGATTCTTTTGTCTGCGCTGGCGGTATTTGTGTTTTACCGCGGACTGAGGCGGTATTCCTCAAGCAGCCTGATGCAGGCGAAAATGTGAGTAACTTTCTACATTAATACTATGGTTACAATTCACACCCACGCAAGTTTTTATTAGCTTATACGTTATTGAGGTGTGAATTATAACAGATTTTGCACACAAAATGCTAAAGGGCAAGCATTTTGGCGCATGATTCCCACTACTTTGGCGTGGGTGTGAAAAGTAACTACTATGTCACTGCGTGGCGGAGAATGCGAAAAGGGGGATTTTCTTTTTGAAATATTTGTGATATAATAATATTTCCAGTATAGGAATTGCACAGCATACGAGAAAATAGACTCTAAAAAGGATACTTTTTTGAAAAGTAAAGAAATGTTTAGAGTAAAAAATTAAAAAGAGATGAAAGGGAGAAGATAATGAGAAGAAAGAGTAGTATTATTTTGACTGCGTTAATGATGGCCTGTTCCGTGACAGCGTGTCAGGGAGCTTCTATTTCCGGCGGCAGAAGTGTTTTCGAGGATATGGATGTGACGACACAGGATGCGCCGGAGACGCCTGCCAGCACGGAGACAGAGACAGAAATGTCAAGTGAGGAACTGGAGGAGCTGGATCAGGAGCTTTACAACAACTACATTGCAATCAATAATTTTATGTTGGGCCGGTTGGATTCTTCTCTGGAACGGTATTTTAATTATGTGGACATTGAACAGATGGAGTTTACGCTGCTGGACGAGGATGATGACTATTTTGACTGCTATTCTTTGTCAGAGTATAACATTGAGGACGTTGAGAACACGTACGAGATGGCGAACAGCAAGAGTGATAAGAGTGAACTGGACGAGGCGTATCTGAAACTGTATCCATCTCTGAGTTTGGTCATAGAGACACTCAATGATATTGAAGTCTATACAGATATGAAATCGTATTTGGATGATGATTACCAGAAGGCACAGGAGTATCACACGGTATTGATGAATTCACTGGTGGAGTACATTGACACTGGTGACGCATTTATGGCGGAGCTGGATATTGTCGCTAAGGAACATCAGGAAATAGCATACGCACAGATGCTGGAGCAAGGCTATGAAGTACTTTATACGATGAATATGGTAATCGATGTTGCCAATGAAATAGAGAACGAGCTGTATGAACAGGATGTATGGGATGAAAATATTCTGGATATGGATTTGGAAAAAATTCAGCCGCTTTATGATGAGTTCGTTGCCAATGTGGATGCGCTGCTTGCGTATGACGGGGATGAGGAAAAACTTGCAGCAGAAGGAATCTCCAAGTATGGCTGGTGGAGCAGCTTTATCAGGGATTTGAAGGAGACCAAGGTTTCTCTGACAGAAGTGCTCCAGAAAGTAAAAGAAGGGGAGGAACTGAGCTCGTTCGACATAGGTTCAAGCTTTGCAGGTCATTGTTCATTGTCCTCTTTTGACGCGGGACTTTCATCACTGATCAATGACTACAATAATATGATTAATGTAGGGTAGCTGTATCAATCGTGTTGAAAGAGAGTTGTTATGATCATTGCAAAAGTTTTACTGGGTGTGTTGATTGCGGCAGCAGTATTTTTCCTGTTGACTTTTATCGTGTATTTTTTCAATCTTGACATGAAGGCAGCGGCAAAGATGATGCCTGTGATATCAAAACACTATGACAAAGTTAAAAAGGAAAAACGCCTGTAAGTTGACAGGACCTTATTGGATTGCGATAAGAGAATGAATCTGTTTGACGAGATGATAACCAATATTTGCGGACAATTGAATCATATTGCGGCGATGGAAGAGGCGAGGCTGGAAAAGCCGTCAAGGGCATGGCCCGACGCGGGCGGGCATCACATGATACTCGGGAAAGAGACGGCATATGAGCTTGGCGGGCAGAACACGCTTGGCTTAAGCGGCTGTCTCTGCACGGCGAAACCTTTGCTGGCTCCACAGGGCGTATACTTGTATGGAAATGACCTGACTCAGATTTCGGAGAGTCAGTCCTATGCGCGGATTGTGTTTCTTCAGGTGACCGCAAACACCGACGAGGAAGCACTGTACCGCAAAATTCGCGAAATTGACTATGTGCGCTATCACATTCATCCGGAGGGATTCATGGCGCGCATCTCCCCGGTAAGCCAGCGGGAACCAGTGCGCATCAGCAAAAAAGCCCTGAAAAAGAACATCAGTTTTATCGATGTCGGGCAGATGTATCTGGAGCGATATCTCAAGATTTCCCAGGTGAGGAATGTCAACGTGATTTTTGTCACGCACAGGGATTTTGATTATCGTGCACTGGAGGAAATGCTCGGCAGGGCAGAGCAGATTACACAGTCGCTCAACCACATTTTTACAAGTCTCAATATGGATTGCGGCACCTGCCATTTGAAAACGGTATGCGATGAGGTGGAAGGGCTGCGTGAACTTCATTTTGGACAAAAGAATCATAGAAGCTAAAAACCGCAGGTTGTATGACGCCTGCGGTTTTTACGATTTTTATACTGGCTCAGCGGATAACTGTGTGATGATAAATTTGGGTATTTCCTCCTCCTGCATGGACAGCGCGTGGGAAAATTCCTGATGGATTTTCTTTTCGGCGTCGTGCAGAATTTTGTCATCAAATGCAGAAAACTTTTTACCGGCCTTGGTCGTGTGTTCTTTCTTGGTGTGGAGAACGGTGATCAGCGCGATGATTCTGCTGGTATTGTCACTGCGGAGAATTTCGGAGTAGGCAGCCTTTCTGAGGTTGGTATTGTCAATCCATTCAATGTTCTCTGTCGTGGAATGTTTGATGATGCTGATGATTTCGTCTTTGCCCATGAGCTTCCTGAGGTGGACTTTGTCAGTGTCCACAGGGACATAGATCGTTGTTGTGCCGTTGTTGTCTGAGACAGGGTGCATGATGTAATACGTGCGCTTTTGTCCGGTCAGCTTTTCTTCCCGGATATCTTCGATATTACACACACCAGCCGACGGGTGCATTACGATACTTCCAATTTGAAACATTCAAAAACTCCTTTCCAAAGGAATCATTTTCACAATTCCTCAGTAATGAACAGAACTGTGTATAAAAAAACCGCTATCACATTCGGAAATCAAATGTGAAGCAGCCTGTCGATACACATAATTACCAGAAACCTTTATAAACCTATTTTAGCACAAAAAACTATTTTATGTAAGCGAAAATTTGAGAAATTTTATACAGTTAAGAGAATGACGTTACTGTTCACAGGTCAGGAATGCGCTGAACTGCGCATTCCGTGAGAAAACGTACAGCTTGAAATATAGTCGTTTGGTGCAATAGAGGTTGTGAAAGGAGGAATGTCAGCCGATATCTAAAACAGAAATGGATTTGTCGGGGCACAGGGAGCAGTGTATAAAAAAGTTTAGGGGAGGGATATAGAATATGCAAATCAACTTAAACAGTATTTCGTCACAATGCCGCTTTATGTCGGGAACAGGCAGTATTGGAGGGATACCGCTGCCTGATTTCAGCGGTGACTATGTGTATACTAAGAAAAAAAGCGGCGTCAGTGAGGGAGAATACAGAAAGCGGATCATGGAACAGGCTTATCAGGATTATGAAAACGGGAAATTTCAAAATCAGTCTGACGGGTTTGTCGAGCTGATGAAGCGCTACACGTCCGAAGTGTCACCGGACAGGAAAGGCATCATAACCTCTGGTTTGAAGGCAGTGTCGAGGAACAATCAGGTGATGTCAAAGCCGATCGACTTTATAGCGACGCTGCTCGAGGGGAAGGTCAAATATCAAAAACAGCCCTCCGGCCAGAGCGATTACATAGAATTCTATGACAGCAACGGCGAGATGGTGGCAACGTACTCCAATAATGGCTGGACGATGTACACCACAAACGCGGAGGCGGCCAGACAGACCAACCTGTGCTCGATCTATAACGCGGCGTGGCGGGAGGCAGAAAACGGGGCTGTCCAGGCAGACAGCAGTGCGATGGAGTTTGAAAACATGCAAAGTTCATTTGATATCAAGGCTTAATTTCATAATCATATGATTTGATATAGGAGGAGAAGGGAGACAAGACAGCGACCAATCATTTTGACCGCCATGAACAGTTCCCAACGATACAAAATTGCGATAGAAGGAGAGTGGGCGAATGTTGAGAATAGAAGAAAACCATGTAAATGTCTATGAAAACAGCCAACCAAGATATATAAAGGATGCGATGCCGGAGTCAAAGAACATGCAGATTAAGGAACTGTAGAAAAATTAACGCTCAAATTTTGAAGCCTTTTATTATATATGA
>CAMWXE010000017.1 GCA_947178145.1 uncultured Lachnospiraceae bacterium | reverse complement strand
AAAGTTCTGATAACCGAGTCCTGCCCTGTTTTCATACATATGCATTCCTCCTCTGTGAATATTATAACAAATCTTTGCCAAAAATAATAGGGCGAAAACGGGATGTTTTTCGCCCTGTCCGATATTAATGCCATACCGCCTCTTGGGAACTACTGTGCCTGCTACGCCGTTTGACAAAAACAGCTCCTGCCTCTTTTCACCAACCTGGACACTGAAGAATCCATCCTTAATCCCAGCTGCATTCAGGATTTTTTTCTGTTCCTCATTAGAATAATACTTACTTCCGTATACACCTTCACATCCAATGCAGCCCCAGAACTTACCCATTTGATCACTTTCTTCATTCTGTTTTTTCATTGTACATTCAGAATATGGCTGTGCGATATCATTATCTGTACAATTGAGAACGTGATATTTTCCTTCGCGATCCTGAAACTTATAGTATTTTCCAGGTACAAATATGAGCTCATTATTCTCCGCCTTAATCTCCAGACATCGATCCAAATTTACAGATGGCAAATCTTTTCGTAAAAATTTTACCCCGCCAATCACAAAACCCGTATCGTCCTCCATGAAGGATCCAATTTCAAAATTAATAATATCCAGAATCGCATATAAGATACGGGGGATTCGAGGGGCCCGAACTAAACAGTGCACCTTTGAACTGCCCCATAAACTGAAGCATAAGATGACTGTCACCGACATCAAGTTCCACCTCGTCGCCCTCTTTTATATCAATGTCCTGTAAAAAAGAAGCGCTGGCATAAAAGCAGCCCTTGTCCACACTTTTCTTTAACTTTTGACGGAACATGAAAAAAGCATAAAAAGCAGTATTTATCGCTGTTCCGAAAATTGTGCCTGCGTTCAGGTCATTGTCCCCTTTCCGTCGCTTTTTGTCCTTATTCTGTGTCTTTTCCTATCCGATCAGGCACTCTTTTCCCCGAAATGCAAAGCCGTACTTGCGAATCTGATGAGGTGCAAATCCTTCTGATGTAAGTTCTGCCTCATACTGCTTCTCTTCTATCTGCCTGTGGGCATTGGCAAGAGTGTCTTCCAGTGTCTTTTCATCCTCATCTGGATCCAGTACTTTGAACTCGAAAATATATGCCTTTTTTGTCCTGTCAAGCGGTTTGATCATCACATCGTACCGGCCGTAACCGCTCTCTCTGTTTGAGCAGACTTTGTAGGTGTCGGCAAGATTCACCATCATTCCAAGCACAAAACCGTGGTAAAAACGCTCTGGTTCCGCCTGTTCCGAGGGTCTGTTTCCACTGTCAAAAGAACTAAATGTATTGAGCGCTACTTTGTTCATGAATGTATTCATTTTCCTGACATTATCATTAAAAAGCGCCCTGATAAACTCATTGTAGTATACCTCACTGCTGCCGCCAAACCACCCCCTAACCATATTTTCAAAGATACTCTCCACCTCCATGTTGGTGAGTTTTAGCGTATAGACTTTCCTCAGAAGCCTTCCAACCTGTTCAAACTTTTCAACCTTCAGATATCCTGTCGCGAGCAGTAAGCTCCACACAGCATTTGCACTGCCGTTTAGCTGGTCAAACACGATTCTCTCGTCAAGTTCTGCCTCAAAGCTTTTTCCCTGCAGCAGCTCCTCCATCGTCTGCTTAATGCTGGGAACCCCCGTCTGAATCAGTGAATTTACGAGGTCATTTCCGCTCGTGTTTGCCCAGTAGGTATCATACTTTCCTTTTTTCTTAATAAACGACGCAATTGACCATGGATTGTAAATGTCTGTGTATGTTCCAAATGTGAAACCGTCATACCATTCTTTTACTTTTGGTTTCTGTTCTCCAAGTCCTGCATCATCAAGCGCCTTAAATACTTCGCTTTCTGTGAATCCGAAGGAGGTCGCATATTCGTCAGATGTCGTTGTAATTACATCCAGATGATTCATGCCTGTAAAGATACTCTCCTTCGCGATTCTCGTAATCCCTGTGATCAGTCCGCGCTCGAGGGCGTCATTCGTCTTAAACGTGGTATTGAAAAAACTGCTGAAAAACCTGACCGCCTCATCCCAGTATCCGTATAGCCACGCCTCCTGCATTGGCGTATCATATTCGTCGAGAATGATGATCACCTTTTTACCGTAATAGCACTCCATAAAGTTAGCCATCGAATGGACTGCACCTGCTGCCACCTCTTCCTCTATGCCAGGCTGTATTTTTTTGTAATATAACTTCTCGTTCTCACTCAGCCAGCTGCCCTCGAGCAGATAACTGTTCTTTTCGTACAAAGCCGCAATCACTTCCGTTATCTTATATTCCATTTTTTTATACTCAGCTGCCTTAATATTGCCAAAGCTTAAAAATATCACCGGGAATGTTCCCTGCAGCTCCCTGTATTTGTACTCCTGCACCGGCAGATTTTTCTCCCCGAAAGCACTTCTCTGCGCCGCAGATGTTTCCTCCCATATGGAAAGCCCCTCAAACAGATCGCTCCGGCCTGCGTATTGATTCGAAAAAAAGCATTCTACCATACTCATGTTGAGCGTATTGCCAAACCTGCGCGGGCGCGTGATCAGCGTGACCTTGTCCGCGTACTCCCACCACTCCCTGATAAAATCAGTTTTGTCAATGTAAAAAATATGTCCCGTTCTCACTTCCTCAAAGTTCTGATAACAGAGTCCTGCCCTATTTTCATACATACGCGTTCCTCCTATGGGAATATTATAACAAACCTCTGCCAAAAATAACAGGGCGAAAAACAAGATGTTTTCGCCCTATACCGCAGATACTTATTTTTCGTTCAATATTTCCTTCTCTTTTCTATCTTACTGTTTCTCCATCATCGGATATTTTATGTCATAGATATCCGCCCCATATGGAATATCCAGTTTTTTGTTTTCATCCAGTATGTATTCCTTTCCGCCAATGACAAAGACGGAACCGACCGCATACTTGTCTAACACATTCGTATTCATGAACATGAGTATATGACCCTATGAGCAATGTAAAAAACGCCCCTGAAATGACAGCCGCACCCTAGAGCGTGTTTGAAAAATGCTTTCTGCCAGATGTGCGTCACAGTTTGTGGGAGATTTGTACCAAATGAAGGAGGCATAGCGGGCTATGTTGACTGAATTTGGCGCAAATTTGACAGTCCCCCAAGTCCATACTATAATGTTTATATCAAGAACTACAAATCACTTATTTAAGCACTATCAACCAAGGAGGTGTACCGATTGAATAAACTTCACATGACCAAAAATCCATGGGCAGCAGCCCAGACCACCGTCCAGTGCCAGCACTGTGACAGCGTATTCCCCGCACAGCGGATCAACTGCATCGACACGCTTTTATGGCCGGAAGGCAGGCAGCTCTTAGACGAAGGCGCTTTCTTCCACCCCGTCTGCCCACAGTGCCAGACCCGGAACGAGATTTGTTATCCCAGCCGCTACATTGACAGGGAGTTTGGCATTGCTGCCGTGCTGGTGCCGGGTATTGAGAGTCAGAACCCCGAAGAACTTTTCCCGCACATGAACCGCTATATGGGCAGACTTGCCACAGGCGGAATGCAGCACAGAGCCGTCGGCAATTTTCACGCAATGGCAGAGCAGATGCGCATTCATCAACACGGCCTGAACGACAAGGCAGTGCAGCTCTTAAAACCGCTTATCATCGGAAGCCTGCAGTCGAAAGGCTTTGAGGTGTGGAACGGCTTCTTTATGGATCTGCTGCACCCGGAAGGCGCGGAACAGATGGACGATACGATCTACATGTCAACACAAGAAAATATGGAAGATGCCTACGCGGAGGATGTCTATCAATTTTATATCTATCTCACAAACGGAGATATCATTCCCCGCGGAATCAACGACACTGCCTACCAGATCTGCATGAACATTTTGAGAGACAAAGGGCTGACAGATGACGACGGACTGTTCCATCTCTATGATTTGTCATGGGCAATCAGTA
Organism: uncultured Lachnospiraceae bacterium; assembly: GCA_947178145.1. GTDB lineage: Bacteria > Bacillota > Clostridia > Lachnospirales > Lachnospiraceae > COE1. The sequence continues at coordinate 67,879 of CAMWXE010000017.1, read as the reverse complement.
TCCATAACAGTCTGTACCCGAATTGAGACAGGAGGCGTCGAACATATGAAATCAAATATTGTAAAAAAAGCAGAACAACTATACCATACTGGAAATGTGCAGGAAGCGCTTCGCTACTATGCCACCTGTCTGTGGAATGGCGAGGAGGACAGCATAGACCCCATCGCTGAATGGCTTGGAGACCAAAACCTTGTCGACAAAGCCGGGGAGGAGGCTGTCTGTGCCTTTATCGCGTCGATTCTGTTCACAATCGACCGCTGCGAAGAGCCTCTGCAGGAATATCTGTGGTCACTCTGTCACAATACGTTTGACCGCATTACAACATGCAGTGCCAGAAACGAAACCTCCGACAGATACGTCGCGGAATGCAATCTCTACCGCCACCAGAAAGAACCCGAAAAGGCGCTGGACGTCATCTTAAAAGGACTTGCACAGGGAGGCACCACATCGAGATACACTTTCGCCGGATTGACTTATCTCGACCTTGAACAGGAGGAAGAAGCAGAAAAGTATATTGCGCTGGGACTTGCGTCCGATCCAGGCAATGCCGCTGCGTACAATGATCTGGGCGATTATTACTTTAAGAAAAGACGCTGGCAGAAAGCGGGCGAATGTTATTACAAAGTCCTGGAGGCCGGGGATTACAATGACTGCAGCTGGGCGGAACCCTCATGGATTTTCTGCTGCTTTATGGCGGACGCCAACCCTTATGAGCTGGAGCGGCTCGTCGTGTGTGCTGCCGCCGATGTTCATAACGAACACGCCCAGGAACTTTGCCAAAGGGCAGTGTTTGAGCGGCTGACGCCGAACATCGATTATCTTGCTTCCAGCTCTGAGAGCATTGTCAACGCGGCGCGCAGCATGCGCGAAAACGGCAACATGTCCGGCGTAGCCAACTGTGCCACAAGCTGTCAGGAATCGGCAAGCGGCATCAACGCGGCGCGCCTTGCCATAGAGCAGATCTGCGGACATCCCTGCACGTTCACTGTCACTGCCAGCAAAGCGCAGAACCCGCCGCTCGACAAAACCCTGGACAACGAGGGAATCGTCTTGTGGAACTATCGTGACTTCAACACCCCGCTTCCTGCCGTTGCTGAACCGTCCGACTTTGTCAGCAGTCTTGTCGGGAAACTGGCAGAAACAGATTTCTCTCTGGAAACATGGTATGCAGCAGCAAGGGACTGCGCCGCAAAGCTTTCACCGGAGCAATATAGCGATCTGTACGGCGTTATGGTTTATCCACCGGCACAAAAAGACACGCAGATCTACGCCGAGGACTGGTTGTCACGAGTCCAGTTTGCGGCGGTATGCATTTTATCACACCTGTCGCTCCATGAGATCGACAAAATCTGCAAGGGACAGCTAGACTGGCCGATTATTCCGGCATTTACCCTCGCCGCATGGCTCGCCTCACAGGATTCCAGCCATGTACAGTGGGCAGAGGAACTGTTACATCTCGTGCAGAGCCGCATATCGCGGAGTAACTACTGCTTTTTTGAGTATGCATTCGCCTGCGCTGCATACCTCCTGCCAAACCAGACGGAGGAATATTACACCAAAATGTGGCAGTGGCGGCAGTCGCTGATGGAATTTTAAAAGATATTGTGTTGGACTGGTTCCGATTTCATATTGGAAAGCCTCCGGCGAAACTGCGTTAACGCTTGATAAAGCACCGGGAATCATGGTATAGTAATAGCATAGAAAAAGATTACGGAGGGAGTGTTCACAGATGCCATTGTTAGAAGGAGAATACAGAAAAACAGAAAAAATTGATGGTGTTATATACGATATGTCGCCATCGCCAAACTATCTGCACGGAGTTGTAAATGGCAATATCTACACGATAATAAAAAATTGCCTGAAAGATAGTTTATGTCTTGTGTTTATGGAAAACCTTGACTTTAAATATCACCCCGAAACGAATGACGATTATATCATTCCAGACATCATGATTGTGTGCGGCAGAAACAAAATAAAGGGCGGCAGCTATACTGGTGTTCCCAAATTTATCGTGGAAACCCTGAGCCCCTCAACAGCCATGCGGGATCTGTCTGCCAAGAAAGACATCTACGAAACCGCCGGCGTCCTTGAATACTGGATTGTATCGCCCAGGGAATGCGGTGTGCAGATTTATTACCTCAATGATGGCAAGTATGAACTGGTCAACAGCTATATCCTGGAGAACGACAAGACCGACGAGCACTACAATGCAGAGACTGTCATAAGCCTGAGGGCATTTCCACATATTCACATGACACTTGCCGACATCTTTGAAAGTGTTGAAGTCGAGTAAAGCGCATTTAAAATATGCAGTTCACCAATCGCGGAACTGCATATTTTTCTGTATTTTGTGGTTGAAATCCCGCATTGACTCTGAAACGTTCATCCCATCCATCCTTCCGGCAAATATGTTTTTGTGTTGGCAATCATGTCATGTACCAGCGTGCGCACATCGGATTCGCTGCATTTTTTCCCTTTGACCAGCGGATCCTGCAAAAATGCATCTACCACCATTTCCTCATCGCAAAGCAGTGCCGCCTTCAAAATGCGCTCGTGATTCTCCACGTGAGGCATGATCAGACAGCGGATATCCTCTGTCAATGCCCCTGCCATAACAGGAACGATCCTGTCCCGTTCAAAAAGCGCGTTGGTCTCCACCACTGCTGCTCCTGGAAGGTTGGAAATCTGCCCCGCTGTGTTGGGTATATTGACATTGCTGACCACACGTCCCAGCCCCAGCAGCGCTTTTATCAGAAAAATGCCTTCCTCTCCTGTAGGCTTTAGTTCCACGCTTTCCTCACCACGCACCAGACGGGCGCTGCGCTCCAGACGCTGCTGTAAGTCCTTCTTTCTCCACGCCACGCTGGTCAATCCAAACTTCCACTGCTGTACGGTCTCTGGATTTTGCAAATAGTTGTCAGAAGGCATAAATTCCGCCAGATGGCGGTCTCCCGCCGCTGCAATCCATCCATATCGTTTAAAAAGATCCATCTTAACCCGGTGGGCACAGGCAAAGGAGGAATTCATCCAGTTGTCATCCGGATTTTCGAAACCTTCCTCATAGTGTGATTCCACATATTTTTTATAGACGGGGAACAGATCAATCCCTTTGTAGGAAGCCGCATTAAACCATGTAAAATGATTGATTCCCAGCACATTTACGTCCACATCATGCCAGTCGAGTCCTGTGAATCCGCACTCCTGTTCGCAGACATCGCGGAGGAACTTCTGTGTCCCAAACACTTCATGACAACAGCCAAAGGCTTTTATTTCAGGGAACACATGATATAAAACCTTTACGCACAGCGACATTGGATTCGTGTAATTGATCACCCATGCCTTCGGTGCAAAGTCACGGACTGCCTGCGCAATCGTCACATACATCGGAATCGTGCGCAGCGCACGGATCATTCCGCCCGGCCCTGCGGTATCGCCCACGGACTGATAAATCCCCAATCGTTCCGGCAGATGAACATCTGATTCCATCTCATCAAACGTGCCCGGCAGAATGGATATCACCACAAAATCCGCACCGCCCAAAGCCTCGCGAAGGGTTCCGGCAGTCTCGTATGACCATTTTCCGACTGCACCTTCCACCGCATTCATCCGATTTCCGATCACTGCATTGTCCGCTGCTGCCTGCGCATCGATGTCATACAGACTGACTGTGCCGGAAAGCTGAGGCTCCATGGCGAGATCCGTCATCAATCCCCATGCCCAGCCGCGGGAACCACCGCCAATGTAAGCAATCCGAATATCAGTTACGCTGTCATTCTTATAATACATTCTCTGCCCCTCCTGGGTTCTTACAAACTCTTTTCTCCAATTCATAACGCAGACTTAGCAGCTCTGCTTCGCCTGGACAGTTCCTTACACAAATCAGGGAGCCAGTCGTATTTCCTGCCTGCTCCCTGTAGCCTTCTTCTTTTCAGAAGATGTCAGATATTTAAGCACATCGTATATGCGGACCAGATGCATCCCATCAGATTAGAGGGCCTCTCTGCATCCCCTAATAAATGTACGTTGTCTGCTTTGATTGCATCGTACAGTTCTCTGTCGGAAATATAGCCGACAGAAACGATCACGGTGTCAGCCTCCACTGGTTTTACATCCCTGTGGATTCCCTGCAGGCTCTGATTGAGCGCTCTGCCCCTGATGTTTGGCTCATTATATGTGACCGTCTCAATATAAGCTTTCTTGTCCTCGTATTTGATAACCTTGGAATTTTTGAGGATGTCAACCTTATAATATTCCATCAGATCCAACAGGCAGTTATAATTCGCGGCTGACAGGCCTTCCACATTCAGAATGGTCGGGCATGTCTCCACAAGCGTCACCTTTTTATTTTTCCTTGCCAGATCATATGCCAGCTCACATCCGGTCAGGCCGCCGCCGACAATGACGACATTCTGGTCCCGAATATTCTGATTCTGCAATACATCCACTGCATAACGGACGGACGGCTGCTCAAAGCCGGGCGTGGACAGACGCCTTTCCTTTGCCCCTGTCGCGACAAATATTTCGTCATAACCTTCTTTGTCTTCCGGTTTAAATTCTGTGTTTAGCAGTACATGAACGCCGGTCTCCTTCATCTGTCTGCGGTACCACTCGATCAGGCGGCGGTCGTCATCCTTGAAATCAAAGGCTGCCGCTGCGATAAAGATACCGCCCAGCACATCATTTTTCTCGTAAAGGTCGACTTCATGGCCGCGCAGCGCACAGACTCTGGCTGCTTCCATTCCTGCAATTCCGCCGCCGACAACGGCAATCCGCTTTTTCGTATCCGCCTCGCTGATATTGTAATGATTCTCCATACCGCATCTCGGGTTCAACGCGCAGGAGATATCTTTTAGAGCCATTTTCTCATAATCAAACTGAACGATTCTGGCAAGACATCCAAAATGGCAGGAGATACATGGACGGATATCATCAAGCCTGTCCTCTTTGAATTTATTCGCTATATCGGGATCTGCCAGCAACGGTCTGCCCATGCCCATCATATCAATCTTTCCCTCCGCGATGGACCGGTCTGCCAAAGCAGGATCATCAAAGCGGCCGGCACAGATTACAGGAATATCCACTTCCTTCTTAATCAGGGCAACATCCTCCAAATTGAGCGCCTTTGGCATATATACTGGCGGATGCGGCCAATACCATGCATCGTAGGTTCCATTGTCGCAGTCTAACATATCATAACCTGCATCCTGCAGCATTCTGGCAGCTTTCCTGCTCTCCTCGTAATCCCTTCCAAATTCTTCAAACGTTTCCCCCGGTACAGCGCCCCGGTTAAAGGCTTTGGTATAGCTCTTTACCGAGTAACGCAGCGAGACAGGAAATTCTTTTCCGCACTTCTCCTTTATGGCCTGCACAATCTCAACCGGAAAACGCAGGCGGTTCTCCAGTGAGCCTCCATACTCATCGGTACGTTTATTGAACGACGAAATCGCAAACTGGTCAAGCAGATATCCTTCATGAACCGCATGGACCTCGACACCGTCAATCCCGGCATCTTTGGCAGCTTTGGCGCCGATGGCAAACCATTCTACATACTGATGGATCTCTTCCACGGTCATCTCCCTCTGTATTTCCCTGGGGTCCCATACATTCGGAAGGGCAGAGGCCGCCGGGCTCTCGGGCGTGCCGGATCTTCCTGACATCGCCGAGATCATTATAAAGACTTTCGAACCATAGCGGTGAATGCCGTCCGCCAGATATTTTGTGTGCTCAATATATGTAGCAGGATTTTCTACAATGGAAGGAAGGAATTCTCCAGGCGGAATCGGAGCCATCCCGGTAATAATCAGTCCGGTGCCGCCCTTTGCCCTCTCGATATAGTAATCTGCCCCATCCTTTGTGTATGATCCATCCCTGTTCATCATACGGGGAGAAAGTACGCCCATTGGCATCAGCGCAATTCTGTTTGGAATCTCCACATTGCCGATTTTTACGGGTGAAAATAGATGATTGTAAGCCATAAGATTACCTCCCTTTCTCTGACTGGTCTGTGCGGACGACAACACAGCAGTGATGCAAGTGTTACGATATTATAAAGCGTTGTAATGTATTCATTGTACCATGTGCATTTTGCGATTGCAATATGAAATCCGTGCACTTACTGCTTGCTTTTCATCTGATTCTGACACAATTTTGTTCATTGAATGCATTAGTTCTTCCCCAATCTCCCTCGCATCATCCATTGTCAAATCTGGATAGCAAACTGGAATTTCCTCAACTGTCAATTTTTAATTCTTTTAATCAATCAGAGTACTGCTCCAACGCTGAAAATGTCACGGAATTGTTTTCGGCAAACAGCTTGATCGGCTTTCCGCTCACACCATACAGCCTGACTGTCAGTGCCGCCATATCGTCAATATAAAACACCCCCACAGATCCCTCCTGTACATATGCAAAAGAGTACTCTTTTCCTGGCTCAAGGCAAACTTGTGTTTCTGCAATCGGTGTGCTTCCCGCATTAAAGGAAAGCTGAATCAGGTTATCATCCGGGCGGACTGAAATGAGTTTGTATTTGTCGGCCTCGCCATTGTAGTCAAAGCAAAGTCCAAAAGAACCGTCTCCCGAATATGTAAAGTTTCCCTTGAGCAGAAATCTCTCATAACAAGTGCACACATCGACATACTGATACGCAGACTCCGCCTCGATCGATGCCCGCGCGCTGTCAACCATCAGCCTGCGTTTTCCCCGGAACTGCTGTATGACCTGGTCTGCTGGAGCCAGCACAAGATCGCCGTTTTCCTTCTGGACAATCTTTTGTACAACCAGATTTCCTGCCCACGCCGATACGCTCCGCGTGGAAGCAGGGGATTCCGACCTTCTCGCCCACCCCGCCATATACACATTTTCGCCATCCCCGACATGCTTTGCCGCATAAAACAGTTTACCCTCCAGACGCTTTGCCTCGGAGTAAGGCCCGAACTGTTCATCGGCGGAGGCATACCATAGTGTATCATCCTGCGCCGAGTACGTCAGATACCATTTGTCGCCTATCCTGAATGTGTCGCTGCATTCCAGGTTCCAGAAATCCCCTGCGGTATTTGTAAAAATAATACCATCGTAATTCGTCTCCTGCAAGTCTGCGCTGACTGTATACTTCAAAATCCTTGCCACATTATCCTTGGACGCCGTAATTGTCAGTGATATCGTGTCTGTATCCGGGTCATAATATGCCTGCGGATCTCTGAAATCATTTTTTTGACCCAGCTCGTCGGGAGGCGTGATCTCCCATCCCGAAATCTTGCGAAACGCTGTCAGATCATCACCCTCGGCAACCATTATCTTTTCTTTGTATTCCACATCAGCAGAATCCGCATGACCAGTATAAAAGAAATAATACTTACCGCCTGCCTTCACAACAGACCCTGTACCAATCCAGTTGTCCTGCCCAGCGTCAGAAGCTTCGATCACTGCCTCGTCCTGTTCCGCGTAACTCACAAAATCCTTTGTTGTCGCAAGATATATGGAATGGTTATAGGAATCGCCGCCTTCCTTCAAATAATAAATATAATACACCCCGTCTTCGTAATAGGGCATTGTGTCCCCGACATACGGCTGAATCGGCCCATCCTTGGCAGGCAGGAAAAATGTATGGTACTCATAGGCCTCCTCCTGACTCCCCGGCGTTGTCAGTTCGGAAAAATCTTTATCCTTTGCGCCGGACTGTCCGCAGCTGCAGATCAGAAAACTCACCGTCAGGCATAGAATGCCATATAATCTACTCAGTGTTTTTTTCATAGATTGATCAACGCCTCCACTTCCTCCCTCGACGGCATCACGCGCAGCGCGCCTTTTCTAGTTGTAACGATAGAGGCCGCTGCATTTGCATACGTCAGCATTTGCGTCAGTTTTGATTCATCCAGATTTTCCAGACCGTATTCCAGCACATGATACAGACAGCAGGCACCAAAGGTGTCCCCCGCCCCTGTCGTTTCGATCGTACTTTCCTGCAGAAAAGGTCTGACCTCAACACACAGATCTTTGTAATACGCACGGCTGCCTTCCTTTCCCATGGAAAGAAGGATCAATGGAATGTCGTACTGCTCTCTCAATTTACAGATACCTGCATCAAACTCAATCTCTCCGGTAAACCACTGGAGCTCGTTATCGGATATCTTGAGAATATCACACTGGGAAAGACCATAGGCAGTCTGCGTCTTCGCTTCATCCAGTGACTTCCACAGCGGCGGGCGAAGATTGGGGTCAAAAGAGATTCGTGCACCGCTTTCTCTTGCGATCCTGACAGCCTTTTTGGTTGCCGCCCTGACCTCCGAATCTGTCATTGAAAGTGTGCCAAAGTGAAAAATCCTCGTATTTTCCAGCGCTTTCCCGTCAAGTTCATCCTCCCGCAGCATCATGTCCGCGCCAGGGCTGCGGTAAAAAGAAAAGTCACGGTCACCGTCAGGATATGTATGTACCATGGCGAGCGTTGTATGCACATCCCAGTCCATGCGCAGCCCTCTGGCGTTGATGCCCGCCTCCGTAATCGCGTTTTTTAACTGTTCTCCGAAGAAGTCCTTTCCAACCTTTCCGATAAAGGCCGTTTTGCATCCCAGCTTTGAGAGCATTGCCAGCACATTGCAGGGCGCACCGCCGGGGTTTGCCTCAAACAGGGGATTTCCCTGTTCACTTGAACCATTTTCCGTAAAATCAATCAAAAGCTCCCCAAGAGCCACTACGTCAAACTCTTTTTCCAATTTTTCCCTATTTTTGTTGTCCATTCCTACACCCTCCATTTGATCAGCCACTTTCTATACTGCCGCCGTGCAATTTATAATATTACAGCCACATCTGACGCCGCATGATGTCCGCACGTCACTGATCCGCCAGCTCATACTTGGTAATATTCATCCGTACAGCACCGTCCGCCGAGAAGGAAATGCCGTCTGCCTCCTGCTCCGTATAAATGGTCGCCGTCATCACCTGTTCTCCATCATTGACAAATATCTCCGCACTAAAACGGTCTAAGATTACCCTGAGCTTCAACTCGCCGTTTTCGCTGTTGACAAGACTTCTTCTCTGGTGTATAATCGCCCTCCTCGAACCGGAAAACTTTCTGTCAATCTTCAGAATCGAATTTCTGGTGTGAAAGCTGAGTGTTGTATGGCATTTATCATTCTGCGCAAAATTCAGCAGAAACTCATGATAGACTTCCTGCCCTTCCTCCGGCCTGATTGCCAGCTCCATGTCCACCCTCCGGCCGCGGATTCCCTCCAGGCAAATCTGTTCAGAGACCAGCACATTGTGGTACTCCACCTGGCTGCGCCGCATCTGATCCAGTTCCCGTATCGGGGTCTGGTACAACCTTCCGTTCCTGACATGCAGCTCCCTCGGAAGACTCATCTGCCCATACCATGACACATTCTGCGACCGGAAATTGCAGGTGTCCCAGTTCTGCATCCACCCGATCATAATGCGGCGTCCGTCCGGCGTCAGCACTGTCTGAGGTGCATAGAAATCAATACCATAATCAATCGACTGATTATGCTGTTCCGTGAACGTGTCTGTCTTTTCATCATAATCGCCGATCAGGCAGAGTGTCCCGTTTCCGTTATGGTACTCAAACCCGACAGGAAGCATATCCTGCGGACTGACAAGCAGTACTGCACTGCCGTCAAGCATGAAAAAATCCGGACATTCCCACATGAGCCCAAAGCGGTTGTTGTTGGCCGCAAACACCTTTTCATATTTCCATGAGAAACAGTCAGGACTGGAAAACAGCAGAATCTGTCCGCTTCCGTCAGCAGGCCTGTTCCCAACGATACAGCGGTAAGTTCCATCGGATTTTCGCCACAGTTTCGGATCACGGAAATCCTGTCTGCTGAATCCCTCTGGCAGATCTCCTGCATCAATCACGGGATTGTTCTCATATTTCTCGTAATCCACGCCGTCACCCACTGCGATACACTGGTTCTGCCAGTCAATGACTGCCTCATTTTTCTGCCGCTCCTGTACTACGCCGGTATACATCAACAGCTGCCGGCCATCAGGCAGTGTCATTGCGTTTCCCGAAAAGCACCCGTCCCTGTCATACGACTCGTCCGGCGCCAGTGCCGCCGGCAGGTACTCCCAGTGCAGCAGGTCGTCACTCACCGCATGCCCCCAGTGCATCGAATCCCAGTGCGAATCATAGGGATAATACTGATAAAACATATGGTATCTTCCCTTGTAATAAGAAAAACCATTTGGATCATTCATCCAACCGGTACGCACAGACAAGTGAAATGATGGTCTGTGGTCGGAAGGTATCATTTTTTCTGAAGCTTCTTCGTACTTGCGCGCTTCCCGCAATGTCTGGCTGCTCATAACCAATCACCAATTTACCTTTCAATTATAGTATTTGTTTTTCCAAAAAGAGCCGGCCCTTTTCAGCCAGCTCTTTTCAGACTGCAGCATTATTTGATTTTACTCATAATATGCATCAAGATACTTCTGGAAAATAGCAAGCATATCCTCAAGGCCGTATGCATCAAGACTCTTAATATACTCGTCCCAGTCCGCATCCGTAAAGCCGTTCATAATCCAGTCAGATCTCTTTGCATTGATTGTCTTTGTGATATCGGTCTGCAGGTTGGAAAGTTCCTCAGTATCCTCCTGGCTCATAAACACATTCGGATAGACATATTTGGTGTTCATATCCGGCGTATAGTAATCCTTAATCCAGTCCAGACGGTACTGGGCATCATCCGGGCAGGTAACATAGACACCATAGTATTCATCCAGTACAGCCAGCGGTCCATTTACACTCTCAGCCTCCCTGACTTCTACAGGAGAAGCGTCTCCAAGCGGCGCATGCTGGAGCATCTCATCACCATTTGCATTTGTTCCAAGCACGAAGATATCAAAATCATCATCTTCACCGTATGTACCCCAGTTATTCTGCGGCGACTGGAACGGGTCATACATCTGATCGAGCCATGCGCATACAAGCGCGGGATTCTTTGCCACAGCTGTCACAACACAGCGTCCGCGGTCATAACCACCGGTATAGGAACCGTTCTCCGGAGTGATGTTTCTGACATCCGCAGTCAGTGCTGGAAGCGGAACCCAGCCGGCAAAATCATCTATAACATTGGCATCATCCCAGCTAAAACATACACCGTAACGGCCGGATTTGCCCTTTGACACATAGGTAGACCACTCCTGCGTAAATGCTTCCGGGTCAATCAGGCCTTCTTCATACAGCTTGTGCAGCCATGCGATACCATCCTTAAAGCCCTCCTGTGTGGCTGTGCAGATTACCTTCTTATCATCCGTAACCGCAATATGCCTGCCTTGATCGTTATCTCCATAGCCTTCGCCAAATCCATTGATTAAAAGCGCCATATCCTGACTTCCATCATTTACGATACATGACATCGGAATGATACTTCCGTCAATTCCAAATTCTGCCTGAAGTTCAGAAGCATGATCGCGGAAAGCGATTAATGTCTGCTCAAACTCGTCAACAGTTGTCGGAATCTCCAATCCAAGAAAATCAAGCCACTTCTTGTTGATAAAACTCATCTCACTCACAGTCTGAATCGCTGTCTTCTCAGAACCAAGCTGCTCAATCCATGGGAGCGCCCAGATATGCCCATTCACATCTGTGCTCATTTTCCTGTATTCAGGAAACTTGTCAAATACACCTTTCAGATTGGGCATGTAAGCATCAATATAGTCCTCTAACGGAATAATGACTCCCTGGTCAGCGTAACGCAGCAAATCATTATCGCCAAAACCTGCGGAAAAAATGAAGTCTGTCAATGTGCCTGTGTCTGCCATTGCCAGTGTGATTTTTTCACCCCACTGATCTCCCTGAATCGCCTTCCATTCAATCTCCACATTGGTCTTTTCCTGCAGGCGCTTGAAAATAGTACGGTTGTTTGGGTTCGATTCCGTATTCGCCGGATACTGCGTCATTCCGGTCAGCGTTGCTTTCTCTGCCAGCGGGAATTGAAGTTCCGCCAGATCTACTTCCTGCATTTCCCCGGTATTTAATGTATTATCAGACTTGTTTCCGCCGCATGCTGCCATGGAAACCAGCATACTTGCTGCCAGTGCAAGAACCACTGCCCGTTTTGCTAACTTATTCTTCATAATTGCTCTCCTTTTCTTTTAATCTGTTATCTATTCAGTTTCATATTCCCAGTTCCTCATTAACCCTTTACAGAACCTGCCATAACTCCGCTGTCAAAGTATTTCTGGAAGAAAGGATACATGACAAGCAGCGGAAGGCTCGAAATGATAATGGTTGCATATTTGAGCAGCTCACTGAGCTGTGCGCGCTCTGCGGTACTCTGCATATCTGAAATCATTCCCTCGTCAGGCTTACTCTGAATCAATATTGCGCGGAGTACCAGCTGCAGAGGCTGTTTCGAAGCTTCATCCAGATATATCATTGCGTCAAAGTAGCTGTTCCACATACCTACAAACTGCCACAGGGACAGTGTCGCAATGATGGGCATACATACCGGAAGCAGAATCCTGAAAAAAAAGGTCAGCTCATTTGCACCGTCCACATCAGCAGCTTCCCTGAGTTCTCCCGGAATTCCCTGATAATAAGTTCTTGCGATAATCATATTCCAGACGCTGAACGCTCCCGGAAGGATAATCGCCCACATACTGTTTTTCAGCCCCATATTGCTAATCAACAGGTAAGTCGGTATCAGACCGCCCCCAAAGAACATGGTGATCACGAAGAGAACGTTAAAGAACTTCTTTCCTCTGAAATCCGACCTCGACATAGGATAGGCCGCCAGCATGGTAACCAGAACCGAAACAAAAGTAAATACCACGGAATAAACGACTGCATTTTTAAAACCAACCCATATTTGCTTATTGGTCATGACACGCTCATATGCTGTCAGTGTCCATTTGCTGAAATCAAAGGTAATACCCTTGTTCTGCAGAGTAACAGGATCAATGAATGATGCCACAATAATATAAATCATGGGAACAATGATCGCAATGACAAACAATCCAAGCAATATGTAACCTACTGTCAACAATGCCTTATCCTGCAAAGAATATCTGGCAAATTTACTCTTCTTTTTCATATATACCTCCATTCTTCCAATTTTCGCATATTGTTTTCTCACGCTATATCCCCTGACCGTCATTCATTTTTGCAACAATCTTGTTCACCGCAACCAACAGAATCACATTAATGACTGTGTTAAATAATCCCACTGCGGTCGAAAAGCTGTAATCACCGCTGATAAGACCTTTCTTATATACATAGGTCGCGATGATTTCTGAAGATGCAAGGTTCAAATCGGTCTGCAGTGCATAGGCTTTCTCAAATCCGACGCTCATGATGTTACCGGCCTGCATAATAAACTGGATAACTACCGTGCTCTTGATGGCAGGCCATTCCACTGCCTTAATCTGCTGGAAGATATTTGCCCCGTCAATCACTGCAGCCTCTTTTAGTTCGGTGCTTGCGTTTGACAGTGCCGCTGTATAAATGATAGACCCCCAGCCTGCGCCCTGCCAGATACCGCTGGCAATATAAATGGTGCGCCATGCCTGTGGCATGGTCATGAAGTTAATCTGTGTACCGAGCAGCAGATTGACCGGACCTGTGACTGACAGGAAAATCCTGACGATACCGCAGAGTACGATAACGGAAATAAAGTTTGGCATGTAGAGCGCCAGCTGGATTTTCTTCTTCACGCCTTTGCGCTCAATCCTGTTCAGCAGAAATGCCAGAAGGATTGGAACCGGAAATCCCCATAGCATACCAAATACACTCAGTTTAATGGTATTTCCCAGATAGCTCAGGAAATCGGGCGATGACAGAAAACGCTGGAAATGCCGGAATCCTACCCACTCACTTCCCAAAATACCTTTGATCGGATTGTACTTCTCAAAGGCGATCAGGATTCCTCCCATGGGAATGTACCGGAAGATAATCGTCAGCGCGAGCGCCGGGAGCAGGAAGAATACATACAGCTGCCAGTGCTGGACAACATAGACAAGCGAGTTGTGCAGGCCGACATTTTTCTGGTTTGCAGTAACAGTTTTTGTTTTGTCCATCGTTTTGCTCCTTTCTTTTTTGTTTTCTTTGTTTTCAGTTTTTCATGAAAAGTTACATTTGTTCTTTTGTGCATTTGTAAAAATCGCGATTTAACTCTGTAAATACAAATTACCATAATTTTTACATTTGGTCAATAGTATTTTTACATTTTTGTTCGATTCTTTTTTGTTTTTTTACATTTGGTGTCCTATCTGCCTATTTTTGTAGCCTGTTTCAAACCTTTTTTCAGAAAAATGCCTTTATAGCTAACTTTCACATTTGACATATCTATATTTTACATTACAATACAAATGAACCAATACCTTTTCAACTCCGATGTTTCAAAATCCGTTTGTCATTAACTTGTCCTATATTGAATCGTTCTAACCCGGCAGACAACGCCGCCATGCCCTGCTGATTTTTTTCATCTAAAGGTTTTCTCACGCAAAAATCGAGCTGTAACATTAAAAATTGCACAAATTTTTTTATAATATTTTACATTTGACACATTTATTTTTTTACATTATAATAACAGAATATAAAAAGAGACAGACAGGAAAGAGATCCCGCTGTTTACCTCCAATTTTATCAGGAATCACCCACTTCACCTTAACCTTAAAAACCTATAGAAGAAGCAACATTAATTAAGAAGGGAGAACTTTTTATGCGTGATGTATTTCGTATCGAAGGACCAGTCATGAACTTTATTACCAAAATCACCTACAGTGCCTGCCTGAACATTCTGTGGCTGGTCTGCTGCCTGCCCATTGTCACAGTTGGCGCTTCCACTACCGCACTGTTCTATGTGACCTTAAAGGTTGCCAGGAACGAGGAAGGCAGCCTGACCAAAGCATTTTTCCATTCATTTAGAGCGAATTTCAGACAGAGCACCATCATCTGGCTCATTCTTCTCGCCGCGGGAATCGTTCTTGGATTTGACGGCTATATCTTTTACCACATGCGCTTTGAGAACGCCTTCTGGACCATCGCTACAGCAGTCTTTCTCATTGCGGTTGCCGCATATGCCATCATACTGATGTACATATTTCCACTGCTCGCCCGGTTTGACAACACCATCGGGGCAATGTTCAAAAATTCGATCATGCTCGGTATGCGTTTCCTGCTCTGCACGGCGGTCATGGCTGTGATTTATTTTGTGATGGCATATGTTGTCATCAATGTCTTCACACCTATTGTTATCTTTGGCGAAGGACTATGCGCACTGCTGTGTTCCTATCTGCTCTCCAACATCCTGCTGCTCTGTCAGGAAAAACAGGAAGAAACCGCCAGCACCAATGAAGCCGATGAATCAATGAAAGCGGGCCCTTATGAAAACAATCCATAATGAAAACCTCAAAACACTCAAAGGCAGGACAAAAATACAGTATATCTGGGATTATTACAAGCTTCCGCTGGCAGTCCTTGTCATCCTGCTGTATATCCTCACCTATAACTTATACAATCACTTTACTTATAAAGAACGCATCCTGTACACCGCACTTGTCAATGTGAATGCCGGGGAAACGCTGACAGAAGGACTCTGCGGGGATTTTCTCGATTTCACGAACCTGAATCCGTCAACGTACAAAATTGAGCTGTACACCGGACTGTATCTGACTGATGACGAACTGAACGAATATCACCAGTACACCTATGCATCGCGCATGAAAATTCTCGCCACGATTGACGGAGAACTGCTCGATGTCGTCCTTATGAACAAGGAGGCGTTTGACGCGTTTTCCCAGAACGGTTACCTGTATGATCTCGAGGAACTGCTTAATCGGACAGACCCCGGCTTATATGGTGCCATTAAGCAGGATCTCGCTGTCAACATTGCCATCCTGGAAGACAATCAGGAAGAACTGATATTTGATGCATCCGCTTCATACCACGCGGTGACCGAAGAACACAATTACGGCATTGATCTGTCGCAGACAAGGCTGATCGAAAGCGCCGGATTTGGCGAACCTGTCTACTTCGGCATCATTGCAAATTCCCCACGCACAGACATCGCTGTGGAATATCTGAAATACTTATATAAATAGGAAGTTACAGTTCAGCCTAGGACTTCGCACTACGCTGCGAAGTCCGTGAGAAAGCATAGTGGTTGAGATGCATCAAGCCAACCGCGAAGCGGTTTCTGCATAGCTTGATGCCTGTAACAGGAAGCCGAAGGCTGAACTGTAACTATAGGAATATTCAGAAAGGGACAGCTCATTGACACTTTTATTTTTTTACAATATAATAATATCAGACTTGCATAAATTCCCGTACAATCAGTCAGATGTGAAATAGAAAAGCATCTGAAAAAGAGATTGAAAGACTTTAAAATCAGAAAGGATGTGGTCTTCCATGGCTGACCGTGTCACCATTCAGGATATTGCGGATGAACTGGGCGTCTCCCGCAACACTGTATCCAAAGCAATCAACAATACTGGTCTGCTCGCAGATGCTACCAGGGAGCGTGTTTTGAAAAAAGCAATTGAAATGGGATATAAACAATTTTCCTATATAAATATCTACAATTCTGGCAAATCCGAAACTGATCTTTGTCCCGAGACAGACAAAAGGGAAATTTCGCTGTTTACTTCCAACTTTATAGGAAGCTCCCACTTCGCCTCCACCATGCTGGACAAATTTCAGCGGGAACTGTCCAGCATGGGCTACAGTTTCACCATGCACAGACTCCAGGAGCATGAGATCGAAACCCTGTCCCTTCCCATCTCTTACAATGCGGAACGGACAGCAGGAATCATATGTATCGAGATGTTCAACAGGGACTACTGTCATATGCTCTGCGAACTCGATACTCCCACACTCTTTGTCGATTCACCTGTAGCAGACCTTGATAAACCGCTTAGGTCGGACTGCCTCTACATGGACAACCAGACAGGCATTGGCTGCTTTGTGCGCGAGATGATCCGAAGGGGAAAGAAGCGAATCGGGTTTATCGGCGATATCTCACACTGTCAGTCTTTTTATGAGCGCTTTCTGGGGTACCGAAATGCCATGTATCTGTCCGGACTCCCCTGCCCTGAGGAATACTGCCTTACTAAAAACAAAACAGGTGCCAAAATCCCAGGGTACGATCAATACCGCGAATATATACGGGATGAGATTCAGAAACTAAAAGAACTGCCGGACGTGTTTATCTGCGCAAACGACTTTGCCGCTGTGGATACCATGTATGTATTCAAGCAGCTGGGAATCCATGTACCGCAGGATGTCTACCTGTGCGGATTTGACGATTCCCCGGAGTCACGCGTGACCTCCCCCACACTGACTACAATCCATATCCACAGCCAGATCATGGGGTTTTCCGCTGTGCACCTGCTCATGTCGCGAATCAAGGAACCATCCCTGAATTTCCGCAAAATTTACACAGAGACCAGTCTGATCTACAGGGAATCAACAGCGGATTGATGATGAAAAGCCATCCTAAAAGTTGTCAGAAACAAAGCATTCCTTCGATACTGACCGCACAGCTTATCAGCGGCATCAGATTTACGGAGTCGATTTATACGAAAACTTACCACATAGGATATGAGTTTTGCACTCATATCCTTTTGACGCTGACCTCCATTTTATTGACCAGAACAAAAGGAGCAAACAACGTCGGTGCACTGATTGTGTGACTTTGAAAACGTAAATGTGGTTGTCTCAACTGTGACCTCTTTTATACCGAAATCCTAATATAACAGCTTGTTCCCCTTCTCACAGATCTCATAGATTTCATCATATTTCGCTTCTATTAACGGCGCAATCTTTTCTGTCTGTTTTCCCACGATCCTTTTATATAAAAAATACGGAAATATCCAGCCCATAAACCCCGGAACGGCAAGCAGAATGCACAGAATATAATACGGCGGCTGTGCTGTCACCGCAAATGTAGAACCGGCCATAAACGCAGTTCCAATCACTCCAAGGAGGATGGCGTAAGCAGCTGCCACAGATGTTTTTCTCTGTTCCAGTGTCTGTATCTCTGCAACACATGCCTCAAAATTCCGCTGCAGTCTGGTAAGTTCCGCTTTATTGAGGATTTTGCGGTCACGTTTCAGCCGGATCACCGTCTTCTGACTGCTGCCCGTTTTCCCTCCCATGCTGCTCCCCATCAGGCTGTCATTCACTTCCCAGCCAAAATTTTCGTACCCGTCCAGAAATAATGAAACCATACTGTTGTCCGCCGTAATCTCTTTATATTCATATCCCACGTAGTTCCTTCCATCCATTTTCCCTTTCCTCCTGCTCTAAGACTCTGATTCAGCCGCCGGCAGCACTACAAGAAAGGTGCTTCCCTTTCCCTCCTCGCTGGTAATCTGAATCTCCCCATCCATCAGCTCCAGCACCCTTTTTACCAGTGCAAGGCCAAGTCCGTTTCCTTCTGTGGCATGGGATGTGTCCCCCTGATAGAACTTGTCAAAGATATGGTTGATGTTCTCTCTCGATATGCCGCATCCTGTATCCGTTACTGATATCCTGATACCGTTTTCATCCGATGTCTGCCGAATCGTGACCGTGCCTCCCCGTTCCGTAAACTTCACCGCATTGGAAAGCAGGTTGTTCCATACCAGCTCCATCAGGCTTGCATCTGCCCTGACCATCGCCACATCTTCTATGTCCGCCTCCAGCGCGATCTCTTTCTCCTCCATTGCATCCTCAAACAGAAAAACGCTCTCGCACAACTGTCTGCACACATCATACGACGCTGCTTCCGGCATGATCCTCTGGTGCTCCAGCTTATTCAGCTTCAGGATATTGCTGATCAGGGAAGAAAGTCTTGACGCCGCATTCTCGATTTCCTTTGCGTATTCCTTTTCCTGCTGCTCTGACGCCATTCCCGCCCGCAGGAGCTGTGCATAATTCTTGATAATGGAAATGGGCGTTTTCATCTCGTGGGATACATTGGAGATGAAATCTGTTTTCAGCGTCTCAATACTCCCCAGCTCCTCCACCATCTTATTGAAATCCAGTATCATGACATCCAGATAGTCCAGCCGGTCTGCCGTGTGTACGGTGGGAACATACACAGAAAAATCCCCTTCCGCTACCTTTCTGGTAGCTTCCGCCATCTTATGCAGGGGTTCAGCGTAAGTACTTTTTATTTTCTGCCTTGCAAACAGAGTGAGTCCCACCGCCACCATTCCCCAGTACAGGATTGGAGCAGTCGATTTGATATACGCATTCCACTGCAATTTTTCCATCATTACAATCAGTCCCGAATGGAGGCCGGACATCAGAAGAAGGACACCCCAGTAAACAGCAAAAAGGAAACATGCAAAGCGCCATTCCTTTATCCGCTCCGAATCATTGCTTCTCTCTTTTTTCATTGCAGTACCGCCTTATATCCCAGTCCTCTCACTGTCACAATCTGAAACCCGTCGCAGGCCGAGAGTTTATCCCGCAGTTTCGTCACATACACATCCACCGCCCGCAGGCTGGTATCGCTGTCCACGCCCCAGAACTCATCCATCAGCTGTGCCCTGGAAAAAGTCTTTTTGGGATATGACAGCAGCTTATAAATGATGTTGAATTCCCTTGTGGTGAGACTAACCTCCTCCCCGTCAATCTCCGCGCTCATGCCGTCCGCGTCCAGCACCAGATTCCCCACGGCAATCTTTCTCTCCATTTCGATGTTCGCCCTGCGGAGCAGTGCCCTGACACGCAGCAGAAGTTCGTCCAGCTCAATGGGCTTTACCATGTAATCGTCTATCCCCAGCTGGAATCCTTTCTGTTTCGAGGGCAGGTCGTCCTTTGCAGACATGAACAGAATCGGAATCGTCCTATTTACATTCCGTACCGTTCTGGCAAACTCGAACCCGTCAATTTCCGGCATCATAATATCAGAAATAATCATTTCATAAAGATTGTTATACATCTCGTCGTAGGCTTCCTTTGCGCTCAGGCATCCCTTCGCCTGAAATCCGTTGTCGTTGAGATACGTACAGACAATCTGGTTCAGTTTTGCGTCATCTTCCACTACAAGGATATTTACCATATCTCACATCTCCTTTTCCCGTTTGATCTGTTTTGTTGCGCGCACAATCATAAAGACTGCCATTCCCAGCACAATCATGCTGATACCCGCTCCTGTGGAGGCTGTCATAAGCTGCCGAAACATCGGATCATCCGCGGCTCCGAACTGCGTCAGCATGGCTGTTTCCAGCGAGAGCATGGACACCAGCGCCGCCGTCAGGTTAATGCCTTTTGCCGCAGACATGACAGGGCTTCCATACCTTCTGAATTTAACCACATTCCAGACAGCCGTGATAGCTGCATAAAAAGAATACATCGCCATAACGTATATCAACATGCCGGGATACGCAAATCCGCTGTTCTGGTGCACCACCAGAATAACGATACCTGCCAGCGCAACATTCATAAACAGTAATATAATCCCGCACAGACGGTACCTGCGCCACTCAGCAGCTTTGCTCCTTCCAGCGGTTCTCACATAATGGAGCAGCGATGCGCGCATAGCGGCAAGCAGGAAATAATAGAACGCCAGCGTTATAAACCACACCGAACTGTAGAAGATTCCTGAAAACATTTTTATGCCTGCATACAATAGATTGATAAAAAACCCCTGATACAAAGCTGCCTCCGCCCGGAACAGATCTTCCTTGACATATCTGCTGACCAGCGGGATGCCCATCATCTTCCTCACAAGCGGATGTTCATTGATACCGCGCCGGATAAATCGCACAATCCCCGTCATTCCTGTTATCGTGATAATCAGTGCATAGGCAGACAAAAAATACGAGACATAGGCAGCAGCCGGGTTCACATTCTCCCCTGCAAGCGCATAAATGACAAGCCCATAGGACGGAATGGCAATCAGCAGCGTGGGAACAGGCGGCAGAAAGAATATATTCTTCAATAAGCGTTTCATGTTGTGTAAATTCATCAGACACCTCCTGCGTAAAATGGCAGTTCACGAGAGTCATCTGTCCGCTTCATGCCCTGAATAAGGCTACTGTATCACAGTTTTATTTGCGTTTTGTTTGCAAATTGTGTCCAATTTGTGAACAAGCGCACATAAAACAGAGTGTGCAGCGAAATTCTGTCTCCACCGCACACTCCGGATTTCAATTACTTTAATCCCCTTATAAAAGGAATCAGACACAACAATACTACAATGCCTGCGATCCCGACGATAATGCCGACAACCATATTGCTCCACACCATTGTCAGACACATGCCGACGCCGAACAACAGCGCTCCGACAATGCCGATCAGCATTGCGCCGATTGTCTTACCAGACAGCCTGACCGGCGCCTTATTTTCCATCTTCCTCCATACCAGCACCATGACCAGGAGCACAACCGCCCCGATTACTCCCATAATGACACCTGGCTGAAAAGCATTCCACTCCGGTATCAATGCCATGCACATTCCCAGTGCAAACAGGATTCCTCCAACCGTTCCCAAAATCATTGCTGCAAATGTACTCTTTTTCATGATTTCATCCCTGCCTTTCTTTCTGCTTTCACTCTGGCAGACTGCTCTTCTCGTTCCTTCTGCTCCGCCGCCAGCCGCTCCCGGGCCTCCTCCACAGACTCGCCGTCTTTCGTCAGAAAATTATCCACAAACTTGTCGGCAATCTTGTTGAATCCGCCAACTGCGCCCTCCTCGATTTTCTTGCAGCCGCTGACCACACCTTCCTCGATTTTCTTGTAGCCGCCGGCTACACTTTCTGCAATTTTTTCGTTTGCTTCCACCAGTTTTGATTTTGCCATGTCTTTTATCTTCCTTTCGTTTTGTTTGATGGATATAGCATACTGGGGGATTGTTTTTGTAGTGTTTGTGTTTTGTTTCGGAAATGTTAATTGTGGGATTTTTTTGAGAAATTCATACAATATTGACTAATAACACAATACCGATCATAATGACTATTACAAAAGTATGTTTTCTCCATGATAAACATAAATACCCAATAAATTCACGAATAAACGCATTTAATGTGAAATACCATTTTGTTTTTGAGCCAAAACCAACGCATCTTATTCCCTGCTGCTTTGCCAGTATTAACGCCCTGAATACATGATAGGCAGTTGTGACGATAATAATTTGAGGCTTCTGTTTATTCATCAGTTCCCTTGAGAAGCATAGATTTTCCTGTGTTGATACAGATTTTTGCTCCATGATGATTTTTTCCGTATCCACGCCTTGACTGGCTGCATACGCCGCCATCGCCTGGCTTTCCGGAATATCCTCTCCGGAGCCTTGCCCACCGGACATAATCAATACAGCATTGGGATTATAACGCAGCAATTCTATCCCCTTTTCAATCCTCGCTGCAAGCAATGGAGTAACCTTATCTCCCATAATCCCGGCTCCCAGTACAACAATATAATCTGCGTTTCTTTTCTTTTTCAGATGAAAAAGATTGAGTACAGCGGAAAGTGAATACATAGCCAGCAATGATAATACATACACTGCCAAAAAACTGATAATTATATAAAGCGTTGTCCCTAATGTATTCTTTCCTAAATTTCCAATCGCTGGCCAGACAGCCAGATAAATACACAGCAAAACGGAAAACAACACCGACAACAGATTTGCCGGTTTTAGCCCCTCATGCCTGATAACCCTTATTCCTTCCACCAAAAACACAAGAATCAAAACTGCCGGAAACGCAATAATACAGCCTATTGCCATAATATACATTATGATTATTATTCCAATCACTAAATCATGTGCTGCCAGCCATTCTGCATATTCAGATAATGTAAAAAACAGAAAAACCGCCAGACACACCATCATGAATAAAAATGAGGCTCCACTCCGCAATGTTCTGGAGTCGTGCAGCATAATTCCTGCAAATATGCAAAATGAAATGAAAAACAAAAGAAATACAAACTGCCACATAACAAACTTCCTCCTAGCGGCTTCCACGTTTATTAAATTGCCATCTTGCAGCCAAACATCAGATTGTCTGCAAGATGGTAAATATTTTCTCAAAACAGCAACAATTCCTGCTTTTGCTTAACAGATATTTATTTTTAAGCCGTATCATCCCTAAGTGCATCAATAATATTTTCTTTCCTAACCTTGCTGGTAGCATACAGCATCGTAATAAAAACAATACAAAATACACCAAGTACACTTACCGCCATGCTTTGCCACGGAAAATGGTATGCAAATCCTTCAAGCTGTTCATTAGCTACCATTCCTTTATAGATCAGCCAAGAAAGAATGCCTGCAATCGGCACTCCAAACAGGAGTGTACGCAGCCCATAAAAGAAACACTCGAAATTCATCATCCTGTTAAAACCACGTTCCGACATCCCAACTGAGCGCAGCATGGCAAGTTCCCGCCGCCTGATCCGGATATTTGTTGAAATTGTATTAAACACATTTGCAACCGCAATCAGAGAAATCATGATGCCAAATGCGTAAGCAAATACATCCACAACGAAAGTGATACTGCGGAACAGGTCAACTGCGGAAGACAGATTGATCAGCGTATAATCACAGGTAATCCCCGAATCTGTAATCCCATACTGAATCTGTGCCATTGTCTGTGCGGGTGTATCCGCCCAAAAAGTCAGCCCCGATTTGGAAGCTCCTTCTAATCCGTCAAAATCGGCATTCATTGACCACGGAACCACCATAAAAAATAAATATTGCGGCGTAGAATCAAATGGAAGCATATCTAAAGGATAGTTATCCACAACAGTTGTACAGACCGTTTTCGTTTGTTCCCCTACAGAAGAATAAAGGGTAAACTCCATCTCCTGCCCCACGAAAAAAGCTTCATGTTCTAAAGTATCCATAATAACAGCAAGGACTTTTGCATCCTGTCCGCTATATTCTTCTTTGGAAAACCCAAGGCTTTCTATAAATTCATAATAAACAGCATCCTCAATAAACTGGGCATATACCGGTATTTCATCAGTCGTGTGAAACTGACCGCCTGCAAAATCATCAGGAAGACCTTCCACTGTGCCCGAATAAAGCAGATCAGCCTGCCATGTGCTTTTACTGACTCCATCCATATTTTTCAATCTGCCATGCAGCATAATCAGTTCATCCTGCGGCATTTCCTGTGCATAGAACAAAATATCGCCATCTGCCTCCACCGTCAGTTCCTTTGCAATTCCTTTCAGGGTACTGCCAAAAGCGCTGCCTGTTACAAACAACACAACACTCAAAGTCAGAGACAATATGACACTGCGGTAACGGCGCTTATTCCTCCGGAAGTTTTTAAGAGCCAGCATCCCCTCCAGACCATAAACACGTTTAGATAATTTAGAAATTTTAACATCCTTTGCCTCGGTTTTGATTTCACCTGTCTGGCGGATACACTCCATCACAGGGATAGCAGCAGCCTTTCTCGCCGGAATATACGCTGAAATCAAAATCGTAACCAGACTGACTGCTATGGCGGCAGCAAGCGCCGGTGCAGACACAGACAAGTCAAGCGGCACATTGCTGGTGGAAATGGTAGCAAAGTTTTTTTCGACAACAGGCAGCGCCAGCGCAACGCCTCCAATACCACATGCCACGCCAAACGGGATGCCAAGCACACCAATACAAATCCCTTCAAACAAAACCGAGCTTCTTAACTGTCTGGCAGTTGCCCCCACAGACATAAGGATGCCAAACTGATGAATACGCTCATTCAGGGAAATATTGAACGAGTTGTAAATCAGGAAAACTGATCCAATCATAATAATTGCAATTAATACCCCTCCGACTGCAAACATAATGGCATTAAACAGGGTATTCTCCGACACACCATAAAAACGCAGTACATCTTCATTCAAGACGAAAGGCAGCGAACCTGCAAAACGATTCATATATGCATTTACTTTGTTCGGGCTGTCAAGAGTAATAAACAGGCTGTAACGCCCTGTTGTATTGGCTGCGTCTGATCTTGTAATCACTGTATATCCCGGCGAATCATGTTCTTCAAATCCAGCTCTTTCATAAGTTCCTACGACCGTATATGTTTTCTCCCCTGCAATGTTCAACATTTCGCCGGTGGTATATGCATCATGCTGCGTCCGTATGTTTCCATCCGCTTCACGGCTGCCAACCGGCAGGCTGAAAGACTCTCCTACCGGAATCCGTACACCCGCTTTAACGGAAACATGATTGGGAATTATGATTTCCGTATCATTTTGGGGAAGTCTGCCGGAAATAAGTGTAACCGGTAATTGATCGAACGCCTCATCTGCGAAGCCTGCAAGAAACAGATAAGGTTTTTCGGTGCTTTTTGCACCGTCTAACAGGGCATAACCAATATTTTCAAAAGCCACTGCGTCCGTAACCTGAGAATCGCTTATCCGTTCCCGCACAAAGTCTGAATCCACATCCACAAAATTAATGTACCAACTGCCACATTGGGCGGCAGAGCCATTGATCAGATACTGCAAAAGCGATGTTCCAAAAGTGGCAACTGTGGTAAATAGTGTAGCAGACAATGCCACACCAATCACTGTCACAAATGTACGGGTGCGGTTTTTCTTCAGCCCCTGCAGGGCAACCTTATGGAAAATATTCATGACTGCGCCACCTGCCTTTCATCCCTTACCACTTTTCCATCTGCAATACTGATAATACGGTCTGCCTGCAGAGCAATATTTTCATCATGCGTAACAATAATCAGTGATTGATGATATTTACGATGGCTTTCTTTCAGGAGACGAATAATTTCCTGTCCATTACGGCTGTCCAGACTACCCGTAGGTTCGTCTGCCAGCATCACTGCCGGTGCATTCATCAGGGCACGTCCAATCGCAACACGCTGCTGCTGTCCGCCCGAAAGTTGATTGGGCAGATGTGTCTTTCGCTCCTGTAGCCCTAACAGCTCCAGCAGATCATTCAGTCGCTCTTTGTTGACTTTCCTTTTATCCATGAGAATAGGCAGCGTAATATTTTCTACCACATTAAGCGTGGGAATAAGATTGTGAAACTGATAGATCAAACCCACCTGACGTCTGCGGAATATGGCAAGCTTTTCGCTATTTTGGGCATATATGTCCTGCCCGTCTAAGTAAATCTTTCCACTTGTCGGAACATCCACTCCTGCTATCGCATGAAGCAATGTAGATTTTCCAGAACCGGAAGTGCCGGTGATAGCTGTAAAATCTCCCTTCTCAATAGTCAGGGAAACATGGTCTAACGCAGTGACTGTATTTTCATCCTTACCGTAGACCTTACACAAATTTTCAATCTTCAAAAATTCCATTTTATGAGCCTCCTTTAACTTGCTATACCCATATCATAGGCTTTTGAACTTACTTTACTGTGACTTTTTAGTGACTGATCTGTCACATTCAGGTGAGAGATTCGTCACTTTAAAAAACGGACATAAAATATAGCTCCACCCTGCGGATGATTTTTAGCAGTAACAGTCCCACCCTGCCGCATGATAATAGTCCTGCAAAGGGCAAGTCCGATTCCATACCCCGTGGCATCTGCATCTTTCCCACGATAGAAACGCTCAAATAAATGCGGTATATCTTCCTTTTCAAATCCAGCTCCGTCATCATGAAATGTAATTTGTGTAAACAAGGGATTGTCCTCACAGGCAATTTTAATCTTTCCGTTATCCCCCACACTCTCTATGCTGTTCTTAATTATATTTTGGAATGCTTCTGAAAGCCACTTGAAATCGCCTGAAATTTTTATTCCCTCCGGTATGTCAGTCTGTATCTGAATATTATGCAGTTCCATTGAAATCAAAAAAGGCCGGAGTGAAACCGCTACCAGATTGCTTATATCTACCTGCTCCTTTTTGAAAATTACGATACCTGCATCCAGACGGGATAACTTTAACAGGGATGCAAGTAAAAAATCCATCTGCCCAAACAATTCCCCGGCTTCCCGAAGCAGTGTCTTCTGTTCCTTTTTATCCGTATTCTTTTCCAACAGTGACAGAATGATATTCACTGATGTAAGCGGAGTACGGAGTTGGTGGGAAATATCTGCCAGGGAATCTGCAAGATGCTTTTTTTCACTTTTTAATGCCTCATTCTGCTCCCGGATACGCAAAGTCATCTTAACGATTTCGCTCTGTAAAATAGAGAGTTCACCTTCGTCCGCTTCACTGAAATACAGATGTTCAGCATTGTGAAGCACCATATCAATCTGCTCTGAAAGCTGTGCAATCCTGTTATAGCGTGCCCTTGTAAATATATAAAATACAATTCCCAATACAGCCGCCGAAACAAGCTCTAATATCCCCGCCGCCGGGCAGAGTATAAATCCCACTATTGTAAAAATGAATGTTATGGTAAGAAATAATATGGCAACCTCTCTGACCTCTTTATTCCGAAACATCACTGCCTCCCAACCGGTATCCCGTTCCGTGAACGGTCAATATAATCTGCGGTTTTGCTGGATTATCCTCAATCTTTTCCCGCAGCCGCTTAATATAGACTGTCAATGTATTATTATTGACAAATTCCCCTGCGGCATCCCACAGTTCATCTAACAACCGCTCCCGTGTGATGATATTTCGGGGATTATTGACAAATACCAGCAGTAAACGGTATTCCAACGCTGAAAGGAATACCTCTTTCCCATTCTTTTTCACAATACCACTGGCAACATCAACAGAAAGTCCGTTTATATCAAAAACAGCAGGCGAACAGTCTGTTTTTCGCAAAGCAGCCCCAATCCTTGCAATTAACTCCCGTGGACGGAAAGGTTTTGTTATATAATCATCTGCCCCCATATTCAGCCCTGTCACGACACTTGCCTCATCACCGGATGCTGTCAGAAAAATAACCGGGATATTCTGTGTCTGTTTGATTTCTGTGCAGACAGCAAAACCATTCCCATCAGGTAAAGAAATATCTACTAATGCCATGTCAAATCTTCCTTCTGCAAGCATACAGATTGCTTCTCCCTGTGTGGAAGCACGGCTGACAGCAAATCCCTCTGACTGAAGCAATAACATCAGATTTTTAGAAATTGCTTTATCATCTTCTACCAAAAATATTTTTTTCATCTTAACATCCCCCTTAAATCTTTTATCCAATATTAGACGTTTAAACGTCTAATATCAAGTAGAAACCCAACTTTTCTAAAAATTTTGTAATAACACATGGATAATTCTATCCAAAACAACTGAACAGACACGAAACCAGACTGTTGTAAACCAGACAAGTTACAGCAGTTTTTTATGCCCAAATATAGAAAGGACGATGCAGAAATGGCAAACATGATACGAACCAACCAGAATGAATTTCACTTAGGAACTGTAGGAAAATAAGTGATACAGATTGCGATAGGATATTTCTTTGAGAGTGCAGTACAAAAAACATAGGCGTAGTGGGCTACGGCGAGGTTTTTTGTGCAATTGCTTTAGCAATTTGATATCGGAGAAATAGACAAGTCAAGATGTGTCACTTATTTTTCTACAGTTCCTTAGATGATAAAGAGCAGTATATCCTTGACGTAAAGATTAAACTGTCCGGCATGAAAAGCAAATTGGCTTTCATCCGGAAGCTGATTTTATACGGATATGTCTATGACGTGAATTACCGTTTCCTACGGGAATACAATACGGAGCTTGGACGGATCAGCTCCAGCCTGAACCAGATTGCAAAAAGAATTAATAAAGCCTATCATCTGATACAGGCTTTCGCTCCCGGTGAGGTCAGTTTTGATGAAGCGCACCAGATAGGGAAAGAACTTGCCAGCAAGGTTTAAGAAGGAAACTTTTCTTATGTTGTCACCACCCACATTGATAAAAGTCACGAGGCGAAGCCTTTGGGGAAGATGCCCCCAAATTTATCTCTTTTCGTCCACTTGGTGGCAAATGCTGGATTCAAGGGTTCATTTCTTGCAAAATACAAGTCCAGATAAATGAATGCCGCCATTAAATATGTCTTTCCTGCTCCCATTGGCAAACTAAAAAGGTAATCCGTATAAGAAACGCCATAAAATGCATCTTTGAAAAATTTCTTGTAGCCAATATCTTCCGGTGTCTTTTTTATAAACTCCTCTATTTTTTTGAAACCTGTTCACCCTTATCGTTTTTTAGGCAAGAATATTAGAACAGTGCCGCTACTGCATTTTGTTCTAAATACTTGCGGACGGTGTTTGATATCTCTGCGCTATCCAAATCAAGAGTGTTAAATTTACCCTCGCTGAATAAATCTATAAGCGGTTTACTTGCACAAGAAACCTTCAAAAAAAGATATGTTTTGATTGCGGCAATTTGCGCATCGCGCATCATACCTTTCAACTCTATGTAATCAATTATTGCTGTTACCGTACACTCGGGAGACGCATACCATCGATTACACGCATTTTCAATCATTTTGTAAAACATTACATTCCCTTTCCACATAACTGTTTTAACAAATCTTTTTACAGTTATATATTCTATTCTTTCTCAATTTGAGGTATATTAACTAATTCCTGCAATTTTCTCTCCAATATCTTCTTATCCGGTAACTGTAATTTGTATTCTGACACCAGCATTGGTGACATACTCCTGCTCATTGCATACTCCACTACTTCATCATTTTTAGACGCACACAATATTAGTCCAACACTTGGGTTCTCGTGTTCTTTTTTCTTCTGTCGGTCAAGTGCCTCTAAATAAAAATCCATTTTTGAAATATATTCTGGCTTGAACTTTCCAATTTTTAACTCAAAAGCAACCAAGCATTGTAACCCTCTATGGAAAAATAGCAAGTCAATCGCAAAATCTTCTCCGCCAATCTGCACCTTATATTCTTCATCAATGAAAGTGAAATCTTTACCCAGCTCCAATATAAAATCCTTCATGTTTTTAATTAATGCTTTTCTAAAATCTTGTTCTTTATAGATTTTTGGCATTTCCAAAAATTCTACGACATAAGTATCCATAAATGGATTTTCTTTTAATCCCTTTATAGGCTCTGGTAATACTTTTTCTTTTGATAGCATATAACGCTCGTAATATGCGCTTTCCATCTGTCTTTCCAACTCTCTTGAAGAATAGCTTTCTTTTATACATAATATAATATAAAAATGTCTTTCCTCAATAGTCTTTGCCTTTGACATAATTGCAAGATGATTTGTCCAACTGATTTGTGTCAGCAGTGCTGTCACAAATTCATCATCAGCATATGTCTCATAAAATTTTTTCATTCTATACAGCCCGCGCCTGTTAAACCCCTTGATTCCCGGAAACTGCCCTTGAATATATTCTGATATAGAATCAATATATGCATCTCCAAAAGTTGCCTTCTCAGCCTCTTTGCTTAAAAATGCACCTATATTCCAATACATATTGATAAGTTCTTCATTTACTTTTTTATATGCACTATTCTTTGCTTCTTCGATAATGTCAGTGACTTGCGAAAAAGCCGAATTTACTTCTTTCATACATAACCGCCTTTTTAATTTGTGTCAGCAATGCTGTCACAATTAATTTCTCAACAATAATTATACTTAATCATACTTACTGCTTTTTGCGCAATTGTAAAATTGGTATCACTTTTTCTTCCACTTTTAACGTATCCTGACGTAAATGAAGAAGCTCCTCTATAACATTTGAATATAAAGTCACTCCATTTCTTTTTAATAATTCCAATATTTGCTTTGCTGTAAGCACTTCTTTGTCTATTAATAAATCAACTGCTCCCTGAAAAATGCTCTCATTTAAAGTGTATGGCGCATCATCCGGTTCTTTCTGTCTCCACCCATTTTTTGAAACCTGCCGCATCAGATACTGGTACTGGTTATCTGATATGATTCTCAACTGATGTGTCCTGTAAATCATTGCCTGAATAGACACTTTCCATTTCTTCTTTAAAAACTGATAATACTTTAAATCCGTAGGATATGCAGATATATCCTTTCCAAAGCTGCTGTCCGGCAATAAAAAGGCACTTGCAAACATGTTCGCCTGACGCTCCCTCGCCTTAAACTCTTCTTTTGTAATTGCTTCCAAGTCTTCACTCCAAGGATGTAGCAGAATATGTCCCAACTCATGAGCCATATCAAATCTTATTCTTCCTTCTGGTCTATTTCCCAATGCTACAGCAATAAAATAAATATCATTGCCAGCTACTATAGTTCTTTGACTAAATGCATCTATTTTATCTTCGTTTGTATCAAACCCCGTTACTATAATTCCATTCTTTTCCAACAGATATTGTAAATCTTTTATCGGTTCTGTTTCGACATTCCAATATTTTCTTACTTGAATCGCAATATTTTCTATCTCTTGAACCGAGGATTCACTTTCACATTCAAATACATCATCATATCCTTCAAAATCAACACTTGGCAAATTCATTTCAGGAAATGAAATGTACTCAAGCAATATCTCGTATATTTTTGCTACATACTCTAGTTTAATGCTTTGTGCCGTTCTATCTTTTTTCGTGGCACTGGCTAAGGAACGAAAATATGTTGTCTCTGTCTTGGCAACATAACTGTCTTTTTGAAAAAAATAGTCATATGGAAAATCAAGTTTCGATGCTAAAATTCTTACTTTCATATGATCCGGCTTGTTGTTATCATTTTCATATAATGAAAGAGATTGTTTACTAATCTCAGTTCTTTTTGCCAATTCCGTCAACGTCAATCCTCTGAACATTCTTGCACTTCTTAATCTCTCACCATAAAACTGTTTCTCTACCATTATCAAAATCTCCTGAATTTATTTTTCAGCTCTTTTTTCGATCTCACGAAGTTGGGGTTTTACCCCACTCCTAATAGCTACCAGACTCTTCTTACTATGACTATTGAATTCTTCTGACTCCGTCTCAGAATCTAAATTCGTAAGCTGTGCAAAATCTGGTCTAATATACTGCATGAGAGACTCTTCATCTACAATATTGAATTCTTTATCAAGGAATTTTAATGTAATACTTTTTATTTCCCCATGATTTGCTATATATGAAACAATATAATGCCTATAGTCCTCTTCCCTGCCGATCAAACCTTGACTTATTTTTTCAAAATCCTGTTCTAAAACATCCGTATCAAAAATAGTAATTCCAAAATCCTGCAATGTCATCTGTCTCTCTTTAGCAATGCAGTCTTTATTCTCAGCATACAATATAGACTGCAAATAATGCGGATTTATACGATTCTTTTTTTATCATCCCCTCTAAGAAGTATAATTGCATTATTAGTTTCCTTTTGATTTTCTCTCAAATATTGTTGTTGGTCCTCTCCTATTGCTTTTTCTATAGAATATACAATTTTTCTAAGCAAAGTATCATTAATAGAAATTTTACTATTTCGTTATACGTCCAATATTGCCACCTCTATTTCGTAATATGTTTTCAATTTTTACATAAAATATTATTTTTGTCAAGTGCGGTTTGCCATTATTTTTCATTTATAAACGCAAATATATAATATCATTTATACTAATCTTTTTTATTGCCATCAGCAAAAGAATTAATTTTTCGCAATGTCAAATCTTTTTTGAGAAATGTAATTCCTTCAACATATAAATCATCGCTCCCTATCCCGCGGCTTTTTCTGAATATCCTCCTTCACTCCATAATGCTTTTTCCTATACTCATACTCTTTCAGAAATTTGTCATTGACTTTCATCTTATATTTCATACTTTTCATTTTACTTTCATCATACCCCATTCGCTTTTGATACTCTTTTAATTCTGCCATTTGATCACCTGTCGGTGGTGGAAGCAGCTTTGCACGTTCTTCTAAGGAAAGCTTTGAAAAATCCACTTTCTCCTTTTTGGTTACTTCTGATTTCTTCTCTGAAACAGCTTGATTTTTCCCCCTGCCATTGCTCATTGAACTCATGAAAAACACTTCCGTAAAAGATTTCTTCATCATTTTCAGATACATCATGTTCTGCCTGAAAGTGGTCAAATGCTTCGTAAAATGAATCCCCGCCTTTTTTCGTTTCCTCTCGCCATTCCTCATAATCATCAAGATACTACTTTTCCTCCTCAATATCTTGCAAGGTACGCCTGTATTCCACCTGTTTCTGCTCCTTCTCCTGCATATACTGTCTAATTCACTGTAAAACGGCTCCCATCTGCCTGTTTTCCTTCACTTACCTGCAACAGATAATCTACAAAGTCTGCATTGCTGCCATATCCGCTGGCTTCTTTTTGTTTTTCAAACTCTGCCTGCAACTTTTCATCGGTTTGGATATAGATTACTCTATCCCTTGTCCTGTTTCCCATAAAATCCCTTCAATCTGATAACGATCTGCCTATCTTCTAAAAACAACCTTGTATCAAAAAAGAACCAGACACATTCTCCTCAGTGTGTGTGGCTCCCAAATTCGCACTTCCTGTATCCACCTTTATTGAATTGACTACTGGTAATTGCAGTAATGGTGTCGGCCACTCCCACTGTCCATCTGAAAAATTTCCTGCAGTCCTGACTCATCAAAATCACCGCACCAGCATGACCCAAGCCCCATATCCGTGGCGGACAGCAATATATTCTGCACTGCCGCTGCCGTATTTTGGATGTCATACAAAGTTTTGCCCCGTTCTATGGAACACCCTTACATTCAATGCTTATTCCTATTTTGGACATTTGCAACCTTTTCCGCCCTGCCCTCCTCCACCTCGTCCGACACCATTTTCCTTCACTTCTGTTTTCAAAATTGGTCGTTTTGTAAAAGTGGCAGACACTTGTATGTCTGCCACTACATCATGCTTCCTGTGAACAACAATTTTATATCGTTTCCTCACACAAATCCGTCAACTCATCAGTCAGATTTATGCCCCGTTTCTGACACCAGTTTTTCTTACTAATCCAGACCTTGATGGCCATGCCCTCCATGGTGGTCTTCTTCTCCGTGGTGCCCATGTCCTTTATGGTAGTCTTCTCCCCCGTGGTGTCCATGTCCTCCATGGTGGCCTTCTTCCCCGTGGTGCCCATGATGATGTCCATGTTCACCGTAACGGGTCCGCCAATCCGCACAGACTGTTTCCAACAGGGTCAATAATTCCTGTTTTTCCGCTTCCGAAAGGCAGGAAAACATATCCTCGTGCCGTTTTCTGCGCTGCGCCAAAGCTTCTGTGGCCTGTTCCCTGCCGCTTTCTGTCAGACAGACATCTGTCGTCCTGCGGTCGGTTTCATTCTGGGTGCGGCAAATCCATCCTGCACTTTCCATTTTGGAAAGAATTTCGCTTGCCGAACCCGGCTGGATTCCCAGGCGCTCTGTCAAATCCTTCTGTGTGATCGTATCCAACTCATTCAGAATAATTAATATGCGCTTCTGACTGGCTTTCCCATCATATAACAAATGCATCATATGGCCCAAATCACGCAGATTGATCATCAGCTTATCATTCATGTCTGCAATCTGATAATGCGCCCTGCGCATCTCGTGATACTGTTTTTCTCCTTGCCGCTGTTCCGGCATTTTCCCAGTGCGGCAGTATTCTTCCCCTCTTTTGCAGTGCGGCTCGCTCAGATTGCAGTGCCTCCCGCAGCCGGGACAAATCGTATTTTCTGTCATAAATCAGTCCTCCTTTTTTATTAGGTACCTTAATTATAGCCCAAAGGAAAATACTTGTCAAGGTACCTAATAAAATTATTTTGCACATTATTACATGCACGCAAAAGACAATTTATTCCAGATATTTCCCCATATCCGCATTCATATCAGCGAGTGTTATTGATTTTAGTTCCTGCTCCATTGCCGCCTGAATCCTAAGCAGCTTATCATCCAGTACCTGATGAATATTTCTTCCCACCGGACAGTCCGGGTTCGGATTTTCATGAAAATGAAATAAGGTATTCTCCTCTATACAACCGACTGACTGATATACATCAAAAAACGTTATCTCATCAAGGGGTTTTGCAATTGTTGCTCCGCCGGGTCCGCGTTTTACCTCAATTAATCCCGCATCTTTTAGCTGCGACAATATCTTCCGAATAATGACTGGGTTGACATTGATGCTAGAAGCCAGAAAATCGCTGGTAATCTTGTATTCCTCTTTAAATACATCCATACAGGCCAGCATGTGTATGGCTATCGTAAACCTGCTTGAAATCTGCATAAGTGCTTCATCTCCTTCCTGCCTTCATTCTATATCTGCCAAAATGTAATGTCAAGAATTACATCGCATTTCCTATCCCAGTTCCTATCCCAGTATATCACCGTCGATCATCCGCGCAGACTAAAACACTCGCGGCACACAATTTTTTGATACGATTCCTCACTGCGTCATCGCCCAGTGTCATCCTTTTGGTGTTGATTCAGATATTCTTCTATTCTAGAGCGTGTTTGAAAAATCATTTCTACCACCTGCATAACGACGCGTACGCGTCGTATTCACCACTTTGCGAGATATTTGCGCCAAATTCAGTCAACATAGCCCGCTATGCCTCCTTCATTTGGCACAAATCTCCCACAAACTGTGACGCACATCTGGCAGAAAGCATTTTTCAAACACGCTCTAGTTTCCAAGATCTCGTAATTGTGATATACTAAAGAAAAAACAAACAGGAGGGAACTATAATGGGAATTTTTCTATTTGTCATACTTCTTGTCATTGCTATATATGTAATACGAAAAAAGCAGTATGAAAAGACGGAATATTATCAGCAAACCCGAAACCCGTATATGAGCATTCGATTTAACAAAGGACGGTTGGGTGAATTCTACACATATAAGTATCTAAAGTCACTTTCTGGATATAAACGGTATCTGTTTAATCTGTATCTCCCGAAAGACAACGGAGAAACCACAGAATTAGATGTTGTCCTTTTGCATGAATCGGGGATATATGTATTTGAATCCAAAAATTATAGTGGATGGATTTTCGGAACAGAATCTCAACAATACTGGACTCAAACATTGCCCGCTGGACAGGGACAGTTACAGAAAAATCAATTTTACAATCCTATTATGCAGAACAAGGGGCATTTAAAGTGGCTTCAAACATTCCTTGCCGACAAGACCTTGCCTTTTTATTCTTATATTGTATTTAGCGATAGATGCACCCTGAAAAACATTACTTTAACCAGCGGGAAACATTCCGTTGTCAATTGGTATAACCTTTTATCTACAGTTCAACAAAATGCTGCAAAGGCAGGAATACAATTATCGTCAGACAAAATCGATGAATTATTCGAAAAACTGTATCCGCTTACGCAGATAGACGAAGCAGAAAAAATAATACATATTAGAAATATTCAACAAAAAAAGCAAGATAGTTTTTCAAAGAATCTCTCTGCCGCTGCTGCAACACCAAATGGCGATAGAGCACTATGCCCTCATTGCGGTGGACAGCTTGTTATGCGTATTGCCTCTAAGGGGCAGCACCAGGGGAAAAGATTTTGGGGATGCTCCAATTATCCAACATGCAAATATATAGAGAATTTGCCAGATAAGGAACTGTAGGAAGATAAGTGATACAGATTGCGATAGGAGCATTCAGAGCAGACGAGCCTCTCCAAGTCTGCTCTGGGCCGCTATAAAGCAGACGCTTTCAACGACATCAGCCCTTAACACACCTATTCTTCCCCAAGTGCCAACGCACTCTCAAGGTCGGAAAGCATAATTCCAAAGGAAGTGATTCCGCCCTCCGCAGTGTACCAGATTCCCGGATGCTCCAGGATTACCAGGTTGCCGTTTTTGTATGCGTCCGTACTCATGACCAGCTCATTTTCCATGACTTCCTTCGCCAGCTGCGCACCGTTTGTGCCGATTGCCGCATCGCGGTCCATGACAAAGATATAATCCGGCGCAAGTGACACGATCAGTTCGAAGGAAGACTCCGTGCCGTGATTGCTGCTGTTGCTTCCACTTCTGCTTTCTTTTCCGCTGCTCTCGCTGTCACTGTCACTGCTGCCATGTCCGCCACTGTTTCCAGATGAGGATATGTCATTACAAAGATTTTCAAAGCCAACCTCAACACCGATGACAGAGCAGCGTCCGCTGTCGCCTACCACATTGAAGCTGCCGCTGGTACACATGCCGACAACCGCAGTCTTGCCTGCAGCAACTTCCCGCAGCGCCGCGATACGATCGTCAAAGTCCGCAAATTTTGCATCTACCTCATCCTCTTTGCCGAATATGGAAGCAATCGTTCCCGCATTCTTGTGGGTACTCTCCAGAACACCCAGATCCGTGTCTGCTGTCAGACGAATCACCGGCGCAATCTCACAAAATGCGTCGTAACTGTCAGACATACGTCCACCCATAAAGATGATTTCCGGCTCGCACTCCATCAGCGCCTCCATGTCCGCCTCCTTGATACTGCCGAGGTTTGCTATGGAATCATCCGTCACATAGCTCTGCAGATAGTCTAGAGCTGTCGTGGAAGAACCGACCACGCGGTCTCCGAGCCCTAAGTTGTCAATGATATCCAGCATAGCCATGTCGACAACCGCAATGCGCTGCGGGTCGTACGGAACCTCCACCTGCACAGTTTCACCAGCTCCATTCAGACACGTTACCGTGATAGTTTCCGGTTTCTCGGCTTCGCTGCTGCGATCAGAACTCTCACTTTCTGAAGCTTCATTTCCAGAAGCTTCATTATCAAAAACCTCGCTCTCAGAATTGCTGCTGACAATTTCGTCCACAGCATTCCCTGCAGTGCTGCTGTTATTGGAAACACTGCCACATGCGGTAAGTGAGGACACCATAACCGCAGTAAGTAACATTGTATTAAATTTTTTCATGATTGACACTCCTTCATTCTGTTCATTGTATTTGATATGTTCTTATCTCTCAAACGGATCGTCAATAATAGATGGACAGCGGCTTTCCCTCTATCTCCATAATCTCAAAATCCACATCGTAGATTTCGGACAGGTTTTCTTTCGTCATCACCTCCCGCACTGTCCCATATTTTATGATTTTTCCGTTCTTAAAAGCACAGATATAATCGGAATAGAACGCTGCATAGTTGATTTCATGCAGCACCAGTATCACGGTCTTGTTCAGTTCATCGCAGAGTCTGCGGACAATTTTCATCATATTCGTAGCATGATAGATATCCAGATTATTGGTAGGCTCATCCAGCAGCACATACTCCGTGTCCTGTGCAATGACCATTGCGATATAGGCTCTCTGTCTCTGCCCGCCGGACAGTTCGTCGATAAACCGGTCGCGGAACGGCTCGAGCTCCATATACGATATGGCGCGCTCTATGATGGCTCTGTCCTCACTGGTGAGTCTCCCTCCCGAATAGGGGAAACGCCCAAAAGCAACCAGTTCCTCCACTGTCAGTTTCATCTGAATGTTGTTGCTCTGTGTCAGAATGGCCAGCCGCTTTGAAAGTTCCTTGCTTTTCCACCTGGAGATATCCGATCCCTCAAAGTCCACACTGCCTCCATCTCTGGCAATCAGCCGCGATATCATACCCATGACAGTGGATTTTCCCGCACCGTTTGGGCCAATCAGGGACAGGACTTTTCCCTTTGGTATCTCAAAGCTCACTTCATCCACCACGGGCTTTCCGTCATATTTTTTCAGCAATTTATTGATTCTCAATTGTCAGCCCCTCCCACTTTTCAACAGCAGATACAAAAAGTAAATTCCGCCTCCCACTGATATAAACACACTGATTGGAACGGAATAAACAAAAATACGTTCCACAATACACTGTCCGCCAATCAGGACGATCATACCAAACAGCGTCGCGCCAAGCACAAGCTGGGTATGCCTGTATGTCTTTAAAAGCTGCCTTGACAGGTTCGCGATAATCAGCCCCAGAAAGGAAATCGGACCGACCATTGCTGTCGCGACAGCAATGCAGATCGTCACACCGAGAAGCAGACGCCGGATGCTCCCGTCGTAATCCACGCCCAGATTGGTCGCCTGGTCTTTGCCGAGTGTCAGAACGTCCAGCAGTGCCAGATCTTTGCGCAGCACAAACATCAGAATCGCAAGTATGACCACGGAGAGAACAATGATCCTGGTGTTGATATTGCTAAAGCTTGCCACCAGTGTGCTGAGCAGCGTGTCATATTCATTCGGGTCCATGATTCGCGTGAGCGTCGTCTGAATACTGGAAAAAAATGACGTCAGCACCGTGCCGATCAGCAGCACATACAACACATTATGGTTTGTTTTCCTGAAAAGGTAACTGTAAATAAACGTTGCCGTCACCCCCATCAGGAGAAGATCCATCAGAAATGATGCGTTTGCATTCACCGCAAAAATACTGGCAGATCCCGCAAAAAAATATACAACGGTATGTATCAGGGTGTATAGCGCATTCATCCCCAAAAGGCAGGGTGTCACGATTGTGTTGTTGATGATGGACTGAAACACAATCGATGCACCACCTATGGCAAACGCAGTGATCAGCATCACAATCAATTTGGGTGTACGTATTTTCATGGCATACCGAAACAGCCTCAGGTTTCCAAACTTGACAGAGACAAACATATATGCTGCGGCGCAGGCCAGAACAAGCACCGTCATGACAATCAGTTTGAATTTGTTGGAATCGCGTCGGGAATTTGTTTTCATCTCTCACCTCCGGCGGCATCTGCGGCAATATTACAGCCACTGTCTCCGGCTGCGCCGATCCGTACTGCCTTGCGGCCGTGCTTTAACCGGTATATCAGCAGCCCGATAAACACAATACTGCCTATCATGCCTATGATTAATTCAATCGGCAGCTCATACGGCGCGATCACGATACGTCCGATCATATCGCACACCAGGACAAAAATCGCACCAAATAAGGCAGTGTCCACCAGCGTCCCCCGGATTTTATCGCCTTTAAACATCGCCACCACATTTGGAACAATCAGTCCAATATAAGAAATCGAGCCGACCACCACTACCACAGAAGCAGTAATCATGGCGGCAATACTGAGTCCCATAAACAGAATCACATTGTAGGGGACACCGAGATTGGTAGAGAAATCCTTTCCCATGCCCACGATATTAAAGTGATTGGCAAACACAAAGGCCAGAAATACCAAGGGTACTACCAGATACACAATCTCATAGCGCCCCCGGAGCACCAGAGAAAAATGTCCCACCAGCCACGAGGACAGAGCCTGTGTCATGTCATATTTATAGGCGAGATAGTTTGTGATGCCACCTATCACATTGCCGAACATAATTCCCACGAGCGGCACCATTATGACATCCTTAAACGGAATGCGCTGGATAAACCACACGAAAATCCATGTTCCCAGAACCGCAAAGAGAAACGCGAAAATCGCGCGTCCCCACAGGGTTGACGCCGGCATAAAGAGCAGCGCCAGCAGGATGCCAAACTGTGCCGACGAGATTGTTGCGCCCGTTGTGGGAGACACAAACTTGTTCATACAGAGCTGCTGCATGATCAGCCCGGCAACACTCATCCCGACACCAGTGCACAGGATCGCAAGCAGGCGCGGCAGACGCGAAATCAGAAATATTTCCCACTGCTCTGTGTCACCGCCTGCCAGACCTGACACATTCACGTCCAAAACCCCTATAAACAGGGATACAAATGACAAAACAAGCAAAACTACCGCCAGGACAGCGGTAAGCAGATTTCTTTTCATAGTATTCCTTCCTTACATTTGTTAGCTAATCCTAACCACGAAGAAAATTATAGCGCAATCCCGTCAGCTGCTCCACTCCAAAAATTCTTTTTCCTGCTCCAAAATGATATTTTGTTCTGTGATACGCTGTCTGTATTCCGTCGGCGACACCCCCATCACATCCTTGAATGCCTTCGAAAATTTACTGCTGTTGTCATACCCGAAAGCCCCGGCAATCTCCGAAATCGTCTGGTGCGATGAATTCAGGCAATGCGCTGCCGACCGCATTTTATATGCCCGGATATATGCATAGATCGATTCCCCATACACACTGTAGAAGCATTTCCGCAGCTGCGCCGGTGACACAAAAAACTGCGCCGCGAGCTGTTCAATCGTCATGCGGGTATCCATGTGACTGCCAATCCACTGGCACACTTGCTTGGCCAGCTCCACCTGCGCCCTGGAGCACGAGCGCTGCTCTGTCTGTGATAATGCTACATCCAGGCTGTTTAAGAACATCAGCAGCTCTAATATTTTCACCTTAAAATAGCCTTTCTGCATATCCTCTGGAACAGAATACAGCTCGGAAAAGATATGTTCCAGCCGGGCCGTTGACCGCATGACAAAATACTGGTCCCCTTTGCAGAACTTGTTCAAAAGCCTCGCCGGACTGACATTGACATCCTCCAAAAAGCACGACAGACAGGGAGGCGCACATGCGGGGTCAATGATAACAGATACACCGTGATAATGCCTGGTGGGACAGTACACCACTGCGCCGCCCTCCCTGCTTTTGCACACGGCAATGTCTCCGCCTGACAGATAGAAAAAGTACTCCCCGGTGTCATACTCAAACCGGCCTTCCCGGCAATGGGTGATTTCCAGCATACCTGACGGATAGGAGGACGGATAGGCAAAGCTCTGAATATGCGCATCCTTATAGCACAGCCATATTCCGGAAAATACCTGATACTCTTTGATGGCAAGTTCCCCCTCCTCATTCTGAATCTGATATGCTGTGCAATTCTCATTTGTATATAAAATCTTCGCATCTTTGTCTGTTGTGCCGTCACATAAATTTACTCTCATATATTGCCCTTTCATTCATATTGATTTCATGTATATTTATTAGTTAGCAAAAACTAACTTACAATTCTAATAGTAGCGACTACTTTATGTTAGCAGCCGCTACCTTCTTTAACAGTATAACCTTTATTCCACGTCCTTGTCAACTCTGCAGCCAAAGGAGCCAATAGAAATTCCATACTCAGATCTGCCCCATCTGCGTCAGATACATTTGCGCATATTCTCCGTTCAGCGCCATGAGCTGCTGGTGCGTCCCCTGCTCCGCAACCCGGCCATCCCGAATGAGCAGGATCAGGTCGGAGTCCCGTATTGTAGACAGGCGGTGGGCAATGATGAACGAAGTGCGCCCCTGCGTGATGGCCAGCATTGCCTGACGGATGTGCTGTTCCGTCACTGTGTCCACAGAGCTGGTAGCTTCATCCAATATCATGATAGGAGCCTGATCCAACACAGCTCTGGCAATCGTCAGCAGCTGCCGCTCACCCTGACTCAGCTCTGCGCCTCCCTGGTCTAACATGGTCTCATATCCCTGAGGCAGCCTGCGGATAAAACTGTCCGCCCCCGCGACTTTTGCCGCCGCCTCGACCGCATCTGCAGAAACATTGTCGTGCCCATAACCAATATTTTCCCGGACAGAAGTCCCAAAAAGCGCCGTATCCTGAAGCACCGCACCGAAAGCCTGCCGCAGCTCTCCCAGCCGATATTGGCGCAGGTCACAACCGTCCAGCAGAATGGCACCCTCCTGCACATCGTAAAAACGGGTCAGTAAGTTGATCAGCGTCGTCTTTCCCGAACCCGTCGGACCAACCACCGCCACTCTGGTTCCCGCCGGAATCTCCAGATTGATCTTCCGAAGGATCGGTTTATCTGGCCGATATCCGAACGTTACATCCCGGAAGCTCACAGCGCCGCGGACTCCGACAGCACTCCTCGCCTCTGCCACATCCTCCGGCTCGCAGACCTCATCCAGAATCTCCAGAATACGCTCCGCGCCAGCCACCGCTGTCTGAAAATTGTTATAGATATTGGCAATCTCCACAAAGGGGCGGGAAAATTGTCTGGAATACAGCAGGAAACTGGAGATTTCGCCCACAGTCAGTCTTCCATTCAGCGCCATCATGCCGCTGGCAATCGCAATCAGCACATACGTCAGGTTGTTGATCACGTTCATCATAGGCATCAGATAACCAGACGCAATCTGCGCCTTCGTTGCCACCTCGCAAAAAGCATCGTTGTTCTCCACGAATTGTTCTATCATGTCCTGCTCCTGTCCAAATGCCTTGACCATGCTGATCCCGGAGATACTTTCCTCCACCTGTCCATTGAGTTTTCCCAGGATCGCCTGCTGCTGCCGGAACAGCACCTTCGTCCGCTTTGTCACCGCCCGTGTCAGCAAAAAGATCAGCAGCACCGCAAAGAGCGCGATGACGGTGAGCACAGGACTCATACAGACCATGACGCAGAAAA
The DNA here is from genome assembly GCA_947178145.1 of uncultured Lachnospiraceae bacterium. GTDB lineage: Bacteria > Bacillota > Clostridia > Lachnospirales > Lachnospiraceae > COE1. The sequence goes on along the minus strand of CAMWXE010000017.1, from coordinate 24,909 downwards.
TGCCTGTAATCGTAAATCCATACATCATCAGCTGTGTCAGGGAATCCGATATCGTAACGCTGATATTGTCCACATCATTGGTCAGACGGCTCATCAGCTCGCCGTGCTGTCTGGTGTCAAAAAATGACAGGGGAAGCTTCTCTATATGGACAAACAAGCTGGTGCGGATATGCAGAATCATCCGCTGTCCGGTTCCCGCCATCAGGAACTGCTGCAGGAAGCGGATCAGCCAGTCCCCCAGATACAGCACCGTCAAAACCGCCAGCAGCCGGAACCCTGGCTCCCCGTTATCAATACAGTTGACCACCAGGCCAATAAAATAAGGCGACAGTACCGCCGAACCGGAAGCCAGCGCAGACAACAGCAAAATCCATCCCAGCCCTTTTCGGTTCCCCTCCGTCAGCTGCCACAAACGGATTAATGTCCCCTTCATATCCTTAGGCTTCACGGCGGGTACGCCTCTTCCACGCCCCAGCTGTGAGGGCGGTGTGGCCATATTCTTATCCATGGAAAACACCTCCTTTCGTCTGCGGATTCCCGTCCCCGATCTGGGAGCGATATATGGCCTGATATGGCCCGCAGTCTGCCAGCAAATCCTCGTGAGAACCAAATCCGCAGATTTTTCCATCCTCCATACAGAGAATATGATCTGCCTTCATGACAGTGGAAATCCGCTGGCTTACCAGCAGCACTGTCATGCCCGCAGACTCCCTGCGGATTCCCGCCAGAACCTGCGCCTCTGTGGTGGCATCCAACGCGCTGGTACAGTCGTCCAGAATCAGAATGCGCGGCTTTTTCAATAATGCCCTTGCGATGGACAGCCGCTGTTTCTGTCCGCCGGAGAGGTTGACGCCGCCCTGCCCCAGCTGTGTATCGTATCCTTCCGGAAGTTTTTCCACAAATGACGCCGCACAGGCGGCCTCCGCCACGCGATGAATCTCCTCCATCGCCGCATGCTTATCTCCCCAGCGCAGATTCTCCTGTATTGTACCCGTAAACAGCAATGCCTTCTGAGGTACGACTGCCACCATCTGCCGCAGCTGTGCCATAGGTACCCGGGTCACATCATGCCCTCCTACCAGCACCTGCCCCTGTGTGGCATCGTAAAACCGCGGAACCAGATTTACCAATGTCGATTTTCCAGAGCCGGTGGGACCAATGATACCGATCGTCTCTCCCTCCCTGACGGAAAAGCTGGCCTCCCGCACTGCTGGGCGCGCTGTGCCCGCGTAGGCAAAAGACACCTGTTGAAAAACAACACTGCCCTCCTCACGCGCACTGTCTGCCGCAGAAGAATTATCTGCAGCCTCCCGCTGCGCAGGCACTTCGTCTAAGACTTCCTGCACTCTGGCGGAAGACGCCACCGCACGGACGGCTGAATTCAGGATATTGGACACCATCCCCAGTGCAAACAGCACCTGTGTCATGTAGTTGACGCAAGCCATCAGTTTCCCGATTTCTCCGGACATTTCCCGCCCGGAAAGCCACAGCATCATCACAATTCCCGCATTGACAGTCAGATTGATCAGCGGGCCAAACACAGCCATGACGCGCATGGAAGAAATGCCCGCCCTGGCCAGCTGCCAGGAGGCATCCTCAAATTTTTCCTGCTCCTGCTCCTCCGCCCGGAAAGCCTTCACTACCCGGATCGCACTCAGAAATTCCCTGCTGGTGCGGTTTAGTCCGTCCAGCTTCCTCTGCATTCTGTCAAACCGGGGATAGCCCAGCTTCATATTGCCGTAAATCAGCAGTCCCGCACACACCAGAATCGCAAGCATCAGAGGCAGAAGCCCCAGCATCTGAAGGATAATCAACACCACGGCGCCGATGCAGGTCACCGGGGCTTTCAGCATAATCCGCATGATACCGTTGATAAAGTTCTGCATCTGTGTCACATCGTTGGTGATTCTGGTAATGATGGAAGCCGGCTGCAGCCGGTCGATATTTTCATAAGACAACGTCTGTACTTTCTCATAGATGGCAAGCCGAATCTCCTTGCCAATCAGCTGTGAAGTCCTGCTGGCATAAATATTGCGCACCACAGCGCCGACGGCTCCCATAGCAGTGATGCCCAGCATGATCGCCCCATACCACAGGATCAGGCGCAGCTCCTGCCCCTTGACCCCTCTGTCCACAATATAGGACATGAATGTCGGCTGCAGCAGGTCTGCAAAGGTCTCTATGGAGAGAAACACCACCGCCACCAGGAACATTCCCATATGATTTTTGATATAGTGTAACATTAATCTCATGATTTTTACTCCCTGCACCATGCGCACGCCACGCGTTCAAAAGGAGATAGCCACATAAGGTATCTCCTTCTCATCCGTTTCTATTTCATATTTATATTACCCATTGCAAAACAGTATTGTCAATATTTAATTGACGAAATCTTCCGTCATTTTATGATCGTGTTACCGGAACGGAGTGAACAGTAACACGCAATTAGGGCACAAATAAATTTTTTGCAAAACGCTTTACAAAATAAAACAAGAGATATAAGATATTATAGAGTAGTGCGGCAGAATGCTGGTTGATGCAGTAGCGATCGGTGTAATCACCGCCTTTTTGAATGCAAAGAGAATTAACAAAACAACAGAGAACACGCTCAGTTCTGCTATCCAGACGGCGGATGAATACTTGTTGAACGACTCTTCCAGGGGCGGCATCACCACAGGAGCTGTTGAGAAACGGAGGAAACGATTATGGAAAACAAACAAATGCAAAATGGAGAAAAACACAGAAAATACATTGGAATCGGATTAAAGATCGGCTGCGTGATGGCAGTGATGCAGATCTTTTTTGTCGTGATGGCGCTGATGATCTGTGTATATATGTTTCGGGATTTGATTACAAACATGCAGAAAGAGAGCTGCATCAGCGGAACGGATATGCTGGCTTATGAGCTTGACAGAACTTCTGACAGTACCGATCTGAATCAGCTCCTGGACGAACTCAAGCAGCGTATGGGATTCGAGTTTACGATCTTCGAGGGGGATACCCGTGCATACAGCACTGTGACGCAGAATGGCCAGCGGGTGGTCGGAACAAAACTTTCCTCTGAACTGAAAGCAATTGTAATAGACCAGGGACAGAGTTATGTGGGTGAAGCAGATATTCTGGGCATCAGCTACCTGTGTTCCTACGTGCCTACAAAAGGGGAGGACGGAAAGGTTAACGGTCTGATTTTTGCAGGACTTCCACTGACAAATGCAAAGCAGGGAACTGCCAATGTGATCAATGTGGTTTCCATGGTAAGCTTTGCCACTGTTGCCTGCTGTGTGCTGTTTTTGTCTGTCTATCTCTCCAGGCGGATATCCGGCCCTCTGAAAGAGATTGCCCGCGTGGCACAGCGGCTGGAAAGAGGAGATCTCGGACTGGCAGAGAAAGAAAAGGTACATGTAAAAGTTCATTCCAGAGATGAAATTGGTTTCCTCGGACAGATCTTTGAGGAAACGATACGTCGTATGCAGATTTATATCGGCGAGATTTCCGATGTGCTGGGAGCGATCGCTGACGGGAATCTGACGCTGAATGCCAAGCAGGATTACACAGGTGATTTCCAGTCGATCAGGCAGTCTCTGAACAGCATCCACTCCGCCCTGAACAGCACGATGGGAAATATCTCTTCCAGTGCAAAACAGGTTTCTACAGGCGCTGAACAGATGTCTGGCACGGCAAAGTCGCTTGCACAGGGCACGACAGAGCAGGCTAGCGCAGTCGAGGAGATCTCTGCGACTGTGGCGGACATCTCCGGGAGTGCCAAACGGACTTCCGCAACCGCAGCAGAGGCAGGAGAATTTGTCAATCAGGTGGGCGCAAAACTTGGGACCAGCATGGATTATGTCAAAGAGCTGAATGTAGCGATGGAGAATATTTCCGACTCATCGGAAAAGATCAGTACTATTGTGTCCACCATCGAAAGTATCTCTTTTCAAATCAATATTCTTGCCCTGAACGCCGCTGTGGAAGCAGCACGGGCGGGCACCGCAGGCAAGGGGTTTGCCGTGGTTGCAGAGGAGGTCAGAAGTCTGGCTGCCAAGTCTGACGAGGCTGCCAAGGCGACCAAGGAACTGATCGAGAGTTCCATTTCCACTGTCGAAGCGGGAAGCCAGGCAGTGGGCAGAGTTACAGAAGCCTTGGAACAGACCAATCAGATCGCGGGCAGTGTGACTGCAAAGATGACAACGGTCGTGGAAGCCGTAGAGAAGCAGACTGTGGCTCTCGCACAGGTCAATGAGGGTATCGAGCAGATATCTGCTGTAGTCCAGGCAAACTCCGCGACCAGTCAGGAGTGCGCCGCTGTCAGTGACGAGCTGTCTTCCCAGGCAGGCATTTTGAGAAACCTGATAAGCTCTTTTCAATTAAAAGATATATAATCAAATCAAGCCCGGGCTCACAAACCTCCTCTGAAGATCTGGTTCTGTCGCAGCCCGGGCGGCGTGTTATCTCTCATACTCCCGATTCGTTGTCTGCCTTCTCATGCACTGCCTTTTTTATTAGTTTTTCAAAGGACTGTCTAAAATTGATATTGTCCTCCTGCGTCCGTTTTCTCGAACCTTTTATGCGATTTCTGCCGGAAGCACGCCTTGCCTTTTTGTTCAGGTGTCTCTCCATCAGCATCTGGTCAATATTTTCATCTGTGTACCATTTGCCTGACTGATGAATCGCATAGGCTCCTCTTCCGAGCGCCATCGCTGCCACTCCATAATCCTGTGTCACCACAATATCGTATTTCGTACACATATTTACCAACGCAAAATCAACTGCATCTGCCCCTGCTCCGATTATTTTGATCTCACTGTAATCAGAATGCAGTATATGGTTGGTGTCGCACAGAAGCATGACAGGAATTCCATTTTGTCTCGCTACCCTCTCAATCATACCAACCACCGGGCAGGCGTCTGCATCTACATAAATCTTCATTGCTATTCGTCCTCTATCTGTTTTTTCATCATAGTGTTTACTCATCATACCACACTTTATCTTCTCATGAAAGAGGGGGTCTTTCAATTCCTGCCTTTTCTGCAAAATAAAGCCTCTTGTCAAGAATCTCCTGCTGTTTCTCTCTTGAGAGATGATCAAAAATAGCATCATCGTCTATATTTACCATATGCAATTCTTCCGCTATTCTGATTAACTGTGCGATAAACCATTCTTCCCATAAAAAATCAAACATTATCCCACTGTCCGTAAAAGTTATCGCAGAATCAATCCCAATCGGCTGTTGACAATATTGCAGCATCACAAATCCATATCTTCCAACGTTTAACAACACGATATTCTCTTCTTCAAGTTCTTTTGCATATGCATCTGCTACTTTCTGACATTTTTCGCTTTCTTCCTCTGTAATATATATGACTCTTTTCACACACTCAATATCCTTCCTGTAACATAATTCACCGTGCTCAGTTTTACTACTTTATGCTACTTTTAGCTACTATAGCATATCATGCCTGGACTTGTTATACAATACAAAAGTATGAAGAAGGAGTAAAAAGTATGAACAATAAACCATATAAAGTAAAAGTAAGCGTCTCTCTGGATGAGGATATCATTACAGAAATCAAAAAGCTAGCAGAAAATGATGACCGCTCATTCAGCCAATATATCAATCTGGTGTTAAAAGAGCATATTGCCAGAACCAAAGAAAGCAAGGAAAATGTTTGATTATAGTCCACTTATAGGTACGATATTGCCTGCTGCAAGAAACGCTGTATGGTAATATCCAAATAATCAAAGTCCCCGACGGCACTGTTCTCAAAACTGTGGTAGAAACAGCCCTGCAAATGTGATATAATTATGCGAAACAGAAATCAATCAGAACAGGAGGATTCCAATTCCATGAGAATATCTGTATATGAAAGTTTTCCGAGCTGTGCAAAAGAGATTAGAGAAGCTGTATTCAGAGCGGAACAGGGATTTCAGAATGAGTTTGACGAAACAGATCCCACAGCCACACACTTTGTATTATTTAACGAGGAGGAGCTGCCCATTGCAACCTGCCGTGTGTTTTGGAATGAAGCAATGAATACTTACACTCTCGGCCGCCTTGCTGTCATTAAAAAATACCGCGGCAAAAATATCGGCTCTGCGATCGTCCGCGAGGCCGAAAACTATGTGCGGGAAAACGGCGGAAAATCGATTGCCCTGCATTCACAATGCCAGGCGGCTGGTTTTTATCAAAAATTGGGCTATAAAGAATTTGGAACGGTTGAAAACGAGGAAGGCTGCCCACATATTTGGATGAGAAAACTGCTGTAGGCAAAGAGCGCTCCCAGACACCGTCTGGAGCCCTCCGCCCCTGAGAAACTGAATCACGGCGCATCCTTATACATCGCTCTTGCCAGTTAAATCATCCATCGCAGCACCTTTTTGACAGGCTTCCGTAATCCTGTTGTTTCTCTGTTGCAATTCGCAGGTCCTGCAAACATTATTCATCCTTCCATTCATCCCAATTGATTTCCCTGTCCCTGAAATAATATTTCCTGTCACGCTCACCCACTTCACGCATAATCCTGCAGGGATTTCCCACGGCAACTACATCGGACGGAATATCTTTGGTCACGACACTTCCCGCTCCGATCACCACATTGTCGCCGATCGTTACCCCCGGCATGATGACTGCGCCTGCTCCGATCCAGCAGTTCTGACCAATATGCACCGGCATATTATACTGAAGCCCTCTCTGGCGCAGTTCCGGCAGAATCGGGTGGCCTGCCGTGGCGATTGTCACATTGGGACCAAGCATCGTGTAATCCCCGATATAGATATGCGTATCGTCCACGCACGTCAATCCGTAATTTGCATACACCATCCTGCCGAAATGACAATGATGCCCGCCGAAATTGGAATAAAAAGGCGCTTCAATGTACACGCCCTCCCCGCAGTCACCCAGCATCGTTCGCAGCAGTTCCGCTCTTTTTTCTCCCTCTGACGGTTTCGTCAGATTATACTCACACAGCAAATCCTGATATGCCATCTGCTCCTTCATAATCGCTTCATCTCCCGGAAAATACAGCTCTCCCGTGTGCAGTCTCCCTTTCATATCAACCATTTTTAAATCCTCCATCTGTTTTTGTCACTTAAGGAACTGTAGAAAAATAACACAGTTCCTTATCGTCTTCCGCCCCGGATATCTCAGATATCTGATTTCTTCACTTTAGCCTGCTTTTGAAAAAAGGCTATTCCATAACATAAAATCTGCGTATAGCCATAAAGCCCCTCCGTATACTTCTCTGTGACAATCTGGCTGATTGCCCTGTCACAGTCCTTATCCATATCCGATTCTTTCTTTGATTTCTTAGCTTCTATGATGATTGCCCGGCGGTTTCTTCTGTCCTTGAGCACTATATCCGGCCTTCCCAATCCTTTTTCTTTATTTGACTCGACATGATATCCACGCCCCACAAAGATTCCTGCGAGAAACGCATGATAATAATCCTCGTGATAATCATTGTAGCTGATCGTGTACCACAAAAGATCCGATATCAGCCTGGCTGCCTCTTCCACATCACTCTCCCACAACGCATGGATCAGGTTATTGAGCTCTGATGTGTCTGCTGTATTTCTAAAATACGCAACTACTGTGTCCTCAAAGATTGACGCGATCTCCCTGTTGGGAATTTTCAGTGAAACGGTCTCGCCCTCCTCATCGGCAGCAGCCTTTGTCAGATACCCGGTCATAAGCAGTACACTCCAGAGATAATCCTCCGATGTGTGAAGCATATCATACGTAAGTTCGTCAGAAATCGACTGTGTTATCGTTCCGCCATTTAGAAGTACCTCAAATTTCTCTGTCACGTCAAAATCCGTCCGTTCGACAAACGTAAGCAGGATTCCGTTATGGCTTGTAAATTTCCAGTAATTCTTTGGCTTTGCATCCTTTCTCTTTGCCAAAACTGACATATAATTCATGACATCCCATGGACAATACACATGACTGCTGCCAAATACATAGCCATCATACCATTCTTTGATAACATCTGCCTGAGCCTGTCTGCCAGCTGCGGATAACAATTTCTCCACTTCATCCCCGGAAAAGCCAAAGTACCCGGAAAAGTCCTGATCCAGTACAGAAAAAGAAGCAAAATTATTGGCTCCTGTAAAGATGCTCTCCTTTGCAATGCGAAGACAGCCTGTTATTACCGCAAACTCCAGGAATTCATTGTCCTTAAGCGCGGTACTCATAATCCCCCTGATTACGCTGAGCATAGAGGCATAGTACGATGTATCCTCAGTGTTTTTTTCACTCGCCCCTGCGAGCGGCACATCGTATTCGTCAATTAAGAGAATAACCTTTTTGCCATAGACAGTATGCATCATCCGCATGATGGTTTTCAATGAATTTTTTACCTCATTTGCCTTTGCAGACTTCGACTTTAACCTGGCAAAAACTTCCTGATCTGCCGAATCAGTCACATCAAATCCCGCGATATCCGCCAGCGCAATGCATACCTCGGATAATCTGTATACCAGCATATCATATGCATCCTTAAAATAATCTGCCTCAACATCCTTAAACGAAATAAAAAGCACAGGATACTGGTTCATCCATTTCTCGCAAAACGCCTTATGCTCTGTAATCTTAAGCCCCTCAAAGAGATCCCTGCTGTCTTTTTTTATACTGAAAAAGTTCAGCATCATGCTCAGCATAAGCGTTTTGCCAAACCGCCGGGGTCTGGTAAACAGCGTAACCTGATTGTCTGTTTCCTCTACAAGCTCATACATGATATCGGTCTTATCAACATAATAGTTATTCGATCTGCGCAACGCTTCAAAGTCTGATCTGCCTACCCCAATCTTAAGTGCCATGTAGTGTCCCCTTTCCGTCAATACCATTCTTTTTCACATCTAAGGAACTGCACAGATTATTTCTGTGCAGTTCCTGAAAGTTCGGTATCCTATTTCTCACATGTGGACTCCCTGGGGATAATTCTGCCCTGCAGGACATCGATCCTGCCTTTTTCTTCTCCCCTGATAAGCGCAATCAGGTGATCGGCTGCCAGCATCCCCTGTCTCTCGAAGGAAGTCCTGACGGTTGTGACGGATGGTTTCACCAGATGCGCAATCTCAATATCGTCACAGCCGACCACACTTACCTGTTCTGGTACCCGAATTCCTGCATTTTGCAGCGCCTCGATTGTACCGATGGCGCTCACATCGTTGGCGGCAAACACAGCCTCCGGCAAAGGTCTGCCGCTATCCACAAACTGCTTCATAGATTGATACGCCGTTTCTTTTTCAAATCTTCCTCTTATAATGTAGTCCTCATGCAAAATAATACCCCTGCTTCCAAGCCCTTCCCGAAAGCCCTTTAACCGGTGTATGTTGTCATAATTGTCATCTGGTCCATCCATATAGGCAAATGTGCGGTGTCCCAATCCGACAAGGTATTCTGCTACCATTTCTCCCTCATGGTACGAGTCAAATACAACACTGGCAATCTTCTCTCCCTCAAGCTCCCTGTCCATAAAAATAACAGGTGTCTGTGTCTCGAAAAGAAGTGCTGTCTCCCGCTCCTCTATAAACTTATTTGATATGATGGCTCCATCAATTCGCCTGCCAAGGATATTGGCCATCATGGTCTCAGCCTTTTCACTGACAAATATATTCAGCTCATAGCCGTACTTTTTACATCTCTGGTATATGGCGTCGGCAAGGATATTATAATATTCCCCTCTCACTGAGGTGACAAAAAGCCCGATCACATTGGTATACTGGGTTTTTAAGTTTCTGCCGTTCAGGTTCGGCACGTAGTTCAACCGCTCTGCCACTCTCAGAATATGCTGTTTTGTCTCAGGGCGGAGCACATCCACACCGTTCAGTGCATTGGACACGGTCGATATCGATACGCCTGCCTCCCTCGCAACGTCTTTGATTGTTATTTTTTGTGTTTTCACGTTAAACCCTCTCACACGATCAGCAGTCATACTCTTATTATAATATCCCCGCAATATTTTGCAATAAATTTTCTTAGGAAGTTTCTTACCTTGCAGGCATCTGAAAACCAGCAAGCGCTCTGTTCAAATAGTCGTTGAAGGGCCTCATGATATGGAAAATCTCTGTTGCCTTTGCAAGAAATGCTTCCGCATTGCCCAACTCCACATCCTTTATTGTATATTCCAGATACCAACTCTTAAACTTTAAGTATTCTGCCTGCGGGTGCTCCTTGTCATACCCTGCCGGAACATTTTTTAACGCGGTTCCCTGTACAGTAAAATATTGCTCAAACGCCGGTTCATGGATCATCTCTTCCCATTCCGACCCGTTCGCTGCAATATAATCCCGTATCATTGCCGTTGCGTCCTTGAACATATCCGCAAAAAGCCCGCCTCCGAGAAAAGACTGGTTTCCCGGCTTGATCATTATGTAATAACCCACAGGAACCGGCAGCTTTCCCATCTGGGAAATGTGCGCCCTGAACGTTGGATTATAGGGCGATTTGTCATGACTAAACCGAGTATCTCTCACCAGCTTGAATGTGAGTTGTCCGGGCTCATTATGGATCACACTGCTGTCAAATTCCCCAATACGGAGAATCAGGTCTTGAATCAGCGCCTCAAATTCCTCATTCGCCTCTTTATATTCCGCTTTGTGTGCATGATACCATTCACGGTTATTATTCTCACTCAAATCATTCAAATATTTTAATATCAATTGCGTATTCATATTTTCCCACCACTTCCTGCTTTTAGCGATCTCCCGATTTGCATTTTCTACGCATTTCGGACAACCGAAAAGGACGTTCCGTCCAAAAAATTCTGAAGGAACGCTTTCAGGCCTGCCGGAGACTGATACGCTTTGCAAAAAGAAAACTCCTGCGAAAGATCGTCAATTTCCTCCATCGCTTCCTTCACTTCCACCATTGTCTCCATGGGTATCGCAGAAGGGATGGCAGCCGTAAACTCCAACCGTGCCGGGCTGATTCGGTGATTCTGAATCGCATAGTTTACCCTGTCTGTACAGCGGCATGTCCCATTTCCGTACTCGCCGCAATACTCCTTCAGGAAATCTGCCATCTTACCCCGGATTCTCGACAGCCGCTGACGGTAAGCTTCGGGGGAGAGCCCCATAATTTCTCCGGCAATCCGGCTGTCAACCTTGAACATCGTACCCAGGATAAAGATACACCGGCTCTCTGTATCCAGGCATTGCAGCATGACATTCGTGCAGGACATTTTGAGTTCCTCCGCCAAAATAGACTTTTCCACGTTCTGCGTCAGATCCGGCACATCATCAATCTTCCCGTTTTTGATATCATCTCCATAAAATTCAAAGTTAAGGGGCATCTTCGCAAACATATGCTTTTTGTAGTCCCTCAGATGATTGACCGCAATGCTGAATACCCATGTCGTAAAAGAACTATCACCTCTGAAAGATGATAGATGGGTAATCATTTTCAGCAGAATATCCTGCGTTGCATCCTCTGCATCTGCAAACGTGCCAAGCATTCGCAGGGAAAGGTTGAACACCAGATCCTGCACGCTTAAGACGATTGTTTCCAGAGAACTTTTGTCTCCGGAAGTGGCCTTCTCCACCAAATTTTGTAATTCTTCCTTCGTTTTTACATTCATAGCTTTTTACCTCCTACTCTATTAGACAGCGTTCCCCTGCTTGTGTGACATAAAACTCTCATTTTGTATCAAAAAAACGCTCCCGATCAATGACCGATGAGCGAAATTTTGTGGAATCCTGCACTTGTCACAGATGGCATTAACCGCCTTCGGCCATCTTCAGCTGCGCTGTCACCAGCCCATAGTAGATTCCTTTCTTTTCCAGCAGTTCATTGTGCGTCCCAATCTCCGCAATCCCGTGTTTGTCAATCACAACCAGACGGCTCGCATTGCGCAGGGTCGAAAGACGATGGGCAATGGCAAAAGTAGTCCTGCCTTTCACCAGACGGTCAAGCGCCTGCTGAATCAGAAATTCACTCTCCGTGTCCAATGCGGAGGTCGCCTCGTCCAGAATCAGCAGTCTCGGATTGTTCAGAATGGCCCTGGCGATGGCAATCCTCTGTCGCTCGCCGCCGGACAGATTGTAGCCATGCTCCCCTACATAGGTGTTATATCCGTCAGGAGTCTTGCAGATAAAGTCATGGGCATTTGCCGCTTTTGCCGCCTGAATGACCTCTGCAAGGGACGCATCCTGCCTTGCAAAACGGATATTGGCAAGAATGCTGCCTGAAAACAGAAATGTCTCCTGAAGCACCACGCCAATCTGGGAGTGGAGGCTGTCAGCCTTGATATTGCGGATATCTGTGCCGTCCAGTGTAATCCTGCCCTGATCCACGTCATACAGACGCATAATCAGATTGATCAATGTAGATTTTCCAGTGCCAGAAGCACCCACCAGACCAATCATCTCTCCCGGCTCCACCGTAAAACTGACATGCTCCAGTACAGGCTCATATGTGTGATAGCCGAAAGAAACATCTTCAAAGGAAAAAGCGCCCTGAATCGGAAATTCCCTGCTTTCCTCAGTGTCCGTGATGACAGGCTCTTCATCCAGAACGTCATAAATCCGGTTCAGACTGGTAATCATCTGCATCACCGCCCTCGGCAGATGAGTCATCCAGCTCAATGGCCCAAACAGGTAACCGCAGTAAGTGATAAACTGAACCAGCTGGCCGACTGTCATCTTCCCACTTAGTACGTCGATGCCGCCGAAATAAACTGCGATATACGTTCCCGCTCCTAACAGAAACGTCAGGATTGGAAAGAAAATAGCCCAGAAGGTTTCATTTTTTCTGCTGATGGCAGCAAATTCCTCCGCTTTTGTCTGAAACCGCACTGACTCCCTCTCTTCCTGTCCAAAAGATTTCACAATCCTCATACCGGAAATAATATCCTGCAGACTGCTGGAAAGATCGTCCATTTTCAGCCATTGCTTGTGGAAAATAGCGTGGATATGATGCCAGAATGCCCGGGTAATCACAAAGACACTCACAATAAAAACCATGGACAGCAGTGTCATCTTCCAGCTTATGGTAAACATCATCACCAATGAGACAATCATGGTCAGCAGCGTGGAAAACATATCTCCAAACACCTCTTCCATGAAGCTGCGGATCTGTTTTGTGTCGCCGGAAACCCGGTTCATCAGCTCACCAGGTTTCCGGTTGTTGATAAAGGAGAGCGAAAGCGCCTGTATTTTATAATACAGCTTACTTCGAAGCCCCATACTTAAGGAAGCGCCCAGAGACACACACTGCCAATAGCGGTAAACCTCCAACAGGATGCGGGCAGCCAGCAGGAAAAAGGTAATTCCCACAAACAGCCACAGATCTCCCCAGCTGCCGCTGCCGGAAGCCAATGCTCCGTCAATAAATTGTTTTTGCACCATAGGTGACACCAGATTGACAACTGCCCCCAATGTCATAAGCAGGGAAATCAGCAGAAGCTTTCCGACGTATTCCCCACACAGTGCCATAAACTTTTTGAGCAAATCCGCTTTTCCCTCGCAGTAGGGACATTTGCTGGTTCCGGGAAGCGTCCGGCCACACTTTTCACAATATTTTTCATATTCATGACTGACAACCTTCTCAGCCTGCCTGGCCGTATGGCCTTTCTGCAGGCTGGTGACAATCGCCTGCGCCCCCCGGACCACATAGGATACCCTGATGATATGCCTCATGGAAAAACGCGCGGCGCAGATTGGCAGACGATCCTTTTCCTTCATGAACACAGTGACAATACCGCTGTTGACCTGATGTTCACACTTAATTTTTTCGCAGTCTGCCAGCGGAAAGGAGGCAGTCACCTTTTCCTGTTCCAGCACCAGAAAACGCGCAGTGGTCACTACCAGCCAGACCATTTCCGCATAAGCTTCTTTCGCCATCTTTGCGCGGTTGTCATACTGCAAATCCACAGGGACACAGTAGTAAATCTCCTCCCCGCCGTCAAGGGAAAGTGCCTTTTTCTGTGGTTCACTCAAAGTATACAATAGTTTCATATCAATCCCTCATTTTTATTTCAAAACCGTTCTTTCGAGACGTTAAATAAACAAATCCAGTTTCTTGCGCTCCATGACACTAAGCTGGTAAAAGTCTGGAATCTCATAGCGGTTTCCATCAATGTCCGTCACCAACAGCCTGGAGTCACTTAGCGCAATCACTGCGTCACCGCTCATCTGGGTCGTAAAACGACACGCGCCAAAGGTAGTCGTCACATTCCAATAAGCATAACCATACTCATCCTTTACGTCCAGCACTTTGGTAATCACAGGCATAAAATAGCGCAGTTTAATTTGTTCCCGCAGCATTTCCTGCTGTTCTTTGGGAAGCTGGCTCAGCTTTTCAATTAAGCCGATTTCTTTGGCCTTTTCGTCCGCCTCGCGGATAGAGATATATTCTTCCGGATTTGTCAGCGGAAAAGTCAGGTACACACCGACCCGGGAATACTCCCGGTCACCCGTTTTCAGTGCGACAAATCCGCCCTCTGTTCTGCTGAACCGGGCATTTTCTCCGTTTAGCAACCGCATCTCAAGGAGCTCCGCTGACTCCGCCTTCAGAGCCTCCTCGTCAAACTCTTTCAAATCCAGCAAATCTGGCATACTGTTTTCATTTTCCATCATATCTATAACCATACCTTTCTTGTCATGACAATCTTGTCATGACAATCTTGTCATTTCTTTCTCGTCATAACAATCTTGTCATGACAACGATTCAATTCCACGCATGGCAAGCGCCTTCGTCTGCAACTCACTCAGCTTATAGAAGGTTCCTTTCCTGGCCATCAGCTCCTCATGGGTTCCTGATTCCGTGAGACGCCCATCGTCTAACACGATGAGGTGTGTGGCGTTGCGCAGCGTGGAAAGGCGGTGGGCAATAGACAGCACCGTCCTGCCTTTCTCCAGCCGTTCCAGAGATTTCTGAATTGCCAGCTCTGTCTCTGTGTCCACCGCGGAAGTGGCTTCATCCAAAATCAGGATTTTCGGGTCTGCCAGAATGGCGCGCGCTATGGAAATCCGCTGTTTTTCCCCGCCGGACAGCGCACGGCTTGAAGAGCCAAGAATCGTGTCATAGCCCTCCGGCATCTTGCAGATAAAATCGTGCGCATTTGCCTGGATTGCCGCCCGGATAATTTCCTCTCTGGTGGCATCCGGTCTCGCATAGGCAATATTTTCTGCCACTGTTCCCATAAAGATATAGGTTTCCTGGGAAACCATCGCCACGTTCCTGCGCAGCTCGCGGAATCCGTACTGCTTTACATTAATGCCATCTACCAGCACTTCTCCCTCCTGGGTATCATACAGGCGGGAAATCAGGTTTACCAGCGTGGACTTCCCTGCGCCGGAACGCCCCACAATGCCAAATACTTCCCCGGCCTCCACATGAAAACTGATGTTTTTTAGGATTGGCTTGTTCGCCTCATAGCCAAACGTCACGTTTCTCAGCTCAATTTCCCCACGCAAAGTCCCTGGTCTGACCGGTTCGGGAACTTCCTTTACTTCTGGCACTGCGTCAATGATTTCAAAGATGCGCTGTGCGGAGTTCATACAGTTGGTATACCAGCGGATAATTCTCGACATAAATTCCAGCGGTCCTTTCAGCTGTCCCACATAACCGGAAAAGGTCAGTAATAATCCCAGCTCCATATGGAAGCCTCCGATCAGCATAGCACCGCCCACAGCCCATACAAGAAAGCTGATGGCATCCTCCACAGTACAGTACAGCGCAAAAAATTTGTTGTCATAACGCGCCACATCCATTTCGGCTGTTTTTACTTTCCCGTTATTCTTAGCAAAACGCGTTATCTCCTGCTCCTGCTGCCCAAAAGCCTTTACCACGCGCGCGCCGGTAAAATTTTCATTCATCTGCCCTTTCAGACGGCGGTTGGCACGGTGCCTCTTACCATAATAGTGCCACAAATGAGGCATCATGCGATAGCTGATCACTACCAGCACAGGCATCAGCGCGATAGACACCAGTGCCAGCAGCGGATTGAGCATCAGCATAATGATGCATGTGGCCACAATCGTTCCCACATTGATAAAGAAATAGGGAATCCCGTCAATGAAAAAACTGGAAATCTCATCCGCGTCGTCAGAGACACGGGTCATCAGGCCGCCGGTCTGTCGTCTGGAATAAAAGCTGATGGACAGCCTTCCCATGGAAGTAAACACCTGGCTTTTCAGCTTCGCCACCACCTCCGGCGCGATCCTAGCAGTCAGCACACCCTGCAGGATACCCAATGCCTGGATGGACACTTTTGTCACAATCATGGCAATGACCAGTCCTGTCAGAGCAGTCAGAAAGTGCCCCGCCGGCAGGTGCAGCACGGCAAGAAACGCCTCATTTTTGGCCAGCACCTTGTCATAGAGAATCGTTCCGCTGAGATATGGCCAGACCAGATTCAGCACGGCTGTCCCCAGATAGCACAGTACCATCACGGCAAGATATTTTTTGTATGGTTTAAAGTAGGACATCACCCTGAAGAGAATGGACTTTTTGTCCATGCACTTGGGGCAGACTTTCCGCTCCTGGTCCGGGTAAATCATCCCACACTTTGGACAGCACTCCTTGCCCTTTTTAACATCCAGATCCTCCGCCCTGATTTCTTCTCCCTTATCCAGCTTCTCTCTCAGACGGCAGAGTCTTGTGAATGATTCCATCTTTGTGTTGGAAAAATGGCACAGATTCCGCTCCACGCCGTCAATCTTTGCCATCAAAAGACCTGTTGCCACCTGACGGATAACCTCCATGTGTTCTATGTTCTTCAATTCAAAAATCTGCACCGCCGGCTCCTCGGCCAGGGTCATATCATTCATCTGCCAACCGCCATAACCGCCAAAGTTATATTCTGCCTTCTCCACACAGGGATAGGCTGCCAAAATCAGCTTTTCCCTGGTCAGCGCCGCCACAGAGTCTGCAAAGCGGTAATCCGCATCAAAATCCGCTGTGGCTGCAAACAGGATCTCTTTTTTCTCAATCCCATATTTACGGACAACATTGACAAAACTATTTGGTAAGTTCATTTCACCCTCCATCTTTCAGCTTCACTGAAATCTCCCGATAAGGATCTGTAGGAAAATAAGTGATACAGATCCTAAGAACTGCAAATATATGGATGCGCCACTCCGCGTCGTATTTCCTCTGCGTTGGCGTATGCACAAAAAAAGCCACGGCTCCTGGAGACAACCGTGACGCATCAGACCTTTTCCTTCTTGAAAGAACTGCCGGAAAATGTATACGAATTCAATTTGCAATATCCTGGGAGGCATTTTGGTAATTATTCTGTTGAAATAATTTGATAATTCTGTTGTTGTTTAACATATCGTCTGCCTCCTTTCTTTATTTTTGTATTTTACTATGAATCGTTTATAGTATAAACGCATTGTGAGAGAATGTCAATTACTTGTTTGTCAGTTTTCTTCATTTTGATAATACCCTAATATTTTTTTCTGTCAGTTATAAAAAAATGACGGGTGTGTGGCCCGCCGATCCGATTGCAGAACGCTTCGTCTCCCTGCCCGGGCTGGTCGCGGCTCATCTTTCCACTCATCCAGATTGCTCTGTCTGCTGTACAGAAAAGCAAGGGCGAATTTCTGTACGTCTTTCGCCCTTGCACAACACTTCCCTGTTCCAAATTTAACTCATTTTAAACTCTCAGAACGATGCCGCAATACTTCTGGTACGGATATTCCAAAATCAGCTGTTATTGTTCACTCCCATCTGATTTTGGCACAATTTTGTTTCTTGAAGGCGTAAACAGCACCAAATATTGCACACAACTTGATTAAAGGAACATCATTCCTCTACTTTAATGGATGTGTGAACAGTAACGATCGGCTCTCTGTCTACGCAAATGGATTCTCCGTAGGATATGGAAGCGATTTCGGCTGGTTGTAGTTCAAATCTTCCACAGGCACTCCGATGTACTTAAATACCTCATACAGTGCCTTTCCAAAGTGTCCAAAGGCAACTGCACCATGGTGCGGATAATTCTTCTCGATCAATACATGGCGATAGAAACGTTGCATCTCAGGAATCGCGAATACACCGATACTTCCGAAAGACTTTGTCGCTACCGGAAGAACCTCGCCCTGTGCGATGTACGCGCGAAGCTTGCAGTCCGCTGTAGACTGTAAACGGTAGAATGTGATATCCCCTGGAATGATATCGCCCTCAAGTGTACCTTGTGTAACCTCCTCTGGAAGTGTCCTGGCCATGATCATCTGGTACTTCATGCTGCAGAAACTAAGCTTCTTCGTATTGGTATTTCCACAATGGAAGCCCATGAATGTATCATTATGTGTATAGTGAAACTTGTCTTTAATCGACTCGTTATACATGTCAGCAGGTACTGTGTTGTTGATGTCGAGCAGGGTAACCGCATCCTGGCTCACGCATGTACCAATGAATTCGCTCAGACAGCCATAGATATCAACCTCGCAGGATACCGGAATGCCCATACCAGTAAGACGGCTGTTCACATAACAAGGCACAAAACCAAACTGTGTCTGGAATGCAGGCCAGCACTTTCCGGCAATCGCTACATACTTGCGGTATCCTCTGTGCGCCTCAACCCAGTCAAGAAGTGTCAGCTCATACTGCGCAAGCTTTGGCAGTACTTCCGGCTTCATATTGCCCTCTCCGAGCTCTGCCTCCATCTCCTTCACCTTTGCAGGAATTCTCTCGTCCCCGTCATGCTTCTTGAATGCCTCAAACAAGTCAAGCTCTGAGTTCTCCTCGATCTCGACACCGATGTTGTAAAGCTGCTTAATCGGTGCATTACATGCAAGGAAGTTGAGCGGTCTGGGTCCGAAAGAAATAATTTTTAAATCAGAAAGTCCGACAATCGCTCTTGCGATCGGCAGAAACTCATTGATCATGTCTGCACATTCCTCCGCTGTTCCTACCGGATATTCAGGAATATATGCCTTGATATTGCGAAGCTTCAGGTTATAGCTTGCATTTAACATGCCGCAGTACGCATCTCCGCGTCCGCCGACAAGATCATTCTGTGTCTCCTCCGCTGCTGCGATAAACATAGCAGGACCATCAAAATGCTTTGCGAGAAGTGTCTCTGAAATCTCAGGACCAAAGTTTCCAAGATATACGCAGAGAGCGTTGCAGCCTGCCTTCTTGATATCCTCAAGCGCCTGTACCATATGTATCTCACTCTCCACAATACATACAGGACATTCATAGATGCCATCCATGCCATACTTATCGGCATATGCCTTGACTAAAGCCTTTCTTCTGTTCACTGACAAACTCTCAGGAAAACAGTCACGGCTTACTGCTACAATACCTACTTTTACCTGTGGTAAATTATTCATTTTGAAATCCTCCTTAATCGACAAAGCAATATCTCTATTGCCCTACAACACCGCTTTTCTTTGCAAAAAACAGTACACTCCATATCACATCAGCCTATTTCTGTGCTCGTGCACGCACCAGCAGCTAACTTCATAATAGTGTGTGTTACATTAAAAATCAAGTAGTTATTTTGCAATATTTTATTTTCGTCAAAATACATAAAAATTATTGTGATTAATGCCTAAATTGCCCTTGAATCCCAAAATTCTTTTCAAAATTTGCCGAGTGCGAACTGTAACACACAGGCAATGTGTCAAAACGTGCACGTGCAACATTCCGCTTGCTTTTTCTGAAAAATCACTTTATACTAATCATGAAGAATTGTTCAGGTTACTGTTCACTCCGTTCCAGTAACAGACAAAAAGATATAAACGAACTATTTGCATCGACTGGATTTATTCCAGTATAATATTTTAAGGTTACTAAGGAACAGCTCCCCATCAAATAACAGGAGGAACGATATGGCAACAATAAAAGAGATTGCCGCGCTGGCCGGCGTATCCCGCGGAACCGTTGACAGGGTACTCAACAACAGGGGATCTGTCAATCCCGCAACTGCTGAAAAAATCAACGAGATTGCAAAAGCCCTCGACTACAAGCCAAACAAAGCGGGCTTAGCGCTTGCTGCCCAGAAAAAGAAATTAAAGCTGGGCGTTATCCTGTTTTCCACAGACAATCCTTTTTTTGCTGATGTTCTAAAAGGAGTCACTGAAAAAGCAGAAGATTTAGCGGGATATAGCTGTACTGTTCTCGTAAAACAAATCCCTATCAATGTGGATGCACAATTAAATGCTATTGACGAACTGCTCAGCGAGGAGGTCAACGGCATTGCACTCGCGCCGCACAATGATGACCGCATCCGTGTTCGCATCAATGAGCTTCACGAACAGGGAATTCCTGTTGTCACTTTAAATACCGACATAGAAAATTCCAGGCGAATCGCTTATGTCGGAAGCAACTACACCAAAAGCGGCGCTACTGCTGCCGGTCTGTTGAAGCGGATGACACATGGCGCTGTTTCCATTGGAATCATTACCGGATCCTCGGATATCCTCTGCCATACAGAACGCATTGCCGGATTCACCGACACACTTCAGTCAGAACAGGAACGGATGCACATTGTATCAATTATTGAGACACAGGATGACGAAATCGAAAGTTATGAACAGACTCTGCGCCTGTTAAAAGAGCATCCTGAAATCAACGCGCTCTTTTTTGCCGCCGGCGGTGTGTATGGCGGCTGCCGTGCAATCACATCACTTGGAATGGCAGATAAGCTATGTGTGATTGCTTTTGACAAGGCCGACACAACAGAGCAATTTTTGCGGGAAGGCGTGCTGTCCGCAGTAATCTGCCAGCAGCCGCGCATTCAGGGCAAAAAACCGCTTGACCTGCTTTTTACGTACCTCACTTCCGGCGAGCTGCCTGAAAAAGAATACAACTACACCGCTGTGGATATACGGATTCTGGAGAATATTTAACCGCCCTCTTTCAATCAAATGATTGAAACTCTGTCATATTCGGCCGAAACCGAAGCGGCAGCATATTCATCTGCAGCCTTGGATTGATGCGCGCCTCGATCGCAATGCTGTCGCAAAACTGCCTGAATAACTTCTGATACGCCTCCTCTACCTCCGAATATACCAGCTTTTGCTCGTCAAAATCCGCCCCCTGCATGAGATACCACCTCTTGAAGCTTGCATGCAGTCCGAACATCTGCGTATTCTCATCATAGATCACAAAATTGTCTGCCGGCAGCCTGTCAGCAAAATGCGGCATCAGAAACGGAAGGATATGGTGCTTCGCATCAATCTTCGCATAGAGCATTCCATTTTGCAGTTCTGAAAAACGCAGGAATTGTTTCAGATGGCATAGTTCATTGTCAGATGCCCTCGCACACCGGAAAGCCTGCTGTACGCAGTCCTCCTGCAGCCTGTCCGTTATGTGTCTGTCCTGCATTTTCAGTCCTGACACAATCGTATGGTACACCGCGTCTGCTTTCTCTTCAAAGCAGGATACCATCGCCATGCTCAGCCTGTACCAAGTCTCGTTTCCCAGCTGTCGAACTATGGTATTTGTAACTTTCCCCGCTTTCTCATAATCGGTCTGAATATGGTCATACTCTGTAAACAGCCGCTGCATATCAGGTTCTTTCGTCACAAGGTGAATACTATCATGACTTGCTATCCCCATCCTCTTCTTGAACTGATATGCCTCATAGACACCTGTAAGAATTCCCTCCGTGCTGTCCTCGCATATTAAAATATACTCCTCCATACCATCCTCTCCCGTTATCACGGCAAAACAATGCCGCCAATCATCAGTATTCCACTCCGCTTTCGTACGCCCATTTCACTCAGACAGCAACGTTATTCTTTTTCAGCTCCTTACTCCATCCTGTCAGAAATCGGAGTACCAGCACACGATGAGAATCTGCACATCACCTGTGACAAACACATTTTAACACATGTACTATCAACTTATTTTATCAAACAACTCCACATTCTCCTGCGCATCGTCAAACAGCGACAACTGCCTGTATGTCATGCCATCCTTATCAAACGGAAGCTTCTCATGCTCTGCCAGAAGATTTCGTGTGATATAGTCTTCCTCTATCCTGGTGTGATACATCATCTTCCCATTGCAGGTAATAAAATACAAGGCCCTCTTTAAGACCACACCGATTTTCTTGAGATTGTCAAAATTGAGCGCCCCGCTCTTCCTCGCCTTGCAGATGCGCTGCGCACTCTTTACTCCGATCCCCGGCACGCGCAGAAGCATCTGATAGTCCGCCCTGTTGATTTCCACCGGAAACTGCTCCAAATGCTGCAGCGCCCAGTCGCACTTCGGGTCCAGCAGCACATTGAAATTCTGGTGCTTTTCATTCAGCAGCTCATCCACCCGGAACTGGTAAAACCGCAGCAGCCAGTCCGCCTGATATAGCCTGTGCTCCCGCAGAAGCGGGGAGGCTGTCTGCACAGATGGAAGCGCCTTGTCCTCGTTGACCCCCACATAGGCAGAATAAAATACACGCTTCATGCCAAACTTGTCATACAGTCCCTCCGCGACCGACATGATCTGATAATCGCTCTCCGGCGTCGCTCCGATGATCATCTGCGTGGACTGCCCTGCCGGGACGAATGACGGCGCACTCCGATATAGCGCGAGCTCCTGTTTTCCCTGTGCAATGCCATTTTGAATCTGCCGCATTGGCGTGAGAATCGTTTTTCTGTGTTTGTTGGGCGCAAGCTTTTCCAGCCCTTCCGCTGTGGGAAGCTCCAGGTTTACACTCATTCGGTCCGTCAGATATCCAATCTGCTGAATCAGCATCGGATCTGTACCCGGGATTCCCTTTACATGCACATACCCGCGAAAGCGGTACACAGTTCTCAGCTTATACAATGTCTTATAAATCAGTTCCATCGTATAACTTGGGTTGTTGATAATCCCCGAGCTCAAAAACAGGCCTTCGATATAATTCCGCCTGTAAAAATTCATAGTCAGCTCACAGATTTCGTCCGGCGTGAAGGTCGCCCGCGGCACATCGTTGCTTCTGCGGTTCACACAGTACTTACAATCGTAGACACACTCGTTTGACATCAGGATCTTTAACAGCGAAATGCATCGGCCATCCGCGGAAAAACTGTGACAGATGCCGGCCGACACACAACTGCCCATATCGCGCCCGTTTCCTTTCCTGTCAACGCCTGAGCTGGTGCATGCCACATCGTATTTCGCGGCATCCGTCAATATAGAAAGCTTCTCCATAATCGTCTGTGTCGATGTTGTGCACAGTTCAGGACCGGATTGTATATCGATCTGATGATTGATTTTACAATTTGCGACAGTATCGATTTCGCAGGATGTCAATTTGTTTTGAATAAGATCGTCCATACTTCTAACCTCTATCTGAATGGTATTTATGAATAATATCTATTTCATAATATCTATGAATAATATCTATGAATCGCAAGTGCTGCACTCAAATGCAAAAAAGTGTGACAAGATATTTTCGAACAGAATTTCCAAATTTTTGTTCGCTTTTATCTTATCACACATTTGTTCTGAATGCAATCATTTTTTACAGTTTTATTCTGTTTTTTGAATCACCAATAGCTTTTTGTCATCTACAGTCAAATACAATCTCCCTGCCTCCTCGTCTGCGCAGAGGCAGTAAGTCGCATCTGTCCCATAAACAGAAGGATATTTTTTCATTGCAGACAGGTCAATTTGCCGCTGCGCCAACTGATTGCACAGTTCTTCCCCGGAGCTGTATCCTGACTCAATAAACTCCCACCCTCTCTTTTCCAAATAATCCTTCGCTGTCGTGTATTGGACACCCGCAAGCATATCACAGACAATTCCGCCAAGAAAGTCGGATAACGTATCTGCAATCACTTTCCAATCCTTTACAGACCCCGCCTCATGGAGATAATAGACAGGCGGATCCTCCCGATCCAGATCCGTCTCACAAATACCAAAGTTTACAACCCCGGCGGCATAGTCGCTGCCAATGTACAGATAATTGAGAACAGACTCTTTCCACTGCTCTCTGGGGATTTGCGATAATTGATAATACTCATCCTCCGCCCGATCTTCTGGCGTCTCCTCCCAGTAATCCCTGTCCTCCTCAATCTGCTCTTCAATATCTTCATAGGAGAAATACGGGAGGCATGAACCTGCTGCCCAGATATCTGCCGTCTCAAACAGCGGATGATCATTTGCCAGACGCAAAAATTCGTACAGCATCGGCGGAATCGTTTGATGGTATTCCTCCTGAAAACGCTCCAGCCTTGTCATGTCCATCGGAAGCGAGGGATTGTATCTTTTCCGCAAATCTTCCCATTCCTCCCTGCCAGGCGGCCTCGTACAGCCAAGCATCTTAACCATATCAATTGCTGATAAATCGTATCGCACTACCATAAAATATGCCCTCCTTTTTTTGTGCTGCATGTTTCGAAATCCCTTGTAACGTTTCTGCCACGCAGGCTTCCAATGTACTTGCAGCTATATGCTCCATCTATCCCATCGCAATAACCGCAAGAGCCAGATCAGCGAGTGATCAGATCATAGCTCTCCGCAATCATCCGCTTTACATCTTCGTCAGGAATGCTCCCATCAAGAATCACTGTATTCCAGTGCTCCTTGTTCTGATGGTATCCTGGAATCACAGACTTGTATGTATCTCTCCAGAAATCTCTCCATTCCGGCTCAACTTTGATATTGATGCGCATCTGATTCTGATACTCATACGTCCACAGAAATGCCTTCTTATTTTTCTTATATCGCACCAGTATCCAGTTCTCATCATGAAACGGGGCATCCTGATACACATCAGGAAACGTAAGCCCATAGTTCAATGCCTCTTCTCTCGTTGTCACTCTGCTGCCTCCCTGCTTTTCTTTTATAATCACCCTCCTCCACACAAAACGCTATGTGGCCTGGAAACTGCCATCATTCCCCCACAGGCCGTATGGCCGCCTATCTTCCCTGGAATGTCCGTAGAAATAATCCCGCCTGATACATGACATTAGGATCTGTAGGAAAATAAGTGATACAGATTGCGCAGGATATTTCTTCGAGTG